>JBJKQT010000277.1:0-6364 GCA_046705065.1 Desulfocapsaceae bacterium
CAGTGCGCGTTCAAACGCAACACGAAAAAGAAAAGCTGATAGGACAACTACAAACAGCATTGGATGAGATCAAAACGCTTCACGGTATTGTTCCCATTTGCTCCAGTTGCAAAAAGATTCGAGATGATAAAGGATTTTGGAATCAGGTTGAAGTGTACATCCAGAAACACACGGAGGCAAAATTCAGCCATGGCATTTGCCCGGAGTGCGTGGCAAAACTTTATCCCGATCTCGATCTGGACGATGAATACGAAGAGGTGGGAGACGAAGCTCCCAAATAACTCTTTATTTCCAGTTCAATACTAACACGTTCTCAACATGATGCCGTGACTGAATTAAAATGGTACTGGCACAAACCGTAACCTGGCGGCGGAATAGTGCAAATTACCGATTTGTTGATGAGTATTTTCAGTGTGATACTATTTACTCGATCTTTCTTTTTAAGTAATCCGAATAGTCCTTCAACTTGGCTTCATAACTCTCGTTGATTAAAGGAGAGGAGATAATGAAATCTGCGGAGGATCGATTGCAGGCTATGGGAATATTATAGACAACCGCTATTCTCAACAACGCCTTGACATCGACATCATGGGGATGCGGCTGCATCGGGTCCCAGAAAAATATCAGCACATCAATCCCACCGTCCGTAATCATGGCGCCTAGCTGTTGGTCGCCGCCCAAAGGGCCTGATTTGAGCTTGATAATCGATTTCAGGAATTGATTGGAATTTTCCTTTTCGAGCTTTTGGGTCAGCACGGTTTCAATCATCATGCCTGTTGTTCCGGTGCAAATCAGGTTATGGTCGAGAAGTATCCTGTAATTCCACTCCACCCACTCCACCAGATCATGCTTTCTATTATCATGGGCTACAAGCGCTATATTTTTTCCTTCCTTCATTTTTCTGCTCTCGCAATCTGGGATTGTGTAAATAATTTATCTGATTCTCCGATGAAGAAAACTGTTCTCCTTCGGATACCACGAAGCCATTTGCATGACGAAAATTAAGAAAAGTTCTCATTGCTATTCGATGGACAATAATCCTTTAGACGGCGGATACAATGGGCAGATCTTATAATTTAAAGCGATGACGGTACAATCATCGGATCGGGAATGGCTTTTATCAGCTTAGTCAAAGAAAAACGCGGAAGGATCCACAAAACGAGATGAAAAAGGGTACCTCGCCAATATTTAATCTGATGCCGCGGATAATACTGATCAGGCGGGACGCACAGGGCGGGCGATTTTATACTGATTTTCTCTTGCCCCTAAAATGTTGGGGAAATGTATTTTTTGCAATCTGCAGAAGAATCCAAATGAGGTAAAAATAGATTGTTCCCGCGAAAACAAAAAGATACCTATTAACAAAAAACACATGGATGTCCGAATGATTTTGCATAATCGCATACCTGGCAAGCACGGTTATGACCATGCACATAAATCCTAAAAAAGGGACGAAATATTGATGAAACATCTCCTTTTTGCCCCGGAGCCACATGATTGCCAATGCGATTGCGTTCAGTCCTGCAAGCGGCAGAAAGACCAGCCGACTTCTAAGAACGAAATTATTTAAAAATTCAAGCCCATAGGCTGCAACTCCATACCAATAGAATTGCCCGTTGATCACACCGAGCGCCGACAGATGCCGCCCTTCGCTGTTGACATGACTCAAACGCAACTCCAAAAATCGAAAAAGATCGGAAAAGACGGCAAAAGATTCTTGAGCCAAGGCAATTGCAAAATGTTTAAAAACTATGGAGCCAAAAAAACCGACTGAATAATAGAGGCACGATTCCAAGGCTCTTTTGACGGAGGAGTAGTCTGCCCGCTCAAGGCTCATAAATATTTCCACAAAGAAAATCATTGCCACGGCAAAAATAAGGGAACCATCGAGCTGATAAAAAAAGGCATTGAGCGTACCACCTGCAACGATCAGGCAAAGTTCAACGGTCCTCCGGGGAGCTTGTTTAAGAAGACGGAATAAAAGCCATAGGCAAAGCCAGAAAATAACGGCAAGCAGAGGGATTGAATAGGCCACACCTCCAAAAAACAGAACAGATGAGCAAAAGAAGGCCGAAAAGGTGAATGCCAAAAATGCAAACCCCAACAAACGATCATGGCACATGACCAACATTCCGATCACCGCAAACCCGAATAATGTGCTGAGTTTGATGAGCCAATGGAGTTGAGAGAGATGGTAATATCGAAACCATGTCTGCAAAACGGCTTTTACCCCATGCCATAACCGAGGCTTATGCCTGATCTCCCAATCGGTTCCCGGCGGTGTTCCTTTGGAATATTTGCTTATCAGTTCGAAGGCCTGGCTGCACATCGGCGGGTCTCCTTTTTTTCCGTAGAATCCCGGGTTCAGCGCATTCTCCCAGCTGTTTTTCTCGCCTTGATACGTTGACATTATGGCATAGAAACACTCAGTATACTGATCAAGCCCGTCAAGATTGTTTCTACTTCCCACGAATATCAAAGCAGGATAGTCTACCTTTAAAAGAGTGCCTTGAGCGAAGGAATCTTGATACTCGTTGAACACCACCTTTTTATCTATCTTGCCCGCCTCGTAAAGCCACAAGGTATAAAGGTATGTCGTACCGATGAGAATCATCAGTGATGCGATAGATCGAACAAGAAATGTCTTCATAAATCTTTGTTGAAAATACTTTTGGTTGGTGTCCTTTGAAACTCATGGAGTAGCAACGGGATCAATGCCTGATGTCGTAATTAATCGATGCGTAAAATTTTTCAAGTGAAAAACAGTACATTTCAACGTACCTGATCGCCAGTGGATTGATTACTTATACGCCATGCCTTTGAAACATGAAAATGAGGAATCGAGTGTCACAGGAGGTGGCTGATAAAAAAGACCTTCTGTTTATTCCACTCTCGTGGCCTCCGGCAACGGTAAAAAAAATTCCGTTCTTGTCGGAGGATGATGATAACGGGCCTCTATAGTGAAAAGAGGTGGTTGCCCAGTGTCTGGAGGTCGTTTAGATGCAGACCTTCATGACTTACGGCATGAAAGTCTGTGTGCGGATTGCAGAGATGTTCCGGGTTTTCCGATACACTGCCGCAGGAGCAGGTATATTTCATTGCCGGGAGTTTTTCGTCGCAAACATCGGCAATAGAGGTGCCGCATAATTTCCTTTTCGGTTCTTCGTCGACCGGATTGCAAAGGTCGTGTGAATCATCTGCGACAGCGCCGCAGTTCTGACATAAATAAGCCATTGTAATTCTCCTATATTGAGTTTGTTCAAAGGGATCTTTGTTTCCCGTACGTCTTACCCGAGGCACCAGGTTCCGGGTTTTTGCGCGAGCACCGCCATTTTTTCAACATGTGGCCGCTCGTTAAAGGAAAGCACTAATCCTAATGAGTAAAATTAAGTGGTCTCAGCATGGTTGTCAATGTGGTGGAATAGCGGAAGGAGAATGATAATAACTTGGAAATTTTTGAAAAATTTATTTGGAAGGAGCGGAGAAGGTCGGCTATGACCGAATGGGTCTGAGAGGAAACGACATGCAAACTTGTCTATTCTTCCCGGTTTTCCACCATGCTTCTACTCATATGGAGGGAAAATACACCGCTTATTTCTTTTCCCGCCTTTTCCGCCAGTGCTGTGATATCCTGTTTGGCAAAGAATTGACCTGACTCCAATTCTGATAATGCGTCGGCAAAATATTGAATCAGCAATCGGTTAATCTTTCGGGACACAATGCTCTGATCGACTTCATTGGCAATAAGGCCGCTCCAGTATGCTCCCATTTTTTGGAAAATATGGTTGGTAATTTTTTGCATTGCCTGAGCCAATGCCGCAACTTTTCCATCTGCAAAGGAAGCCGTTCCTTCGTATGGCGTAGACAGAGTCTGAAGTCGTCCGGATTCCATAAGATTCCCATAAGCCGTTGTCCCTTGAAGGATAATCTGCGGATGGTAGAGCACATTGGACGTGATTGCCAAATTATGCAGCAGTTCGTTTCTCTTGAGGAAGTCGAAGTTTGTCCGGATGTCATCAAGGGAGGAGTCCGGCTCAAACATGATGAATCCTATATTCGGTTCGATTCCGTATTTGCGCAGAGTTCGAAGCGCGTTTTCATTCTGCTCGACCGTCGTCATCTTGTTCAGGCGTTTGAGTGATTCGTCTTTTCCGCTCTCAAGCCCGACGAGAATTTGATTCAACCCGGCGTCAACCAGAGGTCCGATGACATCTTCATTGATGTCATTGACCCGACCTTCGATGCCGAAAGAAATGTGCCTCTTCTCAAGCATTGAAGCCAGCTGAAGTATGCGGGCTCGTCCTTTCCGGCCGGGCCCGAAAAAGTTGGGGTCTACAAAATAAAAGTTTTTATTCCCATATTGTTCGAGCAGGCCGTCTATTTCTTCCATGATGTTGCCGGGACTTCGTCCTCGCCAGCAGGAGGATTCTCCGTAATAGGGATTGATGTAACAAAACGTGCAGCCTCCATAGCACCCCCTGCTCCCCTCGACATTAATCTCTCCTATCTTCAACATCCCTTCGGTACGCATGGGAAAAGGAAGTGCATCCAGGTTTTTGATCGGTGCCCGTCTGCTTGCACGAACCTTTCCGTTATCCTTCCAGGCCAGTCCGGGTATGGTTGAATAGTCGCATGTTGCATTCTGTGTTAAACATTCCACCAACTCGGAATAGGTGTATTCCGGCTCTCCGAGTATTGCGGTTTTAATTTCCGGACAATTTGCAAAAATCTCTTCATAGGCAAAGGTGGGATAAAAACCATATGCCGTGATGCAACGAATTCCCGACTTGCCGAATTGTTTGAGAAAATCATATAATTGGCTGTGGTCGTTCCAGTTATAGATAATGTGTATGCCTAAAAAGTCCGGTTGGAAAGATTCTATGATTCCAAGGATGCGGTCGTAAGACAGTCTGTCGAGAAAGCCTTCGACGATGGTTACCTGATGCCCTGAAGCCGCTAACGTCCCGGCGATATTGCCGCTGATCAGACTGGAAGACAGCGGCGTATTGGCGATATCGTTGCAGCGCTCGACGCTTATGCTCCGAGGGTGTTCCAGTAAAAGAATTTTCATTGGGGTTCCTGATAATCGCCTATTCCCTGCCACATAAAAGTGTTTTTACACTGGTGATATGTTTCTAAACGATATCGAAGAGCTTCGTATGGGTGAGGGTTGTAGTAACGAGGGTAAAGCAGATCGCTTTCCGGACGAAGTATTCCTTTTTGCAGAGCGGTCTCATACATGGGTGTTCCCGGTAAGATACGAATGTTGTTCAGAACAACAGTGCCCAGATTGCAATTGACGGCATGTAGTTCGTACAGTCTATCTAAAAGAGAAAAGCTTTTGCCGACACTCTCCTCATCTTCTCCCGGAACGTTAACCATGAAGTGATACATGGTGCAGACATGAGTTTTCGCCGCCAAGGCGGCTGCCCGCAAGACATCTTCAATCGACAGATTCTTACGGAGTACTTTGAGAGCCTTATCGGTTAGGCCATCTGGTGAAAATGAAAAACAATTGCAGCCTGCTGTCTCGAAAAGACGGATATTGTTCTCATTTAAACCGTCCTCACGAAAGAAGCCACTCCAGGTAATCTGCAGCCGTCTTTGCACTAGTGTCCGGCAGATATCTTCGAGGTGTCCGGCAGGCATGTTCACCACGGGATCGTTGAAATGAAAATTTGTAACGCCGTATTCTTTAGACAAAAACTCTATTTCGTCAACGACCGAAGCAGGCTTTCGGCAGCGAAATTTCCGTCCCTGCAGCTGGGGATAAACGCAATAGGCGCAGTTAAGAGGGCACCCTCGCTTTGTTTCAATCCCGATCGCCGGCACATAGCTGTTGATTTCGGCGTAGTGTTCCGGAGATAACAACTGCCTGTCGGCAACCGTGTAATCGTCTAAATTTGTTTTTGCTGCAGGCAAGCAGATGCGCACTCGGCCATTTTCCCTTTTGCATAATCCAGGAAGAACAGGAGGCTTTTCCAGATGTGAGAGCAGAGGCGGCAAAGATGCTTCCGCTTCGCCAACAATGCCATACGCAATCTCCGGGAATTCCAATAAAAGCCGTTCAGGGAAAAGCGAAAAACCAGCTCCTCCGGCAAGTATTGTGGCGTCAGGAGCCATTGTTGCCACCATTTTAACCGTGACCGTAAATGCGGGAATCAGGGAACTGGTTTTATTAGCCAGAGGATCGATATTACGCAGAGACAATCCCACAACATCGGGCGCATACGTATGAAGCTTGTCCTTTAATGCGCCATACCGGTCTTCGGCAATATTCATATCCAGAACATCCACATCGAAGCCGTCTTTTTTAAGACATGTCGCCAGCAGAACAATGCCGATGGGGTAGACGATTTCCTGT
>JBJKQT010000278.1:0-59149 GCA_046705065.1 Desulfocapsaceae bacterium
CAGACTGTACATCTCCATCTTTTCATCTCAACCTCCTGCCGTGAAATTTTTCTTCACTTGGCTCGTAGCTGGTTTACTGACTTTAGCCCGGATTTCTCATGAACGCCGTGTCGATTTGACTGGAGCCAAAGGCCGGCAAACCTATTAGAGAAAACAGATACTCTGCCAAATTTACACAGTGTGCGCGCAAGGTCAGCTCATCCGGTGTCATCTTCTTCAGTCTTTTGACTATCGACATAAGCAATTATAGTCTCTTGCCAAAAACCTCGAACCTGACACCGTCTAAACTGATGAGAAATCCGGGTTAGGCCACTTTGAAAATTGCCTTTTCGTCCAATTCGGCGAGCATCGCCCCGGATTCTCAAACCCGTTTGGTCATTTTCATAATTTCTTTTGGAAATGTCAAGCAAATCCGGTTGTGTTTATTGGGCACTCAAGGATACTTGAAGGATGTCACAATTTTCATAAATTTCTATTTTACCCGTGTTATTTTCAATTTGACGCAGTACCGTTAAAGCAAGAGAGCGAGGTCTTGGCTGCAGAGTTTGTGTGGGCGTGGAGATTAGAAATTTAATTTTCCATGAAACACTCAAAAAATATACACTCGGCTATGGAGGATACCATGGGAATATTTTATATAGATGGTGAATTTGTATCGGAAGAAAAAGCTGTCCTCCCTGTTTCGGATATGGCAGTACTTCGAGGATTTGCCGTCTTTGATTTTCTGAGAACCTATGGCCGAAGGCCTTTCCATCTCAACGACCATTTGCAGCGGCTGAGACGATCTGCCGAACTCATCGGCCTTTCCTTTCCCTGGCCGGAGTCAGAAATTTCAAAGATAGTTGTGGAAACGGTTGGCAGAAATGTTTATGAAGAGGCCAATATCAGATTGGTCGTGACAGGCGGTGACAGTCCCGATTCCATCACTCCTTGTGGAAAATCCCGCCTGTTGGTGCTTGTAACCGAAGTCGCTCCCTTGCCGGCGGAATGGTATGCGAATGGGGTCAAAGTCGTTACCGCCCGGGTAAATAGATATATACCGGAGGCTAAAAGCACCAACTACGTCAATGCTGTCATAGCCCTTCAAAAAGCACGCAAAAAAGAGGCAATAGAATCATTGTATGTCGATGACAACGGTTTTGTTCGAGAAGGAACGACAACCAATTTTTTTATGGTTGCGGGGCGGCAATTGGTAACGCCCGAGTCCGGAATATTATCTGGTATTACTCGAAAGGTTATTTTGAAAATCTGCAGCGAGTTCTATCCCGTCACTAAACGCCCTATCTCGTTGGAAGAACTCAAAAATGCAGATGAGGTGTTCATCTCTGCCTCCAATAAGCAGGTTGTGCCGGTGGTCCAAGTTGATGAGTCCTTGATAGGAGACGGTAAGCCAGGCCAGGTGACACGTGATGTTATGCAAAAGTTTCAATTGTACACCAAAGAATGGGGCTCGGGAGCAGATAGATCGCACCTTCGGAGTTAACCTTCCGCCCTGAAAAGAAGATCGCCGGACCTGGGAAAATTATTATGGGTGTAGCGTCGGATATCGTCATTATCGTGGTTGCCGCTTTATTGGGAGCGATTATTGCCCAAAAGCTCAGACAACCTCTGATTCTCGGCTATATTTTAGCTGGTATTGTCGTAGGGCCGTATACAGGCGGGGTGACCGTCGGCGATATTCACGAGATAGAACTGCTCGCGGAAATCGGAGTCGCGCTGCTCCTGTTTGCCCTCGGTTTGGAGTTCTCTTTAGATGAATTGAAGCCGGTTCGTTATATTGCCTTACTGGGGACTCCCATCCAGATTTTCCTTACCATCGTTTTCGGGTATTTCCTGGGTAGATATTTGGAATGGCCGATAACAAAATCGATATGGTTCGGTTCTCTCATCTCTCTTTCCAGCACCATGGTGACCCTGAAAACCCTGATGAACAGAGGACTTTTAGGCACACTTTCCAGCCGGGTGATGATCGGGATGCTGATCGTGCAGGATCTTGCCGTCGTACCGATGATGATAATTCTCCCGCAGATGAGCAATCCGGAATCAGGCTTCCCGTTGTTGATTGTCGCCGTACTCAAATCGGCATTTTTTATCGCCTTTATGTTTTTTTTGGGAAAGAGGTTGCTGCCTCGATTATTAGCCTATCTTGCTCAATGGAATTCCCGGGAACTCTTTATCTTATCCATTACTACCATAGGTCTCGGAATAGGATACGCAACATATCTTTTCGGCCTCTCGTTTGCCTTCGGCGCCTTTATTGCGGGCATGGTGCTTAGCGGCTCCGATTACGGCCATCAGGCTTTAAGCGATATCGTGCCCTTACGGGATATCTTCGGTTTGTTGTTTTTTACATCTGTGGGAATGCTGTTAGATCCGATTTTTATTTTCAGGAACTGGGCTGAGATTCTTCTGCTGGTGGCCGTCGTCATTTTCTTTAAAGGGAGCCTGTTCGCCGTCATTGCGAGATTGTTCGGTTATATAAATATCATTCCAATGGCCATTGGGCTGGGTCTTTTTCAAGTTGGTGAGTTTTCCTTTGTATTAGCGCGTGTCGGTTTGGAAACCAAGGACATTGATCAAAATATGTACTCATTGGTTCTTGCCGTATCCGTACTGAGCATGATCCTTACACCACTGCTCTCGAACCTTGCGGTTCCTATCTATAGGGTTAAAAAAAGGTTTTTTCGTAATGAACAGTTACAGACAGGAAATATGCCCAAAGGTGGTCTTCGTGATCATGTCGTCATAGCCGGAGGAGGCCGTGTGGGGCAACACATTGCCCAGGTATTGACCCATCTCGATATTCCATTTATCATTATCGAACTTAATCATCAGCGGATGCTTGAGTGTAAAAATGCAGGCTACCCCGTTCTCTTTGGGGATATGAGCCAACCTCCGGTTGTTGAGGCTTCAAAAATAAGGGATTCAAGACTGCTTCTGATCACTATTCCTTCACTTATAACGGCCAGAACAATTATTAAACAGGCATTACTCTCCAGGCCGGATCTGCATATTGTGGCGAGATCCGAAGGGATTGAGCAGACAAGGGCTCTGTACGGAGCGGGAGCCTATATGGCGGTTTTGCCGGAGATGGAAGCAGGCCTGGAAATCGCCCGTCAGGCACTTCTTCATTTGGATATACCGGTTGCGGTCATTCAGCAATATTCAGATAATCTGCGCCGGCAATTGTATGGATCCATCTATCAGGAAAGCGACAATCAACAGCTTCTCTCAAAGCTCGACAATATAAAAAATATTCTTGAAATTTCATGGGTTGATTTACACTCCACAAGTCCTCTTGTCGGAAAAAGCATCAAAGAGGCGGCTATCCGAACAAAAACAGGCGCATCAATTGTCGGTGTTATCTGCGGAGATGTCGTTCATTCAAACCCTAAAGTGGATTACCGGTTCAAGGAGGGAGATTTGGTTGCCGTTGTCGGGGATCAAGCTGAACGCAAAGAGTTTAAGGCCTTGGCCGGCAGTCTGTAAACTTTTTCAGCCTAAAGATAAAGGATGTATCGATGAAAAATGTAAGAACTCAGCTTTTGGGAATCATAACAATTTTGCTGTTTATGTCCGCAGCAGGCTCCGTCTTTGCCGGGGAACCGCTTCCCTTGTCAAAAGGTCAAAGCATATATGTTCCTGCCTATTCGCATATATTTATCAGCAATCGCGAGCAGAGATTTTTGTTGACCGTGACCTTGAGCATTCGAAATATCGATACCCGTCATCCAATAACCATAACATCGGTCGACTATTATGATACCCAGGGAAGACTGATAAAAAAATATCTTAATCATACGGTAAACCTTAACGTACTCCAATCCATACACTATATTGTCCCGCAAAAAGACGACAAAGGTGGAGCGGGGGCGAATTTTTTAGTGGGTTGGAAATCCTCAGTTCCTGTAAATCCGCCCATCGTTGAGTCGGTTATGATCGGAGCCGAAGGACAGCAGGGGATCTCTTTCACCTCGCGCGGTCAAGTGATTTCGACCACTGATTAACTGATTGCCGGGTGACGATACGTCAATGGGTTGTATAAAAGATTCAACAAAGAATAGAACAAAAAAATCATTAATGGAGCCTGCTTTATAGGCACAATTTAGAGAACAAGGAGTTGTTGCATGAGCTTACAGGAGAACATTAGAGGCGAACTGAAGGTTGCCATGAAGGCCAAAGACACGGAAAGGGTTGGAGCAATCCGGATTATCCTGGGTGAATTCGGGCGCCAGGCAACAAAAGATCTGACCGACGACCAGGTTGTTGCCATAATAAAAAAACTGGTAAAGGCAGAGAGGGAACTTCTTGCGGCTTCCGGAAAGAATGACTCTGAATATCTTACAATTCTTGATAGTTATCTTCCAAAACAGGTCAGTGAAGAGGAGATTAGAAACTGGATTGCCGCCAATATCGATTTTTCTGCTTTTAAAAACAAAATGCAGGCGATGCGGCCGATTATGGCTCATTTTGGTACCGCAGCGGACGGCAATGTCGTGAAAGATATCCTTCAGGGTATGTAGCGGAAAGGGTACTTGCCGAGTTTTCCGCGGACGAGGATAATGGAGTGAAGCTTAAGACCTACAAGGGATTACTTGCATCGGATTGGAATCAATGTCTTGCCCCATGCGGCCCCTTTGATGTGGTATCTTTCTGCTATCCCGAATTGGCCTCGGATATTGATGTTCTCTTTAAGAAGTACACTGGAAACGAGATCTCTCTTGGAGAGGCAGTTGAAAAAATCGTCTCTTTTCTCCCCTCTCCCATATCAATGGAGCAAATGGATGCTTATCTGGATAGCTCCTTTAAGGTATATCCAGGGGTTACGGAACTCATGGACTGGTGTTTGAATAACGGAATTCTCTTCATGATCAACACTACCGGGCCCGTGGGCTATTTTCAGAGGGTATTTGCTAAAAAGCTGCTTCCCCGGATACAGGTGCTGGCTGCAAACCCGATACTACGATATCCGAATTCGGGCTGTGATCCGCTTGTCTATGAGCTGAATGAGACGCAGCAGAAAGCAGAATATACGGCTAGAGTGATGCTGGATAACAGAATTACCGCAAAAAAAACGGTCGTGATCGGTGACAGCGGTGGAGACGGGCCGCATTTTGCCTGGGCTGAAAAAAAATCGATATATAAAATCGGCAGCATGACGAAGCAATCCCTGCTGGATTTTTGCAGCAAAAACAAGATAACAATCAATATGCACATCGGCCCCACTTATCCTCAAGGACAAAAGAGAGATGTATCTCAAGAGATGAAAACCGATTTTGCATCATTGCGTTCAATTCTTGGGAATATATACGGTTAAAACCAGGATTGATTTGTTTTTTTACGGTCTTGCGTACGATAAAAGAAAGTTGACTCCTCGGCAAGGAGGGTTATTCTTGCACTGTTGAGCGGCAAAGGGGCCGATAGAGTATGACAATTTTTTCTAAAGAGTAGTTTGACTTTGTACCCGGAATATCCATTCACCTCCAGATCTGTCTTAATAGAAGGTCATCGGCTCCATTACCTCGACGAGGGCAGGGGGCCGGTTATCGTCATGGTCCATGGGAACCCCACCTGGTCCTATTATTATCGAAGGCTCGTCGCCCTATTGTCTACGGAGTTTCGGGTGATAGCCATTGATCATATGGGGTGCGGTCTTTCAGATAAACCTCAGGAGTATTCATACCGGCTTCAAAATCATATCGATAATCTGGCTCATGTTCTTAACATACTTGAAATAGGAAAATGCTCCTTTGTCGTTCACGACTGGGGTGGAGCGATCGGCATGGGGTATGCCGGACGTTTTCCTGAACGAATCGAAAAAGTGGTCATTCTCAATACGGCGGCGTTTAGATCGTCACGGATTCCATTTCGGATCAGGATATGCCGCTGGCCTTTTTTCGGGGCGTTTCTTGTTCGTGGATTTAACGGATTTGCCGGGCTTGCTCCGACCATGGCAGTTGTCAAACCTTTAAAAAAAGATATCGTCCGGGCGTATCTCTCTCCGTATGATTCATGGAAAAACAGAGTTGCGATTCATGGGTTTGTTCGTGATATTCCGTTATCTCCGAATCATCCTTCCTACGAGACGCTGGTTGAAGTGGAAAACGGGCTTTCTCGTCTTGCGCACAAAAATCCTCCCATGCTGATCCTTTGGGGAGGAAAGGATTTTTGTTTCAATAAACACTTTTATGATGAGTGGTGCAGACGCTTTCCCCGCGCCGAACGACATTATTTTGCAAATTGCGGTCATTATGTACTGGAGGATTGCTTCGATACAATCAAGCCCATTATTCACCGGTTTTTCAGATCAGGAGAAACGCAAAGCCCAGAGAGGATAAGTGAGTAAAAATATAGCCGAAACACTCATTGAAGTTGCGGAACAATTTGGAGACAGAACAGGACTTGTCGAAGCAAAAACCGGGCATTCCCTGACGTTTGCTCAGTTGCATGAGTATTCCGACGGCCTCGCCGTTTATTTGACTGACAAAGGCGTGCGGCCGGGAGACCGGGTAATGTTGATGGTTACTCCCTCAGCCGACTTTATCTGCTTGGCTTTTGCTTTGTTCAAAATCGGTGCGCCGGTTATTCTCATAGACCCCGGCATGGGATATCGGAATCTGCTGAGGTGTATCGCCGGGGTTAAACCGAAGATTTTTATAGGGATTCCCAAAGCGCATCTATTTCGCAGGGTTTTCCCAAAACCTTTTTCGAGTGTCGAGCATTTTTTCTGTTGCGGGTTCTCTTTCGGAATTTTCGGAGCGGATATTTCCAAAGAGGCAAAAAGCATTAAAAAATCCTATCCGGTTTACAAACCATCCGACGATGACTTGGCTGCAATCATCTTCACAACCGGTTCGACGGGCCCGCCTAAAGGTGTACGGTACGAACACGGCATATTTGCAACGCAACTGGGAATGATTAGAGATTACTATGGGATAACAGCTGAAGATGTTGACCAGCCCGCTTTTCCGTTGTTTGCCCTCTTTTCCACGGCTCTCGGCGCCTGTTCAGTCATTCCGGATATGAATGCTGCACAACCTGCCAAAGTCGATCCAGCTAAATTCTTAGGTTCCATCAAACGTTATAAGGTTACCTATTCTTTCGGATCGCCTGCCATATGGAATGTCGTCAGCAGATATTGTGTCGACAAAGGAATTACCATCGAGAGTTTGCACCAGGTGTTGATGGCCGGGGCTCCGGTGTCCGGCGAGTTGATAGAAAGGCTTGCTTCAATCTTGCCCAAGGAGGCCAAAATTCACACTCCTTACGGGGCTACTGAAAGTCTGCCCATCGTTTCCATGGAAGGCAAAGAGATCCTTGAAACAACTTGGCGACAAACCAGAATAGGGAAAGGAACGTGTGTCGGCAGACCGCTGCCGGGAATCGATATCAAGATCATCCGGATCTCCGAGAACCCCATTGAGCGTTTTGCAAACGATCTTGAACTGCCGGCCGGTGAAATAGGCGAAATCATCGTTCGTGGCGGAGTGGTAACCCGAGCCTATGAAAATAATGCCGAAGAGACAAAACTTGCCAAAATAAGCGATGGCAAAACGTTCTGGCATCGGATGGGAGATACAGGTTATTTTGATAATAAAGGACGTCTCTGGTTTTGCGGAAGGCGCGCCCATCGCGTGAAGAGTAAAAATGGCGTCCTTTTTACCATCCCCTGCGAAGCGATTATCAACGAGCATCCGGATGTCTTTCGTTGCGCACTTGTGGGAATCGCAGACGCTGATGATTCGGGATTTCAAGAGCCGGTTCTGGTAATTGAAAAAAAGAAAACATCCAAAATGGATTCTTCTATACTACTAGAAGAAATAAAGTCTTTGGCGGCAAAAAGCAGGCTGACAAATACTATAAAGCATTTTTTATTTCATCCTGGTTTTCCTGTGGATATACGGCATAATGCTAAAATATTTCGAGAAAAACTTGCGGTGTGGGCGGAAGGGGAGATAAAGATAAGATGAAAACAGCGCTGGTGACGGGAGGAGGAGGCTTTGTCGGAAAGGCTGTTGTAAAAGCACTCTGTGCCAGAGGGATTGAATGCAGAGTCGTCGGGCGCAACCGGTATCCTGAGCTGGAGCAAGCGGGCGCAATCTGTTGCCGCGGCGATATCCGTGACCGCCTGTTCTTGGCGGACTGCAGCAAAGGCGTCGATACCTTGTTCCATGTGGCCTCCCTTACCGGTATTTGGGGCGACTGGTCCGAATACTTTTCGATAAATGTCCAAGGCACGGAAAATGTCCTGTCCGCCTGTGCGAAAAATTCAATACCGAGGCTCATCTATACATCGACGCCGTCGGTTGTTTTCAACCGGAAGGATATCCGCGGCGGCGATGAGTCGCTTCCCTATCCAAATAAATTTTTGTGTTATTATGCACACACAAAGACATTGGCCGAAAAGTTGGTCTTGCATGCCAACTACAACTCCTTTGTCACCTGTGCTTTACGCCCGCACCTCATTTGGGGGCCCGGAGATCCGCATCTTATACCGCGGCTTCTCAAAAGAGGGAGAAAAAGACAATTGAAAATTGTCGGAAAAGGAGAAAATCTTGTCGATATCTCCTATATCGACAATGTGGCCCATGCACATCTTCTTGCTGCGGAAAATCTTGAAGGAACGCAAACAGCAGCGGGAAACGCCTATTTTATCAGCCAGGGAGAGCCGGTTAATCTCTGGCAATGGATAAACGGACTCTTTAAGGATGTCGGAATTCCGGTAGTGGAACGCCGGGTTCCTTTTTTGATTGCCTATGGCGCAGGGGGGATTTTAGAAATACTACATAAAAGACTGTCCCCTGATACGGAACCTAAAATGACAAGATTCCTGGCTGAACAATTGGCGAAATCTCACTATTTTTCCATTGAAAAGGCACGAAAAGACCTCGGATACGAGCCACTTGTTTCAACCGAGGAGGGAATGAGAAGACTCTTGAACTGGATACGGCAATTATGAAAAATTTTGCAAAAAAACTCTGTGTCTTGCTGGTGACTGTCGGGTTGATCAATTTGAGCTGCCCCATCTCATCGAATGCTTTCTCCATCGGAGAAGAGCGAGAGGTGGGGGAAAAGCTTTTGTTCACGGTTCGATCGACATTTCCCCTTATTAATGATCCGGATATATACCAATATATAAACAATTTAGGTCAACAGGTCGTAGCTGTGGCTGGTCCGCAGTATTTCGAATTTCGCTTTTTTGTCATCAATGATAAAGAATTCAACGCGTTTTCTGCTTTTTCGGGGATGATCTTTTTCTATTCAGGACTCATCGAAATGATGAATTCGGAAAATGAGTTGGTTGCGGTTATGGCGCACGAGATAGGGCATACCGTTAAACGACATTTGGCGTCAAGCATCGAGAAAGGGAAAGTTTTATCCATTGGAACCATCGCCCTTGCCCTTGCTTCTCTTGCCATGGGAGGCGGTGTGGCAACTCAGGCCTTGCTCTCAGGATCCATAGCCACCAATCAGAGTCTCACCTTGCATTTCAGCAGAAAGAATGAGAATGAGGCTGATCTTCTCGCTTACGGGTGGATGGAAAAATTGGGCAGGAACCCGGTGGCCATGGAAAAAATGCTTGAAACCATGCGGCGGATTACTCGGTACAGAAGCGGTAAGATTCCTCAGTATCTTCTGACTCATCCGGATCCCGAAGCGAGATTGGACTATGTGGAATCGCTTTTGGATCATGATAAGGAAAAGCGGTCAAAACTGAAAAAAGGAGATGACTTCGCCTTTCTCCGATTCAAATACAGGATAATGTCGCAAGCCGACGATGGTTCAACATTCAGGTCGTATTTGGCGGAAAAAATAGCGGATCCGAATTCCACAAAACTCGATGTCACTATGGCCAGGTACGGCCTCTCCCAACTTGATATGGCCGAGAGCAATTTTGATAGCAGCCTGCAGGAAATCAATGAGGTTATCAAAGCTTATCCCGACAGGAAAATTCTTTTGGATGATAAGGGAGTCGTCGAATTCAAGGCAGGCAGGCTGCAGGAGGCGTTACATACGCTGACTCAAGCTTATCAGCAAAATTCGGGAGATTATTATGCAGCCTATTCACTGGCTAAAGTCCAAATGACTTTGAACCATCTGGCAGACGCCCAACAGCTTTTCAAAGTGGTGGCAAACGAGATGCCTGAATACGCGCAGGTTTATTACGATCTCGGCCAGCTTAACGCGAACTTGAAAAAGGAAGGGAATTCAACTTATTACCTGGGAGCGTACTATTATTATTCCGGAAAGATAAAACTCGCCCGGGAGATGCTTAAAGAAGCATCCAAAAAAAAGGATACTGATGATTCTTTGAAGAAGGATGCGCTTGAAAAAATCAAAACCCTGGACCGTATTGAAGGCAAGAAAGACAAGGATGAGGGGGAAGGTAAGGGTGAGAAAAAGAAAAATGAGTATATGGGAAAAAGCTCGTCAACTACGGGTAGTTCCTTTGAGAAAAATTAAAAATTCCTTATTCCCTTTTGGACCGAGTATTGGGGAAGGTACGATACCTTCGCAACTTAGGTTGCACCGAAGAGCAAAGGACTGAATGGCGTCCAATGCCTCTTCTTGATACTGGGTATTTTTTACAACACCACCCTGGCCGACTTTTTCTTTTGGCAGTTCGAATTGCGGTTTGATCAACGCAATCAGGGCAATTTCTTTATTGAAAAACGGGAAAACCACCGGAATGAGTTTGGTCAGCGAGATAAATGAAGCGTCGAATACTGCCAAATCAATGGGGGAGTCTATCTCGGCGGTTGTAAGTTTTCGTGCGTTGAAGCGCTCGATTACAATAACTCTCGGGTCTTGTCGGATTTTCCAATCAATCTGACCATAGGCTACATCAACCGCATACACTTTTGCGGCACCATTCTGTAACAGGCAGTCGGTGAAGCCTCCGGAAGAGGCGCCTACGTCAAGACAAATCCGATCGGAAACATCGAGTCCGAAGTGGTCAAGACCTTCCTGGAGTTTTAAGCCACCCCTAGACACAAAAGGGCATTGGGCTTTTACCCTGATACGGACATTGGAATCAAAGAGGTATCCAGCTTTATCCGAAATCCTTTCATCGACTAAGACCTTTCCTGCACCGATGAGAGCCCTTGCTGCCGAAAGATCATCCGCAAGATTGCGGATGATCAAGAGTTCGTCCAAGCGAAGTTTCAAATTCTACAGTCTGGCATCAAAATTATAGGCTTGCTGCTCTTTGTTTGGCCGTAGCCGCCTCAGGAGAATTCCCATATGATGTCATGATCTTTTTATATATGATCTTGGCTGTTTCTTTGTCGGAAAGGCTTTCAAACGCCATTCCCTGCCGAAGAAGTGCGGCTGCGGCTTTCGGGTTTTGCGGATAATTGGAAACGATTTTCTGGTATTGTAAAATAGCCTGATCGTAGTCTTTTTGTTTAAACAGACATTCACCCATCATATATCGTGCCTCAATGCTCTTTTCCCCTGTCTGATTTTTGGCGGTGAACGTCTCGAATTGCTTAAAGGCGCCGGCGTAATTTCCTTTTTTATAATCCGACATGGCAAGATTATACACATCGTTGCCGGCTGATGATTCGGCCGCGGCCGGTTTTGCTTTAGTTGGAGGCGTGGAGGTAGAAGATGTCTTCTTTTCGGAGGCAGCTATACGGTGTGTTCCCTCGTCGACAATGGATTTCTTCTTATCCGCGGTTATATGCGTCGTCGTTTCAGATCTATGGAGATTGTATTTGGCCTGATTGGCCTTTTCACGGGCCTCTTCCGCCCTGCGGCTTGCCTCACGGGCTCTCCGTTCCGCATCTTTTAGTTTAGATGCCTGGAGTGCTGCCAGTTTTTGAGAGAGTTCCGCAAGTTTTGCCTCTCTGATCTTATCCTGTTCTTGGTTTTGTTTCAGAATTGCTTCACGTTCCTCTTTCGATTTCGTAGAGAACGTTTGAAAGGAGCTTTCAAGTTCTTTGTTTTGTTCCGTCAGCATCCTGTTCATATGCGCGGTTTCTTCGAGCTGCCCTCGAAGATTTTGTATCTCGCTTTGCAGTTGATCTATTTGATCCGAAGAGGCGGCCTGACGTTTTTGCATGTCGGTCATCGTATCCGTTTTCATGTCGTCCACCTTCTTGTTGATGACCCGGAGCTGGTAATTGAGACGGTTGACGTCATCTTGAGAAGCACATTGGACCAAAAAAGGAGAAATTGCCAAAGCGATGAGTGCGTTTCGTAGTATCTTTTTCATATCGTTATCTGTTTTTTAGGTTGATGGAGTAACTATTGTTTCCTTGCCCATTGCGGGTAGGATTGGCTGCCTGGATATGAAAAGAGCTGCCGTTCAAAGCTCCCGTTTTTTAACATAACATAAATCTTGTGGATCCCACCTATTTGTTTCGTGAAAACTATCTGATTACCGTCCGGCGACCAATCCGGTTCCTCGTTATTTGTCAGGTCTTTTGTGATTTGGGTCGGAGTGGCATTCGGAGTTGGACGAATCGTCCATATTTGATAGAGACCGTTATTTAAGCTAGTGTAAACAATCAGGTCTTCTTTCGGAGACCAGGACGGCTCAACATTTTCTTGCCCTGTGAAGGTGATACGCTGAGTCTTTTTACTTGCAAGATCCATAAGATAGAGTTGCGGTTTGCCGCTTCTGTCGGAAACGAAAACGATGCGCTTGCCGTCACTGGAAAAAGTTGCTGAAACATTTAACCCCTCATTTTGGGTCAGTCTCTCAAGTATCTCTCCTCGATTGTTCAGGAGATAAAGATCCGGATTGCCGTTCATTGAAAGCGTGAGAACCATTGTTCGCCCGTCCGGAGACCAAGCCGGGGCAAGATTCATTCCTTTACGCCGGGATAAAACCCGCGTTGTCACACTCTGGCGCAAGTCGGTGATGTAAAGATTCTGATTTCCAGTGTGATACGAGGTGTAGGACAGAAACAACCCGTTTGGTGTGAAACGTGGAGAGACAACGAGATTATGATGGCGGGTCACCTGTCTGAAATGACGTCCGAGGATGTCGGTTATAAAAGCCTCCTTGACCTTGTTATTCAGAGAAACAAATGCGATTTGCGTCGAGGCGATTCCCGGTTCTCCTGTGAGTTCCTTGATGACTTCGTCGCAAAATTTAAAGAGCATGTCGTCTTTTTGATCTATTGGTCCGCTATAGGATTTCCCCATGAGGATGCCGCCGTTGGCCACATCCAATAATCTCAGTTCAAGAGTAAGGCTGGAGGCGGAGGCCGAGTATTGACTGAGAATGACGTAGTCGGCACCTAATTTTTTCCAGTCAGCTTCTTGAGAGCCGCCGTAGGACCTGGCGGGAATAATTGAGATGATTCCATGAAACTGAAGGGCGCCACCTAAAATATCCGCAAGATCTTTGCCGAGGGACGGCTTCTGGTCGCCTGATCCTTTGTTGCCGAACCATGGGACCGCAAAGTTGATCTTTCTGGCTTCCGGGGAAGTGATATCGAGGATGACCCTCCCCGCCGCAAACGTTGCGGTTGAATTAAAAAAAACGGATGCTATTAAGAAAATGGCCAAAGCAAAAAGGGATGCTTGTTTTTTCATAAGAAAATGTCGAGTGAGAAATTATTGGTTTTGCTTTATTGAATTCCGCTTGGTTTGAAGCGGAGACCGACTTCAATTTGGCTCTTGTTCAGGGCTCCGGGTATCTGAGGAAGCGGGGCGGCATCATGAAGAGTTTTTTCAACATATTGATCAAAAAATTTATCGCCTGAACTTTTCTCAAAATGCTGATCGACTATTGTGCCATCCTTGTTGATCGTGATCCAAACGATTGCAGTCAAGGACGGATCCCAGCTCTTAATCTCAGGCAGAGCCCAAAATTGTTGAATTCTATTTGAAATAGCAGCAAAATATTGGTTTTCAATAGCACTGAAATTGTTGTTCGCTCCGTGCGTTTGTGCATTCCCGTTTCCTTGATTGCCACTGGTGCCGGCGGTATTTTTTACCACAGGAGAAGACCTGAGCATCTGTTTGAGCTCGTCTGCGGCTCTGCGAGCTTCCTGTTCGGCAATTTGTTCGGCCCGCAACGATTCGGCAAGGCGACGACGATGGATCTGCTCAAGTTGTTTTCTTTGTTCTATTTCCCTTTCACGTCTCTCCTGCATTTCCTTCTCTCGCCTCTCCTGCATTTCCAACTTGCGGATTCTTTCGTTGATCAGGTTGTCATAGGCGACATTCTTTTCTATCTTCCGCTTGAGAGGTTTAAGAGAAATAGCTTTTTCAACCGGAGCGGCTTCCTTCATGGCAACCGGCTCAGGTTTCTTTATTTCCACCGGTTTGATTTTTACCTCGGGTTTTGAAGCTTGAGCTTTTGCTTTTGCTGCAGGGCGAGCTGCCGCCGCTTTGGGTTTGGCTGCTGCCTCTTGCTGTTCCACCTGATTGACATTGACCAGATTTACGGTGTAAACCTCAGGGAGTATCGGCCTGGAACGAAAGAGACCGGGCATATAAATAACGGCCAATGCCAACAGGACATGCAGTCCAATGGCAAGATTGAGTGGGAGTTTCCACTCGTTGCTGCTCATGTATGTCACCTGAAATTCTCGGTACACTGTATTAATTTTCTTTTTCCGAGGGTTTGGTAACCATTCCGAGTTTATCGAAACCGGCCCTTTTTATATCCGCCATAACGGAAACGACGACGCCGTAAGGTACATCCGTATCCGCCTGAAGAAATATCGGATTTTTCTTATCCTCCTCGCTGTGGCTGCTTAACTGTTGAAAGAGTAATGCTTGAGAAACGGATATTTTCCCCAAGTTGATCTTTCCGTCCTTTGCAATCGTCACAACAATGGGCTCTTTCTCTTGACGGAGCGATTTTGCCGTGGTCGTCGGAAGATTGACATTGAGTCCTTGGGTCATCATTGGAGCGGTTACCATGAATATTATAAGCAGCACCAACATGACATCAACAAGAGGCGTCACATTAATGTCTGATACCAGCCCTCTATGGCCGTTGCCGCGAACAGGTCCCATCGTATTTCCTTAACGAAGTATTGAAGATGTGCCCGGGTGGCGATAATTACACTCTGCTCATCAGATCACGTTCCACGAGATTAAGAAAATCAGTCGAAAATACCCGGACATTATTGTCGATATCTGCGAGTTTGTTTGAAAAATAATTATAAAAGATAACTGCAGGGATCGCAACCACAAGCCCGGCAGCTGTTGCAATAAGCGCCTCTGAAATACCGGGAGCGACAACTGCAAGCGATGCCGACCCACGCTGGCCGATATCATGAAATGAAGCCATGATTCCCCATACGGTTCCGAACAGTCCGATAAAGGGAGTTGAGCTGCCGGTGGTTGCCAGGAAGGGGAGGGCACGTCCTAATTGAGCGATTTCCTGAGATTCAGCTTTCCTGATCGCTCTTTTCAAGTTGTCCATGGTCGCCATTTGCATCTCGAGCGTTTCTTTTACAGCGTCGTCATCATTTCGGTTTCTGATTCGATTGATCTTTTGCAATTCAGAAAATCCGGTTGCAAAAACAGATGCTTCAGGACTGTAGGGAAAGTCATCGGTTGCCTTGTTTGCTTCGCTGAGATTACTCGAAGACCAGAAAGATTCAAGGAAATCTTCAGAATCGAGCCGTACTTTCCTATAGAGCCGTGCTTTCATGAAAACTATCGCCCAGGAAATTATAGAAAAAATAAAGAGAGTGAGCATGACCAATTGACTGATCGGCCCTGCATGCAAAATCATACTTGTGATTGAGAGTTGCACTGCGTAAGTTCCTTTTTTTACATCAGTAGAGGTGGAAAATATTCAATCGTCTTTCAATGGTACGCCAAGCATACAGAGCACGTGATCCATTTCCGGTTCACAGAAGCGATTTATGTCACGATCCTTGATGCCTGACCGCGTTGGCGAGGACTGTTGTTTATCCCTTGGCGTAAAACCCCACCTGTTTTAATAAACGGTGGAAAAATATAATCCAGACTCAGACTGACCCGTTGCTGATGGGCATTAAATTTTTTAATTGTAAGCGCTTATAAAAAAAATTCAACATGCAGAAATACATTTTGTTTTACCAAGATATTGGTTGATTAACCGGGGCCATATTACTGGCGAAATATATTCTCAGCAATTCTTTTTTAAAGGGTTTTATCGATCTTCTTGAGTATGATCGACTAAGGTGGCCGAAAAATCGAGACGGAGGACTACCTTAGCGTTTACTCGGACCGTTCCTTTAAAAAAATAGACGGAAGAGACCGTTTCCGCCAATTTCACTTCAATCCTGAGTGTACTTTCCGGTTTCACCGGACGTTTAAAGCGTGCGCTGCTTATTTTTGTGATGACCGGAACTCCTGGAATATTCGTGTCATCTTGAGATATTATTCTGGCGATAAGAAGAGCACCGGTTTGAAATACCGCCTCGCAGAGTAGAACTCCGGGAAGTATGGGGTTGCCCGGATAGTGACCACGAAATACATCAAGATCGACGGGAATGTGTTTTTCGGCGACCAGAGAATTCGGGGTTTCTTCAATGATTTTGTCGACCCAGAGAAAAGGATCTCTATGGGGGATAAGATTTGTGATTTGCGGATCGATGACCATTGGTGAGATCCTTAGTTGTTCTTTAAGTTATTCTGCTTATGTATTGACACTGCGAATATAGCTATCCACATCGTTTGCGACGATGACGCCGTAGTTGATTGCTCCAAGCCATCCCGACATGATGATCCCCACAGATCCAACGTGGAAAAGCCCTGAAATTTCCTTGAATATCGTACGGGAAACGTCAAGGCCCTCGAATTTAGTTCCGAAAGAAGTCCCTTGGGTATGGAGTGTATAGCGTTTGAACGTTTTTGGAGTGGCTGCCTCCGTCCAATCGATTTTTTCCTTAATGTCCGGAAAATACCGTTCAAGATCGACCAGTGTTCTGGCTATCAGGCTTTCCTTCTCCCGGCGATACGACTGCTCGTCCAAATTGACCCAATCAGTAAACCTGCTGTTCATCGAGGCGACGATTGTATATCTGTTATGGCCGGGCCGGGTCTTGGGGGAATAGATGGAAAAAGTTTTCGACTGTGTGTGCATGTCGAGCAACTCTGAAGAATCAAAAGAAGGGGCGGTGGATGTGAAGAGGAGATCTCCCGCATGTTCAATGGATGTATCTTTCTTGATTCCAAAGTAAACTTGGCAACTCGAGTTGTTCACCCTGACGGCATCGGCTTTTTCCAGAAAAACATCGGAGAAGTGTTCTTTTCCAGCCAATTCATAGATGGTGTTGGTTATACCGCTATTGGAAACCACGGCGTTAGCGGTGATTGTCCTGCCGTGAGCCATAAGGCCACGGATTTTTTTATTTTCGATGAGGATCTTATCGACCTTGGTATTCGTACAAATAGTCACCCCGTTATTTTTCAGCTCGTCGGCCATCATCCCGATCAATTTATCAGTTCCGCCTTCGAAGGTATAAACACCTTTGTTCATAAAATTCGAAAAGACAATACCATAGGTGATGGCCGGGTCGTCGAGTGTCGAGCCGTTTGCATAGGTGATCGGTTCCATCAGAAGTCTGTGTACATCGTTTCGTCCCGGGAAAAACTGATTGAAAAGCTCTCGGGTCGTCATGGATTGATCATCGTAAAAATTCATTTGGGCAACAGTTGCAAAAAAACCGTCTATGGTCTTCCGTTCAACCTTGAAATGATTCAAAAGAATAGAGGTGAAATCGTTTCGGTCGAATGTGGTCCGCAATGAAAATTGGGGATTGTCGAAAACAATGTCTTTGAGTTGCACTATGGAGCGCATGATTTCCCGGTTCCAATATTTCTTGCAGGTCTTGACCATACCGTACGGAAATCCATGCAAAGATATATCGAAAATGTGACCCTTTCGTTTAAACCATGTTGCCAGGCCTCCCAATTGGGAATGAAATTCAAGCAGAAGAATTTTATGGCCGCAACGGGCCAGCCGGTTGGCCGTGGTCAAGCCGCCGAGACCTGAACCAATGACGATGATATCGTATTTATCAGATATTTTTTCCAAGGAGACAGACATAGAACCACTACAAGAATGGGAGAAAAAAGGTTTATGAGATTATTTAATGGAAGGTAAAATGTGCCGGTTAACCATACTGACACCGCTGAGCATTGCCCCGATGATTCCTAAGAGTCCCTGATCGGTACCTGCCAGGAATAAGTTGTCATACTCGGTTTTTCCGTCCTTTATTTTTGATGGGCGGCCATAGATCGCTCCCTCTTTTTTGGCTGTAAAACGCTCGATGGTAAGCGGTGTAAAAGTATCTTGATATACAATATTTTTGCTGAATTTTCCAATGATTTTCTCGATAGTCTCCGCCGACTTTCCCGATATTTCACTCTTTAGGGCGAGATATTCCTCCCCGTTGTGTTCACAGGATTTGAAGGTCGTATAATCAGCAAGGTGTGTGGAGCGTATTTCAAAAACCTCTTGCGGCTTCATTTTGTTGAAATTTGATGGAAAGCATATGACCCCGCTTGTGAGATCAATCTTCTCGCGTGGCCGCTCGTAGAGGAATTTTTCCGAGCTGTTAAAAAAGATGATCGTCTTGTCCTTAGGCAGATTGTCCGCATTGGAAATCGGCAGTTGAAAAATGGACTCGACAAAACCAAGACGGTTGCCCGATGATTTGATGTCTTTCTTCCCCAGAAGAGCCAATGTCTCTTCATAGCCGATAGTGGAAAGAAGACTGTCGCACTGTATAACTTCGCCCGTTTCAAGTTCTACCGCAAAAACCTTATTTGCTTTATGAAGAATTTTCGTGACCGCCGCCTGCATCTGTATCCTGCCGCCAAAATTTTTGTAGTGGGCCAACAGGTTATCAAGAAAATCCTTCATGGTTCCATCGGGACGGAACAGTCCTTCCAGGAAAATCGACCGGAACATGATGACAAACTGGCTGAGGTCCATATCGTTTTCCAGACTGGAACCGTAATACATCAGGGGACAAAGAAGCATATCCTCAAGAAGAGGGTCGGATATGAACCGGCGCAGGAAAGTCCTCGCCGATTGAAATTCGTCTGATTTGAAGAGCGGATAGGCTGTAATGGCAGCCACCAAATTGTCGAACTTTTCAGCCGACTGCGGAAATTTTAAGCCTATCTGGTCTCTAAAGAAATCGAACTTATTAGAAAAACACAATGATTCTCTTCCGATGAAACAGATTTCGCTTTGTATCTGTTCGTGGCATCCAAAAGTCTTTCTGTCGAGTTTTAGCTGCCGAAAAAGAAGGTTTAAAGGCGCTTTTTTCTCTTTAGGGCCTGCAAAGTTGGTAATAGCATGTAACCCGGTTTCAAAAAGAACTTTGTTTCGATAAAAATACGAGTTGAGTCCTCCGATGCGGGAGTGTTTTTCGAGAATCAGAACATCGGGTGAGTATCTTGCGTAGCGTATGGCAGCAGCAAGTCCCGAAAGGCCGCTGCCAATGATCAGAAAGGGCACTTTCACCAAATCAGGCGTTTTGCAGAAGTGGTTCGAGATAATTGACGCAGCTGGAAAGAGTCGCGAGGTTGGGGTAGTCTTCTTCAGGGATCTGGAGCTGGTGTCTTTTCCTGAGCTCCATGACGATATCGAGGAAATCCATGGAATCCAGGTCTAACTGATCGCGTAAAGGTTGGTCCGCCTGGAGATTGTCGAACTCGGCATCTTCATCAATATCTGCTATTATTTCAAGTATGAGGTCTTTAATTTCATCACGTGTCATGTGTTTCTCCGGATGTTTCCGCTTTACAGGAATGCTTGCTTAAAAATAAATTCTATCGATATTGTCAGCTTTCTTTAAAGAAAAGAGAGTGAAATCACCTTAAAATATTCCTTAATAGGGGCAAGGCGATATTCAAAAAAGCTTTTTTCCGGCTATGCCGGCAGTAAGAAAGCGAAACTTTCCTTATACCATAGTTGGCGAATCTTTTTTATGTTTTTTTTATGCAAATGAAACGATGTTCCGACACCAACCTTAATTTGTATATTTTTTTATGATTACAACAGAGTTTATGCCCACCATCCCGAATGAGTTGTTAAGAATCGTTGAAACGGAATTAAGCTGTTTGGGAGTGTCCAAAACAAGATTAGGCAGAGAACATGCCGGGTCGAGTTCCTTGACATTAATCGTTGGGTGGACCTTGTGATCTTCAAAAGAAGGGAGATTCCCGGCCAGTTCGAGTACCCCCGCCGCTCCCATTGCATGCCCTATGATACTTTTTGTGTTGTTGATATATGTGGTGGGAGAACCCCCAAATACCTGTCGTATGGCTTTGCATTCTTCCACATCTCCCTGCGGTGTACCTGTTGCATGAGTACTGACGATATCGATATCGTTGGGCTGCATCCCCGCACGCTGTAGTGCGGTTGTCATGCATTCGGCTTGCCTCTCCCCCAGCGGCAGCACGAAATCGTTTGCGTCGGAATTCATTGCATAGCCTGCAATCTCCCCGTAAATTCGGGCATTTCTTTCAAGTGCCTTTTCGAGAGGCTCTAGAATATAGACGCATGCTCCTTCTGAGATAACGATTCCGTTTCTCGTAATGTCAAAAGGCCTGCATGCATGGCGCGGGTCCGGAGCCGAACCCAATGCCCCCTGGGCTTTAAAACTTGCAAAGATACCGAAAGAGCCTATTGATTCGGAAATTCCTCCTACAATGGCCATATCGACTTCACCCAACCGCAGCATTTGAACTCCTTGGATCAAAGAGGCGTTTCCAGCAGCGCAGGCTGCACCGATGGTATAATGCGGTCCGGTGATTCCGAGACTCATCGTGATTTCGCCGGCCGGATTGTTAAGCACTGTCCTTGGATTGTGGTGATGGGTCCAATAGTCGACATTATAACTGTAGAGGCTAATATTATAGACCTCGTTTTCGGTTTCCACAGTACCGTGTTCGGTCAACCCGATATAAACTCCGATCCTGGATTTGTCACAATCATCGAGACTGACTCCAGCATCGCCCAGAGCTTCATGGGCGCAATACACGCCGAAGCATCCGGCTCTGGTTCCTCGCTTGTTTTCCTTTTTTTTGCGGTATCTAGTTTCTGGAAAATTGCATACCCCTGCCGGTGCCTTGCCGAAATATCTGAGATCGATCTCGCAGATATTGCTTTCTCCCCGAAGAAGTTTGGCTCTAAAATCATTGAGGCTGTCGGAGCCGGGAGCTGCTAGTCCGACACCTGTAATCACTATTCGTCGTTGCAGGTTGTTCATGAAATACTCGTTGAGGCGATTGAATAAAAAATCAAATAGTTAAGGAGTGATTAATATTTTACGGCATGGAAAATTCATTTAAATAACGCCATATTACCTTGTTTATGCTCCACTTGCAAATTATTGTGACATAAATGTTAAAGTTCTATTTCTTAGGACAAAAACGGATAAAATTCAAGTAGATTGGTATCAGGTGGAAAAATACCCCTTACAAGAAAAATCTGACAAGAGAGCCTTTTGCAAAATGAAATCATATTATAAAGAACTGTGGTTTACCGTGCCAACACGTAGAGCGTTTATAAACATCACTCCGCAGGTGGAAAAAAGTTTGCAGGAAAGCGGCGTTCAGGAAGGACTGTTGCTTTGCAACGCCATGCATATCACTGCATCGGTGTTTATCAATGACGACGAGTCCGGACTTCATCACGATTACGATGTTTGGCTGGAAAAGCTGGCTCCTCATGCTCCCGTAGAGCAATATAAGCACAATGGGTATGAAGATAATGCCGACGCTCACATGAAACGCCAGGTCATGGGAAGAGAAGTCGTTGTGGCTGTGACCGAGGGGAAATTACATTTAGGACCATGGGAGCAGATTTTTTATGGGGAGTTCGACGGGCGGAGAAAAAAACGCGTTCTGGTAAAAATTATAGGTGAGTGAAGTTCCGTATAAGGTGTGTCAAATTTGACTCAGGTTTTTTTGCCGCTCACAACTCATTAGGCAACCTTGGGACACGAGGTTGCCTGGTTTGATTTTAGACTGTTTGGGGGAGAACGACAGGTTGTCTCTGGGGTTTAAAAAACGGCATTATTATATCTCCGGCCGCTTTTGTGCTGGAAAAAACCTGATTCAATACGGAGTGTGTACCATTTGTGCCGAGTTCGATAAGCTCCCAGCAATCCGGGGCATCTGCAATGGCCTTCATGAAAGCGTGATGTTGCGTGTGCCCTGTCTTGCAGGCTACGACATGCCCGAGAATCTGGCAGCCTAAGAGGGCAAGGTCTCCGATCAGATCAAGGACCTTGTGACGGATGAACTCATCATCGAAACGAAGCCCGTCTTCATTGAGAATGGATTTTCTGTTCCAATGAATGGCGATGACGTTCTCCAGGGTTCCACCGAGAGCCAGACCGTTCGCCCAGAGTTCTTCAACCTGCTCAACATACCCGAAAGTCCTGGCGCGTGAAATCTCTTTGATGAAACGATCGGTATTGACATTCAGGCTGTATTTCTGGGATTTGATCAGTTTATCGTCAAAACAAATCTCACCGGTGATTTTGAAACCGTCGTACGGCAATACACAGATGGTTTTCTCGCCATCTGTGTATTCAATTTTTTTTGTGATACGAAGGACTTTTCGTAGTCCTTCCTGTCTTTTCAAGCCGGATTTTCTAAGGAGGTGAACAAATGGCCCGGCGCTTCCATCCATGATCGGAACTTCGCCGGCATCAAGCTCGATATCGGCATTGTCCACGCCGAAACCGCGAAGGGCCGCCATTAAATGTTCTGTCGTGGATATCCGGATTTGATCTTGTCCGATAGTAGTTGCCAGACGGGTGTCAACAACCTTATCCATATGTGCTTTTATGGGCGTGCCGTCTACCAGGTCGGATCTGAAGAAACGTATGCCGTTGTCAATGGGGGCCGGCCTGATTGTCAAGTTGACGGTTCTTCCGGAATGTAAACCGACACCACAGCAATTGACGGCTTTTTTGAGAGTATATTGATGTGGGTCGACGGGGAAACGCATAACTGAAACCTTTTAAACAGAGTTGATGAATGTATAAGCACTGGTTTTCTTGAAATCCAGTATGCAAAAAGCACGCCATTATTTCTGTATGGGTAGGGACTTGCTAAGAGAAGAATAAATGTAGTAAAAACAACTAATAAAAGAAAGGTGGCACAGAGGGGCGTTGCCTGCATTTTTTGTGTGGTAAATGACACATGAGGAAAAAAGAACATAGTTTTTTCAACACCTTTTTCAGGCTTTTACGGCGGAGGCCGTGATTAATTCAGTTTAGTCCCTGAAAGTCGGTTGAGAAGATAGTCGGAAAACGCATCTTCGATATCAACGGACATTGTCAGACTGTAAAGTGGAAGGGGAGAGTGCAGTCCGCGAAGTTTGACCATATCTTTTTCCGTTGTGATGAGAGCCTGAGCCCCCATCGTCTCAGCTGACCGCGAAATTTTATCCATAATTTCTTGACGGTAGTTCTGATGATCCTTGAGAGGGTCAAATCCTTTGACGGCAATGCCGATATCATGCAGCGTATTCAAGAAACGCATGGGGTTGGCGATACCGCAAAACGCGAAAGCTGGTAAAGAGAGCTCTGAAAGCGGCACGGACCGTGATTCGTTGTGTTTTCGAAACTCCAATGGCGTGTAGGCGCTGAAAAAAAGAGGTCTGCCCGGAAAATTTCTCTTTAGGAAGAGGGCAAACTCATGTACATGAGGCTGGGTATCTTCGCTGACACCGGTCAGAATAAATGCATGAGCCCTGTGAAGTGCTGAAATCGGCTCTCTGAGATCCCCGCCTGGAAAAACACGATTGTTTCCCAGAGGTGCCGCGGCATTAAAAAGTACCAAATCAACATCCCGGGCCACGGGTAGATGTTGAAATCCATCATCGAGAATCAAAACATCGCAACCGAGGTGCTCAACGGCAAAATGACAAGGAAATGAACGGGCAGCCCCGGTGACAACCGGTGTGCCGGGAAGTGATTCCGCCAGCAGAAGCGGTTCGTCCCCAGCCTCCCCGGCGTCCATGAAAACAGTATTTCCATCGGAGACGACATTGATTTTTTCTCGAGCCTTGCCGCCGTAACCCCTGCTAATTATTGCTGGATGGAAGTTGTTTTTTGCAAGCATACGGGCTATGTGACGGACGATCGGTGTCTTGCCGGTGCCTCCCATGGTCAGATTCCCGACGGAGATAACCGGGACGGGCATTCTTTCTCTTTTTCCTTTCCCGTTGATATAAAAGCGTGATCTCATTCGCATGAGCAGGCTGTACAACGGGCTTAAAGGCCGTCCTAGAAAATACAAGCTGGTTAAGATATCGGTCATATGTCTGTTTGCATTCGACCCAAAGAGCTGTGGAACAATTTTTTTGAAATATTTCTCTTCCATTTTCATCCAATGGCGCGTAAATAGACAACTATCATTTTTATCCGGTTTCCGCTCGAATTTTTCGGGTTGTGGAATAAAGGTGGAAGATCTATTTTCCCCGGATGAATACTCGTTATGAAAAAAAGCAACATTAAAGGAGGGAGAAATGATACGACGCTACGGAAACAGGTTTTTAGCAATTGCCGCAGGTATCCTGTTGAGCATTTCACTTACCACGACTGGTATGGCTCAGGATACTATCAAATTCGGTGTTGCGGGTGCTCATAGTGGAGACCTTGCCTCATACGGAATTCCCACCGTCAACGCGGCAAAGCTTGTCATCGATGATGTAAATGCCAAAGGCGGTATAAACGGCAAAAAAGTCGAGCTTCTCATCGAGGATGACGTTTGTAAGCCGGAAGTTGCAACGAACTCTGCTACCAAGCTGGTTTCAGAAGGAGTAAATGTCGTGTTGGGACATATATGCTCCGGCGCCACCAAAGCAGCTCTGCCTATATATAAGAATGCGTCCATTCTGGTCATGTCACCGTCTGCTACAAACCCGGAACTGACCGAGAGCGGAGAATACCCGAATTTCTTTCGAACAATAGCCCCTGATGATGCTCAGGCCAAACTCGATGTGGATTTCGCATTAAACAAACTCAAACTCAAGAAAATCGCAGTCGTTCACGATAAGGGCGACTACGGAAAAGGTTTTGCCGAATTCGCCAAGAAGTTCATCGAAGAATCAGGCAAAGCAAAGGTTGTCCTTTTCGAAGGCGTTACACCGGGTGCGGTAGACTACTCAGCCATCGTTCAAAAGATAAGGCAGTCGGGAGCTCAAGCGGTCATGTTTGGCGGATATCATCCTGAAGCCTCGAAAATTGTCGGAATGATGAGAAAAAAACGTATGAAAACCCTCTTTATCTCCGATGATGGTGTAAAAGATGACACCTTTATCAAGGTGGCTGGTAAGGACGCGGAAGGCGTTTATGCATCCGGCCCGCGTGATACCTCCAAAAATCCTCTTGCCATTAAGGCCATTGAAGAACATAAAAAAGTATTCGGCAGCGATCCGGGTGCATTTTATCTGAATGCCTATTCCGCTGCCCTGGCTATGGTAAATGCACTCCAAAAAGCCAATTCCACCGATTTGGCGGCCCTGAAAAAAGTACTGCAGACGGAAAAGGTGGAAACCCCCGTGGGAGATATTTCATTTGATAAGAAAGGCGATGCCATCGGTGTCGGATTTTCTGTATATCAGGTGAAAAACGGCCAATTCGTTGAAGTACAATAATCCCTGAATAAACCTTTATTGACCTGAAGCGACGACGTTTTGCCGCCGCTTCAGGTATTTTTTTGAACATATGCATTACTTTTTAGAACTCTTTTTCAGTGGTCTCACCCGGGGATCGATTTATGCCCTTATCGCGCTCGGGTATACAATGGTGTATGGGATAATCGGTCTTATAAATTTCGCCCATGGCGAAATATATATGATAGGGGCCTTTACCGCTTTTATTGTTGCTACGGTACTTTCAATTTACGGTTTTCCTCTGTTTGCCATCGTCGTGCTGGCAGGGTTTGCAGCTGCGGTCTGGGCCAGCGCGTATGGCTATACCATTGAAAAGCTTGCCTATAAGCCCCTGAGAAACGCCTCCAGGCTATCGCCATTGATCAGCGCCATCGGTATGTCGATCCTGTTGCAGAACTATGTCCTTTTGGCACAAACTTCCGATTTTCTGCCTTTCCCGCAGCTGATTCCTGATTTCAAGTTCATGGATCGCTATGCAGATATGCTCGGATCTTCGGATTTGGTGATTTTGCTGACAACCGCTCTGATGATGATCATTCTGACTGTGGTTATCAAGTACACCCGCATCGGTAAGGCAATGCGGGCGACGGCTCAAGACACCACAATGGCCATGCTTGTCGGAATTAACGTCAACCGGATCATATCCGTAACTTTTATTATCGGTTCGGCCCTTGCCGCGGTCGGCGGATTGTTGATCGCCTCGCATATAGGGCAGATTAATTTTTACATTGGGTTCATCGCCGGTATCAAGGCTTTCACTGCCGCTGTTCTTGGTGGGATCGGGTCCATACCGGGCGCTGTTCTCGGGAGTTTTGTCCTTGGTTTGACGGAAAGCTTTGCAACTGGATATGTTTCCAGCGATTACGAAGACGTCTTTGCCTTTTCTCTTCTGGTCCTTATTCTCATATTCAAGCCTTCGGGACTTCTCGGTAAGGCTGAAACCCAAAAAGTTTGAACATGTCTTTTGTACTTGTAAAAGAACTCAAGAGATCCTTTCTCATCTCTCTTTGGTTTATCTTCCTGACGTTTCCTCTCATGGTCATCAAGGTGGATCCCATTGAACGGGTCATCGAGTGGCGATGGTGGAACATGGCATATGTTGCACTGGGCAGCTTTTTGCTCTCCTTTCTGGCAAGATGGTTCACCTTTCTGAAACAGCGAAGGATCTCCCGAAACCAGGAATTCGGTTTAGGGCTCGAACCGCTGATTCATATGGTCATTGACGACCCGAAAAGGCGCAATGTCCTCGGCGGCATCGTTTTTTGTTTTGCCGTCATTTTTCCCCTGGTCTTTTCAACCTATCAGACCAACGTTATGACTACGGCACTAATGTACGTCATGCTCGGGCTCGGCTTGAATATCGTGGTCGGCTTGGCCGGATTGCTCGATCTGGGATACGTTGCCTTCTATGCCGTGGGTGCCTACACCTATGCCCTTTTAAATTACCATTATCATCTGGGCTTTTGGCTGACGTTGCCTCTAGGCGGACTGCTTGCTGCCTGCTTCGGCATTCTGCTCGGTTTTCCCGTTCTCAGGCTACGAGGTGACTACCTGGCCATTGTGACGCTTGGTTTTGGTGAGATCATCAGGTTGATTTTGGAGAACTGGGGCGAATTCTCCCAAGGTCCGAGCGGTATTTCCAACATTCCGAGACCGGGCTTTTTCGGTATCCATCTCTCCTTGGATAATGCCATCATCTATCTTTATTACCTTATGGTTGTTTTTGTCATTTTGACAATATTCATCGTCAACAGGCTACAAAACTCTCGTTTGGGCAGAGCCTGGATCGCTCTGCGGGAAGACGAAATAGCCTGCCAGGCCATGGGAATTGACAAGCGAAAGACCAAACTCACCGCATTTGCATTGGGTGCCTTTTGGGCCGGGATTGTCGGTGTTGTATTTGCCGCTAAAACAACTTTTATAAATCCGGCGAGTTTTACGTTCCTTGAGTCTGCCATTATTCTCTCCATCGTCGTCCTTGGAGGAATGGGTTCTATCATCGGCGTTATCCTCGGTGCAATGATACTCATCCTGACACCGGAATATCTTCGTTTTCTCTCGGAATATCGAATGTTCGCTTTTGGCGTTATCTTGGTATTGATGATGGTGTTCAGGCCGCAAGGATTGATTGCCAATGTCCGCAGAACCTATAAATTCGAAAAAAGTGCAGAAAAGCGCGTTTAAATGAGCGATAATATTTTAGAAATAGCCGGTCTATCTATGGATTTCGGAGGCATTCGCGCACTCAACCGGCTTGATCTCGATATCAAAAAGAGTGAAATTGTGGCCTTGATCGGGCCGAATGGCGCGGGAAAAACGACCTTTTTTAACTGTTTGACGGGAATATATACTCCGACGGAAGGCGACATCTTGCTCTTTTCGCCCGAACGCGAAGGAGGGGTTAGCATTAAAGGTATGAAGCCCAATAAGATTACGGAGATGGGTTTGGCCAGGACATTCCAGAATATCCGTCTTTTCCCCCAGATGACTGTTTTGGAAAATGTCATGATCGGCAGACATTGCCGAACTAAGGCCTACATTTTTGGTGCAATTTTCCGCAATGCCGCCAACCGTGCCGAAGAGAGGGATACTGTCGATAGGAGTTACGCAATTTTGGAGAAAGTGGGGCTTGCCGAGTCGGTAAACGAACTTTCGAAAAATCTTTCCTACGGCGCCCAACGCCGATTGGAAATAGCCCGTGCTTTGGCAACAGAGCCGCATCTGCTCTTGCTCGATGAGCCGGCAGCCGGTATGAATCCACAGGAAACGCTTAAGCTTGTCGAGCTTATACAAGAAATTGCAGATGAAGGTTTGTCCATACTTTTAATTGAACATGACATGAAGCTTGTGATGAGTCTGTCCCATCGGATTTTCGTAATGGATTACGGGAAAAAGATCGCCCAGGGTACTCCTGAAGAAATCCGCGTAAATCCTGCGGTGATTAAAGCATATCTTGGTGAATAGAAGGATGCTGAAATTAGAGAATATTCAGGCCGGCTATGGAAACATATTGGCTATCAAGGGAGCAAGTCTTGAGGTGGCGCATGGTGAAATCGTCACCCTGATCGGAGCAAACGGCGCCGGAAAAAGCACGACTTTGATGACCATATCCGGTGTCGTCCCGTGCAGATCTGGAAAAATAGTACTCAGAGATCAGGAGATTCAAGGTTTCGAACCGGATCGAATCGTGAGAATGGGTGTATGCCAGGTTCCCGAAGGGAGGCACATCTTTCCCGATCTTTCCGTCCAGGAAAATCTGGATATGGGGGCCTTTCTCCGCAAGGACAAAAAAGAGATCAAACGGGACCGGGAGTATGTTTACTCGTTGTTCCCGATTCTTGCCGAACGGAGGAATCAGGATGGCGGTACGCTGAGCGGAGGCGAACAGCAAATGCTGGCAATCTCAAGAGCCTTGATGGCAAGACCGGAGTTGTTGCTGTTGGACGAACCATCAATGGGACTGGCACCTCTCATTATCAAGCAGATATTTGAAATTATAAAAAGGATTAACGAAGAACAAAACACCACGATATTTCTCGTTGAACAAAATGCCAACCAGGCTTTGCGCATTGCAAACCGAGGTTATGTCCTTGAAAACGGGAAAATCACCCTCACGGGTTCGGCAGAATACCTTTTGACAAATCCTGAAGTGAAAAAAGCTTATTTAGGGATTTAAATTCAAATGTGTGGTAGTATCCTGTTTTCATATGATGGAACTTTTTGTCCTTGACGAAAAAACATTATTCATAACGCATCGAACAAATTGAGAATACTCACATTTGGTGATGCTTTTTTTGATTGTGGGATATATGGATACAGTACGAGTGGGTGTAATCGGAGTTGGGTATCTCGGAAGATTTCATGCCCAGAAATATGCCGGTATGCAGGGCGTTGAACTGGTCGGCGTGGTTGATACGGATCGTGATTGTGCCGATCGAGTCGCCGAAGAATGCAAATGTAACGCCTTCTATACATATTCTGATCTGCTCCCATTGGTGGATGCGGTTTCAATTGTCGTGCCGACAGTAAATCATTACCAGATGGCCCTTGCATGTATCGACGCAGGAGTCGATATGCTTCTGGAAAAGCCCATGACGGTGACATTATCCGAAGCGGATGAATTAATCGCCAATGCCGAGAAAAAGAACATAGTTTTCCAGATAGGGCACTTGGAACGATTCAACGCCGCGGTTCAAGCGATGGAACCGTTTTTGACTACTCCCGTTTTCATTGAGAGCAGCCGCATATCAACCTTCAAAAACAGAGGAGTTGATGTCGATGTCGTTCTGGATCTTATGATTCATGATATCGATATCATCCTCAACATCGTAAAGTCTCCTTTGAAGACGATCCATACGGTGGGTGCTCCGGTGGTGACAAGATCAACGGATATCGCCAACGCCAGACTTATTTTCGAAAACGGGGCCACCGCCAACGTCACCGTAAGCAGAATCTCACGGACAAATATTCGCAAGATGCGGATATTTCAACCCGGATCTTACATCAACGTGGATTTTGCCAATAAAAAAGTGATGACAATTCACCTCGCCGACGAACTTCTTGCCAGCGGCATGCCGAAGCAGGAAGTAGCGGTGGAGGCCTTTTCGGATGATGACGCGCTCAAAAGTGAGATCGAACACTTTCTTGACAATGTCAGAAATCGGACACGGCCCTCGGTTTCGGGACATGAGGGAAGGAGGGCGCTCGACGTGGCCTTGCAGGTCATCAGCCAGATCAATGAGCATCAGAAGCTTGATGCCTTTAAACAGATTTTAGCTGCCCAAAAAAAATGAACGGTCACGTTATGATCGTCGCCGGAGAAGCTTCCGGTGATCTCCATGGCGCCAATCTCATCAAGGCCATGCTGAAAACGCGCCCGGATCTGACGTTTTTCGGAATGGGTGGTTCCGAACTAAAGGCCGCTGGTGTAGAGATCTTCTGTGATGCCGGGAAAGTCGCCGTTGTCGGCGTTGTGGAAGTTCTGGCTCATCTCTCCGATATTCTAGCCGCTCGAAGGCTTCTGATAAAAAAGCTAAAAAAAGAACGTCCGGCTCTTCTCATTCTGATCGATTTTCCCGATACCAATCTCATGTTGGCAAAACAGGCCAAAAAAATTGGAATTCCGGTTTTTTATTATATAAGCCCACAGGTTTGGGCCTGGCGTTCTGGAAGGGTTAAAACCATTGGAAGACTTGTAGACAAAATCGGTGTCATTCTCCCCTTTGAAGAGCAATTTTACCGGGAAAGAGGCGTTGAGGCACATTATGTCGGCCATCCGTTGCTGGATTCCGTGAAAGTCACGATGAGCAGGGACGCCTTTTGTCATCGATATGAAATCGATCCAGACCATAAGACCGTAGGACTTTTACCCGGCAGCAGAAAAAAAGAAATTTCCTCCCTCTTGCCGACGTTTCTTGAAGCTGCCAAGAGGATGCAACAGAAATATCAGAAACATATCGTCTTCCTGATTTCTCTTGCCTCGACCATAACCGAAGACGACCTGATGGAAAACGGACTGGATGAGTATCGTCGGTTCGTCGACATCAGGATCGTTCGACAGAATAGATATGATATGATGGCTGCCTGCGATGCGGTCGTTGCCGCTTCCGGGACAGTAACCCTGGAACTTGCGATTTTAAATGTGCCGATGGTTGTGGTCTACAAAGTCTCACCTCAGACGTACTATCTTGGAAAACTCCTTGTAAAAACAAAGTATATTTCTTTGGTGAATCTGATCGCCCAAGCCCCCGTTGTACCGGAACTTCTCCAGGAACAAGGCAATCCCGGCAGTATCGAGGTCGAATTGGCGTTTCTCTTATTTGATGAACATACACGAAAAAAAATGCAGGAAGGACTCCTGCATGTGAGGCAGCAGCTTGGAGAAGCCGGGGCTTCCGACAAAGCCGCCCAACTTGCCCTTGGAGTAATGAGCAAAACCTCCAATTGACATCCATGGACGATTTTCTCGAGCCCATACACCTTCCCATCGACGGAATCCTGGATTTACACGCATTTTCACCAAAGGACCTGAAAACCCTATTACCCGATTACCTTGAGGAATGTCGAAAACTGCATATACTGCAGGTTCGAATCATTCACGGGAAGGGAACGGGAAACCTTCGGCGTTCCGTCCATGCGATTCTCGGTCGAATCGAATCGGTTTCGTCGTATCGTTTGGCTGGTCCCGACTCGGGAACCTGGGGCGCTACGTTGGTTGAATTGATTCCTCCAGTTTGAAACAGCGTTGTTGCCCTGTTAACGGGCAGTTAAACTTCAGGTTGTATGCACAAAGTTGAAGCGTTGATCCTGTCGTATGCCCGGTGATGCCGTATTTTGGGTCGCCGATTACGGGATGCCCAGCCTGGCTGAGATGGCGTCTGATCTGATGAAATCTTCCTGTGCGTAAAACGATATCAAGAGTCGTGGTTTCATTCTCCCGGTTTGAGGAGACGACCTCAACGATGGTCACGGCCTCTTTTCCATCAAGTGATTGAGAAAAAGTTATTTTACCTTCCGGGTTGCTGAAATTGCCATAAACCTTCGCACGATACCGTTTCTCGATTTTTCCCTGGCGGAAGAGTTCGGAAAGAGCGTTCGCGGCTTTTCGGGAATAGGCAACCAGAACCAGGCCGAAGGCTTCACGGTCAAGTCGATGGACAGGCAGAATGTCTTTTTTTTGACCATAATACACTTCGATCCATCTCAAGAGAGAACAATGGTCGCCGTATCGGGTTCCCTGGGTCAGCATGTTGGCCGGCTTAAACCATACGCCATACTGTTTTTCCTCGGCAATGAGCCGCGATGGGGGAGGGTGTAAAGCGAGAACCACGGGATCGTAATAGAGATCGATCCGATCCAGGGGACGAAGGCTTAATGTAGCCCTACGTATTCTTCGTTCCTTATGCCCGGGGCGCTTGAGCCATACCGCCCCCTTGTTCATGGCGTCCTTAATCCGTGCTTTAGGAAGATTTGCCGTACGTGAAAGCAGGGTGCAGGCATCTGTCGACTCGTTTACGATCACCCAATGGTGCGACGGATTTTTACTAGTACTTGTCAATTTCGGCAATATCATTTGAAAGAAATTACCCACCGTCTCCTGACGGGTAATTTCTTTTGCTTCTTAGAAACAGAAAGAATCGGAGTTAAAGGCTCCCATCTACAAAGTTCGCGGGAAACATGTTTTTCACATCGAAAATAACGGAGTTTACTTTGCGAAGACTTTGGATTTGCTCGGGACGCATGTTTCTGAATTGTTCATGGGCAACAGCGAAAATAATCCCATCATACTCTTTGTGTGGTGTCTCGATTATGGAAATCCCGTATTCTTTTTTTGCCTCCTCCCGATTTACCCAGGGATCGAAAACGTCTGATGTTATACCGAATTCTTTTAGCTCGTTCACTATATCGATAACTTTGGTATTGCGTAAATCGGGACAATTTTCCTTAAAGGCAAGGCCCATGATGAGAATTTCCGAATGGGCGACGTCGATTCCTTTTTTGACCATCAATTTGATTATCTGGGAGGCGATATAGCTGCCCATGTTATCGTTTAGACGGCGGCCTGCCAAAATCATGTCCGGCTGGTAGCCTACTTCCTGTGCCTTATGTGTAAGGTAATAGGGGTCTACGCCTATGCAATGACCGCCGACCAGGCCAGGGCGGAACGGCAGAAAATTCCATTTCGTACCGGCTGCTTCGAGAACCTCGAGCGTGTTGATGCCGAGCTTGTTGAAGATGAGCGAAAGTTCGTTAATCAAAGCGATATTGACATCACGCTGAGTGTTTTCAATGACCTTGGCCGCTTCGGCCACTTTGATGGAACTCACTCGATATGTTCCGGCAGTAATGATGGAGCGATATAACTCGTCAACAACCTTTGCGGCTTCCGGGGTCGACCCCGATGTCACCTTGACAATATTCGGCAGTCTGTGTTGCTTGTCACCAGGATTTATTCTCTCAGGGCTGTAACCGCAGAAAAAATCCGTATTGAAACGCAGCCCCGATTCTTTTTCCAGAATCGGCACGCAAATTTCTTCGGTTGCTCCCGGGTAGACGGTGGATTCATATATCACGATATTTCCTTTGTTCAAAACCTTGCCGACGGTATGGGAAGCACCAATCAGAGGGCGGAAATCCGGGCGTTTGGATGAGTCGATCGGCGTTGGAACCGTGATAATATAGATACTCGCCTGTTGTAATTTCTCCAATTCCGCCGTGTAAGTAAGTTTTGTTGCTGCCTTCAGTTCCTCGTCGGACACTTCCAAAGTGGAGTCCATTCCGGATGTGAGTTCCGAGAGGCGGTGGGAATTGATATCAAATCCAATTGTTGGAAAAGTTTTTCCGAATTCAACAGCCAGGGGAAGGCCCACATAGCCAAGCCCGACAACACCTATACACGCTTGCTCCAATGTAATCATAAAGTTATATCCAAGAATTAAGAGAAAAAACGGTGGGGACTTCTGTCATATTTCAGTTAGGTCTAGTGTAATTTGCAAAAATTGTCAAACACCTCGTGATATATCCGGCCAAATTATCTTATGGAGTTGAAGCTGAAGCCTCACCTGCAGTTTATCTTCGAGAATAGCCTTGGCAAGGTCTCTGGCCGAAAACAGGCTTTCAGCAGGAGACAGGAGAACTGGGGCAATGTGAGAAAGATCATTTTGCAAAATCATCTCTTTTGCCCAGATGTAATCATTAGAACCGGTAAGGACAAATTTGATTTCTGCAGCCCCGGCACGTAAGCCGGCACGTCTGCGGATTTCCGTTATATTATCGGGATGAAGCATGGTCGAACCACTGCCGGGACATTTTATATCCATAATGACCGTTGCTTCAATTGGAAGCGCGGAAATAGAAAGAGATCCGTTTGTTTCAACGAGTACCTGTCTGCCGCTTGCCAGAAGTCTTTCAATCAAAAGAAAGACTTCTTTTTGCAGTAGCGGCTCTCCACCGGTAATTTCCACAACGGCTTCAGGATAGGCTGCGACCTCGGCTATGATGTCATCAACCTTCAAGGTTTTGCCTTGTTCTTCGATTGCGTATCGTGAATCGCAATAGGAACACTGCAGGTTGCATCCGGACAATCTGATGAAAACGCAAGGTAAGCCTGCAAATGTCGACTCACCCTGAATGGAATAAAAAATTTCCGAAATTTCCAGGGTATTATCGTTTGCCATAATAGGTGAGCCCGGAAAAATCCGTTTCCAAGACGGTGACGCTATGAAGGTGGTATCTGTCGTTTTTTAACTGCGTTTCCAGGTTGTCAAAAATAAACATGGCAATATGTTCGGAAGAAGGATTTTTTTCTCGGAAAGCCGGAAGATCGTTGAGGTCGTGGTGGTCGAGCATATCGATTATTTTTTTTACTTCTTTCTTCAGGACCTTGAAATCGATTCCCATTCCGAGCCGGTCCAGCTCATTTGCCCTGACCGTCACTTCAACCTTCCAATTGTGACCATGGGGGTGTTCGCAGTCTCCAGGATAATCACGAAGATGGTGGGCACCAGCAAAATGAGTTTTTATAAATATATCATACATATTTATTCTCCAAAGCCAATCGAGTTTTATGTTGCTTTGTATTTAGTTCTTGTGTTTTTATAAGATACATTTAAAAGTTACCTTCGATAGCGGCAAGCCAAATTGGCCAATACCAAGCAAGCTTCTTGAATTTAATGCCAAGACATATTATTTACAATGTTTTCTCAATTTTTTTTTCTCTGTCACCTGCCTGAAAAGTAGATGACGGACACTGTAGAGTCATTTACAAGGAATCCGAAAGCATGGCCTTCATAGCACCCTTGAAAGGGGTTAGATATAATCCTGAACTGGTGGGAAAAATCGATGATGTCGTCACCCCGCCGTACGATGTGATCAATGAAAATTCGGTGCAGCTTTTTATCTCGAAGACACCGTATTCGATGATACGCCTCGATATCACCAAAAATCCTGGGCCGTCCGATGAGAGTGACGAACGGTATGCTGAGGCGGCTTCTCTTTTCAGACAATGGCTCAAAGAGGGCATTCTGATACGCGAAGACCGGGAATCACTGTATCTTTATGAAGTCGATTACCTCCATCCGCCCACAGGGCAGCGGAGGATTCGCAAAGGTCTTGTCTGTCTGGTGGGACTTGCCGATTTTGCAGAGGGAGTGGTTAAACCCCACGAGAAAACCTTTGATACGGTTATTGAAGATCGTCTCAAATTGACTAAATACTGCCAGGCTCAGTTCAGCCAGGTTTTTTCCCTTTATTCAGATAAGGACAACACCGTTATCGGACTCCTGGAACAGGGACAGGGAAAACCAGTCGGCTCGGTGACCGATGCTGATGGGTGTGTGCATAGTCTTAAGCGGATTACCGATCCGGAAATAATTAAAAAAGTACAATATTTTTTCCTTGAGCAATCGTTGTATATCGCCGATGGCCACCACCGATATACTACTGCTCTGGCTTATAGAAACTATTTGAGGGAGCGCAACGGGCAGCTTGCCGAAAACAGCCCGGCAAATCATATAATGATGTATCTTTGCCCAATGGAAGACACGGGTCTCTCCGTATTGCCGACGCATAGACTCCTGAATTGGCCCGGAACAATGTCTGTCACCGAGTTGATCGAGAGACTGAGCCGCGGATTTGAAATCGAAGAAATTAAAGCCGGCAGCCGTGAGGTTTTGATCGGAGAGGTGCTTGCTGGAATGTCGGAGATGGATGGTGCATCCAGCGAACAAAAAAACACGACATTCGGCGTCTACCATTCCGGGGAGGATCGATGCTTCCTGCTCACAATGCGGCCGGAAGCATTGGATGATATTGCCGAAATGGAACGGTGTCTGAAAGAACTTGACGTGGTAATCCTTTCCGATCTCATCATCGAAAAATACTTCGAACTGAATTACAAACGATGTGAGCAAGAAAATCTCATTCGATATTTCAGTGATGTGGATGAGGCGATGGACACCGCCGTAAAAACAGCCTCTGCTTCTGAAAATTGCACGCCGCTGCTTTTCGTGATGAATCCGACCAAAGTTGAACAGGTAAAAAACGTTGCCGATCAGAACCTCATCATGCCGCACAAATCGACCTTTTTTTATCCAAAGGTAATGACGGGCCTGCTCTTTAATCAATTACAGGAGAATGAGGTAATAAGACGTCTTGGTTGATCTGGAAACGACGCATATTGAAATTGCTGATGGTAACGCCGATGTCACCGTCGACAGGTTGTTCGACGGTCGTCTCGTCTGTCTCCAGCCAAAGCGGGGGTATCGGTATTCTGTAGACTCATTGCTGCTTGCCCATTTTGCCACAATTGATAACGATGACCGGATACTCGATATCGGCTGCGGCTGCGGTATTGTGGGACTCATCATCCTCTGTCGATGGCAGAAAAATCTCCAAAATGTGACGGGGCTCGAACTGCAACCGGAGTTGGCTCGTCTTGCTGAAAGAAACGCCGAATTAAACGGATTTGACCGGAAATACACGATAAGACAGGGCGATCTTCGTTCAATCAAATCTCTATTTGCCGCCGAGTCGTTTTCCCGCATAGTTTGCAATCCTCCCTTTTATGGTTCGTCTTCAGGAAGGGGAAATGTCGATAGGCAGTCCCTTATCGCCAGGCACCAGGTCTGCTCTTCAACCTCCGAAATTTCCTCCGCTGCATCGTATACGGTAAAAAACAAGGGAACAGTGAGCCTTGTTTTTCCGGCGGAGGGATTGTTCGAACTTCTATGTTCTTTTGAACAGGCAAAGTTGCAGCCAAAAAGAATGCGGATGGTCTACAGTTATCCCGAAAAAAATCTTTCCGCAAAATTGGTTTTGGTGGAGGCGGTCAAAAATGGCGGGCCGGGCTTGAAGATTCTGCCTCCTCTCTATATATACACTGAAAAAAAAGGTCCTTATAGCGATGAGATGCAGGACATATTCACACTAGAAGGACCGGCGGGACTGTCTGAAACAACAGGCACCCTTTTTACCTAAGGTGGATTAGCAGTGTTTGCAAAAATAATGAGCTGTACGGTTATCGGAGTGGATGGCGTACCCATCGAGGTCGAAGTGGATATAACCATGGGTTTGCCGACGTTTGCCACTGTCGGCCTTCCCGACGGCGCAGTTCGCGAAAGCAAAGATAGGGTCAAGGCGGCCATCAAAAACAGCGGCTATGATTTTCCCAACAGCAGGATCACCGTCAACCTTGCCCCTGCCGATGTCAAAAAAAGCGGCTCGGGCTACGATTTGCCCATGGCCATAGGCATTCTCGCGGCAGCCGGGCTGATCAAGGATTCACGGCATGACGATTATTGCCTCGTAGGCGAGTTGTCGCTCGATGGCGGTGTTCGCCCAATTAGCGGCATATTGCCGATGACACTTGCTGCGCGGGATCGAGGATTGAAGGGCATCATCGTCCCGGAGGCAAACAAAGCCGAGGCCGCAGTCGTCGACGAGATCGATATCATACCCGTTGCCTTTCTCCACGAGGCGGTCGAGTTTGTAGCAGGGCTAACGGACAGGGCAGCTTTTTCCCTCGATGGTGGAACCGTACTCTCGGGATCCAGAGTTTTTGATGTCGATTTCGATGATGTGAAAGGGCAGGAGCATGTGAAACGGGCTTTAGAGATCGCCGCCTCGGGAGGGCATAATATCCTCATGAAAGGTCCGCCTGGGTCCGGTAAGACCATGCTTGCCAGAAGATTTGCCACTATCCTGCCCGAATTAAGCTTTGAAGAAGCCCTGGAAACAACGAAAATTTACAGCATTATGGGGTTGTTGCCAAGTGATCAGTCACTCATGGCTTCCCGTCCGTTTCGGGCTCCACACCATACCATTTCGGACGCAGGCTTGATCGGCGGTGGTACCAACCCAAAACCGGGAGAAGTGTCTCTTGCCCATAACGGTGTTCTTTTTTTAGATGAATTGCCTGAATTTAAACGGCATGTTCTCGAAGTCCTTAGACAACCGCTGGAAGATGGAACAGTTACCATCGCCAGAGCCAGTACGGCTGTCTGTTTTCCTGCCCGGTTTGTTCTTGCAGTGGCTCTTAATCCGTGTCCCTGCGGTTTTTTCGGGGACAAGAGGAATCAATGCAATTGCACGCCGGCCCAGATAAAACTCTATGAAAGCAGATTATCTGGTCCGTTGCTCGATCGTATAGATCTCCACTTGAAGGTCCCGGCCCTGCCGTTTCAAGAGATGAGCAGCCGTGAAAAAAGTGAATCTTCACACTCCATCAGATGCCGTGTAGTCACAGCCAGGGAAGTTCAGAAACATCGTTTCCGGAAAAAGAAAAAGATGCACTGCAACAGTCAAATGGGGCCAAAAGAGATAGAAAAGCATTGTACCCTCGATGCAACCTCACTGAGCTTGTTGGAAAAAAGCGTCGAACATCTCAGGCTGTCGGCGCGTGCCTATCATCGAATTCTTAAAATTGCACGTACAATTGCAGACATGGATAATAAAGACGCAATTGGCTCGGCACACCTTGCAGAGGCAATACAATACAGACGCATGACCATCAGTAATCAATTGAACTGATTATTATTTTTGTATAGACAACCCGGAGAAACAAATGAAAAAATCCCTTGCAATCCTTGTAGCTGCAGCCGTTCTTGGAATTTGCCTTTTCTTTTTTTTTAAAGAAGAGGAAAAGGGATATCAGGATACCGCACGTTTTCTCCCGGAAGACGTTCTTGTTTATTATCACCAAACAAAATTAGGAACTTCGCTGGAAGATTTCAAAAAAACCCGTCTTGGAAAGGCGCTGGCAGGGATTGATATTATACAGACCGCCAAAGAGCTGGAATTGCCGGAAGCGGATATTTCGATGATTGAAAAGGTGCAGAATGAAGGAGCTGCGTTTTTAAACGGACCGATTTTTAAAGAAGTGTTCGGCAATGACTACACACTCGCGATTTTTCCGCCTGATTCCTCAAGCAAGGAAGATCCGGCAATGAAAATTCGGCAGAATCTTCTTGTGATATCAAAGCCTGAACATGGCGCCCGGCTCATGGATATCCTGACCTCGGGTTTTGGCAAGGTTCTCAATCAGACGACGGAAGCGTATGACACCTACACGATAAGACACCTGCGGCCACAGGAAGGTTTGACGCTTTTCATCGCAGCTGTTGGAGACAAGGTTTTCTTAAGTTTTGACGATCGATTGATAAAGGACTGTCTTGACCGATATACCTTAAAAAAGCGATCCCTTGCTGATAACGGCAATTTCAAAAAGCTGCTGCCGGAGTTTAGACAACCTGTTTTATTTGCCTATCTTGGCCTGGATTTGCTCAAATCAACCGTGAGCAATTTTCTTGAGTCAGCGAATCCCGAAAGAAAAGACATTCTGAAAAAGGAAATGCAAAAGTGGAACGGCATGCAAGCAGCCGGGTACGGAATCTGGCATGACAAAGACAAGATCAGAGATAAAGGCATAGTCGTTATTGATAATCAAAAATTCGATCCTACAATAAAAGATATATACAGCACTGCGTCAGAAAAGAATTCTTCATTGGCAATTGTTCCAGAACATGTCCTTGGATACTATTGGACCAATACAATGAATTTCCAGGCGTATTGGAAAGCATACCTGGATGGAGCGACGAATGCAGATGTCCAAAAAATGGCAGAATTCCGTGAAGCCGTTAAAAAGCGATTTGGAATGGAAATCGAGGATGTTTTAGGCCTGCTGGATAGGCAATGCGGTTTTATTCTGCAAAACGGAGATGCAAGTCGTTTTCTTCCTCTGCCGGACTTTTCATTTTTTGTGCATCTAAAAGATAAGGCGCGGTTCGAACGGTTCAGTCAAAACCTTTTCCAAAACAGTACGCTGAGTATAAAAAAACAAACCTACAAAGGAATCGAAATCACCTCCATGACGAATCCTTCCCAGGGTGGGTTGGTGCAGCTCTATATTATGCATACGGATTATCTTGTGGCGGCGACCAGCCTGGCAATGATGAAACAGATAATTGATGTCATGCAAGGCGGAGTCGGGTTGAAGGACAACCCTGGATTTAAAAAGGTAGATGCCGGTTTGCTCGAGGACAACAACTCCGTCGGCTATATACGGGTAGGAGATCTGATGAAGACGATAAAGGGACTGATAAATTGGGGACGGGCGTTGGTCGCCATCCGGGATCAGGAATACTCGAGGCGGCTGGGGATTGTGATGGATCGTCTCCTGAATCCACTGTTCGACGGTCTTTCCATGTATTCGGATTTTGGTATGCGAAGCAAAATTTCACCAAATAGGATAACCGTGGAATCCACGACCGTGTTCGACAGATGAGGAGAAGAAATGACCTTTGCCATACGATGAGAAGCGAAAGGTAAAGTGTAAAACGGAATTAGGTGAGTTTAAAAAAATATGGAAAAAATCGTAGCCGAACTCAAACAGATGCTGTCCTTTAAAGATACCACCGATACAGGTGATATCGTTTTGATAGCAGCAAATGATCCGCCCATGCTTGTATACGGTTTTGTCAGTTCAATTGAAAGAGATTCAAGCAGGAAAGACGAGTGGTGGCATGTCACGATGTCATTGTTGACGGTTCCCCCTCAACAGGTAACCTGGACCTTGCGGACACAACAGATGACCGGAATGGAGACATTTACCATGGGTGGCGAAGGACGCTTCATGAAAGCAGTGGATCTTTCGGTTGAGAACTCACCTAAAACAGATTCCCCCAAGAGCTCTACGGAAAAAAGAAGCGGTTTAAAGAGGGTCAAATGATTTTCTTGTTCGTTGCGGGAGTGCCGCCGGATAGCCTTGTTTTAGCGCATGTTGAGAATCAGCTTTGATAATGGAAGGCAGCCATGCATCTTTCCGAAAGAAATCTCATCGAACATATCAGGAAAAGGGCGGACATATCCACCAAAGGATTGATAAAGGGGATAGGGGACGACTGTTCTGTCTTTGGATCTGCAGATTCAAACCACTGGCTTATTTCAACCGATATGTTGGTTGACGGCATTCATTTTGAGAGGAAATGGCATTCACCCAGGCTTCTCGGGCGAAAATCCATTGCCGTTAATTTAAGCGACATAGCCGCGATGGGAGGAATCCCCCGCTTTGTTCTCCTCTCAGTGAGTATTCCTTCCGGCATTTCGTCGGAGTGGCTTTTTCAGTGGTTGGAAGGGGTCTACGAAATCCTTGAGGAATTCAATTGTTGCCTGATCGGTGGCGATACCGTCAGTGGAAAGGAATTGAATATATCCGTCACGATTTTAGGAGAACAACATCCATCCGGGGTGCTTTATCGAAGCGGGGCTAAAATTGGTGACACCGTTTATGTCTCTTCGCCTCTCGGGTCGTCGGCAGTCGGCCTGGCAATCCTGGAAAAATCATATAAAAAGAAAAAGGATATTGAAAAAAGATGGGAGCCGTTTGTAAATGCCCATCTCGATCCCGTGCCTCAAGTCCGGCTTGGCCAGGTATTGTGTGCAAGCGGTTGTGTTTCTGCCATGCAGGACATATCGGACGGGCTGGCCACTGATCTTGGACATATTTGCAAGGAGAGCTGCATCGGCGCTGTCATTCGGCAACGATTGTTGCCCGTCGATCCGTCGTTGCCGGATGCGTGTTCGGCTTTTGACTTAAACGAGCTCGACTGCATTCTTAAAGGCGGCGAGGACTATCAACTGGTTTTTACCGTCAGAAAAGGCATGGAAACAGTTCTCGAAGAGCACATCTCCCAATTTGGGACGTACACGGTGGCGGCCATCGGGAAAATTGTATCGGGCCAAGGGGTATTTTTTGAAGAGCAGGGCGGAACTCAGCGAGAAATAGCGTTTCAGGGCTACGAACATAAGCTCTGAAAATTGTAGCCCGCCGAGAATACCGGCTATTCTTTGATGGCGAAGTCGATGTTAATCAGCGACCTTGCGGTCTCTATTTGCCTATAGGTAATGTTCGGTGACGTGTCAAGCATCCGTTTCGAAGCTTTCACGGCATCTGTATCCTTATACTTATCGGAGAGATAGATGATCTCTTTGATCCCAGCCTGAATGATGACCTTGGTGCATTCATTGCAAGGAAACAAGCCCACATAGATCCTGCAGTTCCTGAGATCGTAGGAGATGGAGTTGAGTACGGCATTAAGCTCGGCATGACAGACATAGGGATATTTGGTGTCGAGATACGCCCCTTCCCTCGACCAGGGAAGTTCGTCATCTGAACAGCCCCAAGGAAATCCGTTGTAACCGACGCCGACGATCTTATTCTGATCATTGGCGACACAGGCTCCAACTTGAGTATTCGGATCTTTGCTTCGTTGGGCGGAAAGCAGGGCAACCGCCATGAAATATTCATCCCACGAAAGATAATCGGCCCGTTTTTTCGTCTTTTGTATCATCATAGCATTCTCATTGACTGTGTTGTATTTACGCACCCGAGTTTCGTTGTTTTGCCTGCTGCCTTCGCCTATTGCGCCATGATGATGTCCCTGTTACGGTATCGATAAACTGCCGTATCGCTAAAAAGTATTGTTTGCCCGCCATTTCGATCATTGTATTGTGATCGGCACCGGGAATCAAAAAGAACTGTTTGTTTCTAGCACCACAATCTGCCTGAAGCTTTTCAGCCTCTGTGGGAGGTATCAACTGATCGCGTGAACCATGCAAAAGTAGTGTGGGAATTGTAACACCGGCGATCTTGCGTCTGTTGCCGAAGCACTCATCCTCAGTCAATGACAACTCCTCGACGGAGACTCCCAGAAGTTTCAGGAGAGGCAATGTGTCTGCAAATCCACTTTCGATAATCAATCCCTTAAGTGAATCTTCTTGTGTTAACGCAAGCTCGATGGCGCTGGCCGATCCCAGGGAGCGGCCCATGACGAAAAGAGGGCCGGAAAAGCCCAATTTGTTCATCCGTTCCCTGGCCTGGATGAAGAGTTTTTGCGCATCTTCAAAAAGAGATTGCACCGTGGGAACCCCAGTGCTCCAACCATACCCACGATAACTCATTACAAGAAGATTGCAGCCGGCATCCATATAGCCGCGTGCTATGAAATCATGGTCGCAGACGATTTCTCCATTTCCGTGGAAGTAGAGAATGGACGGAGCTGACACATCATGAATATAGAATCGGCATCCGAGGAGGACATCCTGATCCACGACAAAATCAAAATCTTTGGCTCCTTGCGGGAGTGAAGTCTTGGGAGCCCGTTGGGGATAAAAGAGACGGGAAAGGATTTCCGGGCGGTCAAGTTTGCTGTATTGCTGCATATCGTTATCCTGGTCGGTGTAAGTGAACGTTTTACGATGAGGCACTTTCTCGATTGTATCCAATAATAAAAAGGCAGAAAGCTCACTTTTCCCAAGAGTTGGAAACATGCCGAAGCGAGGTTTTGCAGTTGCTCGGAGCTTTTTGCCGATCAATTTGATAATAAGATTTGGAACTATACGAGGTTTCGTTGAAAATTTCCAGCAATCAGATTACCGGCTCAAACGGTACCATTGATAATCACTCGACGGAAATATCCCTGTCCAAGCTGTCCCATGCCAAATTATTGTTTGCATTGAAAATGAAAAAATCCGATACTACAAAAGAAGAAAGCATGTTGAAAACAATCACATGGGAGGAGTAATGCGACTGCTTCAACCAGACGCCTTTAGACGATCAACAAGCTCACAAATATTATATTGATCAAAATGACGGAAAAAATACTTTTTGTAGATGATGAAATCAATATTCTTGAGTCAATTGCCCGCCAGTTGAGGAAACGATTCAAGCTGAAAATAGCAAGCAGCGGCCCTGAGGCTCTGCAGATTTTAAAAGAGGACGGCCCTTTTTCCGTGATCGTTGCGGATATGAGGATGCCCGGAATGGACGGAGTCCAACTGCTGTCGATCGTCAAGGACCTCTATCCGGATATGGTGAGAATGATGCTCACCGGAAATGCCGACCAGGAAACCGCCATCGAAGCGGTTAATAAAGGTCAGATTTTTAAATTTCTAAATAAGCCGTGCCCGACGAGTGTGCTCGTTCCGTCACTGGCGCTTGCCCAGCGGCAGTATCGGCTGGTTACAGCGGAAAAAGAATTATTGGATCAGACGTTGAAAGGCAGCGTCAAGGTCCTTTCAGAGTTGTTGAGCCTGTCCAACCCCATGGCTTTCAGCTGTGGCTATAGAATAAAAAATCTCGTGGTCAAGCTGGCTCAACTCATGGACCTGGCTCAGATCTGGAAATACGAGGTCGCAGCCTTAATGTCCCAGATCGGCTGTATTACTTTGCCTACCGATATTTTGAATAAAAAACACGCCAATGTCGAGTTGACCGAAGAAGAAGACGAAATGTACCGGAACCATCCTAAGGTCGGAGCCGGACTGCTTGCCGACATTCCCAGATTGGAGTCGGTTGTCGGTATGATCTCCGAACAATTGCGACGCTACGACGAATTCACCGAAGATGTCGGCGTTGATGAAGAAAGCGCCTTGGGTGCCCAGATATTGAGAGCATCACTGGACTATGATCTCCTTTTGTTTCTTGGAAAAAGCCACAAGGAAGCCGTTGATGAGCTTTTTGCCGACAAAGGAAAATATAATCCTGAGATTTTAAATCATTTGCGGACGGTTAAATTGGAGGAGGGTTCTCGGGTTGTCAGCGTCAAGGTGCAGGACATTTCTATCGGGATGATTGCCGAAGAGGACATTTTGGCGAAAAACGGCATTCTTCTGACTCCTAAAGGACAGGAAATAACGTGGTCAGTACTGCAGGGATTAGTGAATTTCTCCAAACAAGTCGGGGTAAGAGAGCCCATCAGAGTCCGTATTGAACAAACCTGACAATTGGGATTTCGTGCAGTTATCGGGGTGTATTTCAATCATCAAAAAACCGGAGCGTGGGTATGGATAAGAGAAGAATTTTATTTGTCGATGATGAACCCAATATTTTGGACGGTCTCAGAAGGATGCTCCGCTCGATGCGAAAGGAATTCGAGTTGTGTTTCGCCGAAAATGCCAAAGAAGCCCTGGATATGATGGCAGAGGAAGAATTTGATGTCGTTGTCTCGGATATGCGTATGCCGGGAATGGACGGCGCGGATTTTTTGGCGGAGATACAGAAAAAATACCCACACTCAATCCGGATTATGCTCACGGGGCAGGCCGATGACGAATCCACGATGAAAACTGTCGGCGTGGTACATCAATTTCTGGCTAAGCCGTGCGATCCGGAAAGGCTGAAAAGCATCCTGTTTAGGGCAAGCGCCTTGCACAGGCTTATGATTGACGGCAAACTCAAAGATATTATCTCAGGTATCGATACCTTGCCGAGCCTCCCATCCGTTTATGCAAAGCTTCAGAAAAAGATTCGGGAACCGGAAGCGACTTTGGACGATATCGGAGAAATCATAAGTCAGGATATAGCGATGACGGCAAAGGTCCTTCAGTTAGTCAATTCTGCATTTTTCGGTCTCTATCAAAAGGTGGACAGTCCGGCTCGGGCCGTAAAGCTTCTCGGTCTGGATACCATTAAGGCCCTTGTTCTGGGATCCCAGATCTTTTCCGAGATCAAAATTACAAGTGAAGACTTTTCCGCGGAATATCTGTGGAATCATAGCATGATGGTGGGAACCCTTGCCAAGAAAATAGCGGAGAACGAAACCGACAGCAAAGAAGTCATCAGCAACTGTTTTATAGCAGGAGTGCTGCATGATATTGGGAAACTGATACTGATTTCGAAGATGAACCAGCAGTATTCCGATATCGTGCGCATTGCCAAAGAGGAGGATATTACCCTTCGTCAGGCCGAACGGAAAGTTTTCAAGGCGACACACTGCGATATGGGGGCATACCTGACAGGGCTATGGGGGTTTTCCAGCGATATTGTCGAGGCCATCGGATTCCATCATCAATTGGGGGAATATCCGGCAGATACTTTCAGCCCTGCGCTGGCAGTGCATATTGCGAATGTGATGTATTACAAGTGCCACAAAGAGGATACCATCGGCGCATCGCCTGAAATCAATGAGGAGTATATGGCCAAAATCGGTTTGGGAGAAAAACTGCAAAAATGGCGTGAAATCTGTCTTACTCATATGGAGCAGCAAGAACAATGAACAACTATGACATTCTCTTTGTCGACGATCAACCAGGGGCTTTGCATGCTTTCGAGCGTCAATTCAGGAAACGCTTTTCGATTCGAACGGCCGACAGCGCGGCCAAAGCTCTGGATATAGTTCGCGATGAAGGCCCCTTTTCGGTCATCGTTTCGGATATGCGTATGCCGGGCATGGATGGCGTTCAGCTGCTTTCCCGTGTCAAGGACAGTTTTCCTGATATGGTGCGGATCATGCTCACCGGTGATTCCGATATACAAACGGCAATCGAGGCGGTGAATTCCGGACAAATTTTCAGATTTCTTACAAAACCGTGCAGTCCGCAGGCTCTGACGAGAGCATTGGAACAGGCCATCAGTCAGTACAATCTCATAACTGCGGAGAAAGAACTGCTTAATCAAACACTTAAAGGAAGCGTTAAGGTTCTCTGCGAACTTTTGAGTCTGGCAAATCCGACTGCCTTCAGCAGAGGATACCGCATCAAGGATATTGTGGTTAAGATTGCCCAGAAACTGGGGCTTGAGAGAATTTGGCAGTACGAGATAGCAGCGTTGATGTCCCAGATAGGTTGCGTCACTATACCCGATGATATTTTAAAAAAGATGCAGTCCGGGACGGAGCTTTCGTCAAAAGAAACCGGCATGTTTCTGAACCATCCGAAGGTCGGGGCCAAATTGATCGGCAAGATTCCACGTCTGGGGCATGTGGCAATTATGGTGGAAAACCAAATGCTCTCCCATGATGAGATCGTACATGATCCGGAAGTACGGTTGACGGATGAGGAGAAGATCGGCGCACAAATCCTCAGAGCCGCGATCGATCATGATTCTCTCCTTATTCAGGGTGTCGATCATCACGATGCCATTCAAAGGATGGCCGGGCGTTCAGGTGTATATGATAAAAAGATATTGAATCTGATCGATGAAAACCATAGGCAGAATGAGCCGATAAAAATTGTCACCTTAAATTTCGAAGACATTATTCCCGGCATGGTTGCCGATGAGGACATCGTGGCCGGCAACGGGTCTTTGATCATTCCGCGAGGGCAGGAAATAACATGGTCGGTTATCCAGGAACTTACCAATTATCTTGATCATATAGGCATCCGCAACCCCATCCGGGTTCGTACCATCGAGTATTAGTTTGAGCCCATCCGGAAACGGCTGTTTCGGAAGTTTCGCTTGTCTTCCTGTTGTGTGTGTCGACAAATGGGATAAGGTGAAAAAATAAGGCGGGATGTCTGAAATTGGATGGGGTGGGCGATGGGACTTGAACCCACGACCTCCTGGGCCACAACCAGGTGCCCTAACCAACTAGGCCACGCCCACCATCCAACGTCGCTGTTTGAAAACCGTGCTTTATATACCTGTTGAATATGAGTTTTGCAAGGACAAAGTTTTCAAACGGTCTCTTTACAATACTGACATTTCTTGGCCTGCGCTTTAATAATTTCGGAGCAATGCGGACATTCCTTCTTTAGATTCTTTCGCAAAAGCTGCGAAATATTCATGTTGCACTCCATTTCCAAGGAAGTATCCCTGAATGTATGATTTCTGATAGGATCTATACAGGAAAGATCATTGAGCTTGGGGAGATAGCTTATGGCCTTTTTCCTGTCGGACACATTGGCGGCCTCATCAAGGATCAGATAAAGAACCGGTTCGAGATTATTTTTCTCTACACAGGTGTCCAGATCCTTGATTGCTTGCTGCTCTTTTCTGAAGCGTTCGTTCTGCCTTTTTAGAGCTTGAGGATCGACAATACTGCCGGTAAATGCATCTTTGCTGCCGACCATCATCAAATTTCTCTCCTTGCTTCCGGGAAGCTCCATGTGACGATACGAAGCATGATGGCCGTACTTTTCCTCAATATTTTTCCATCCATCAACAAAAAGGGAACAATCGTCATTCAAACAAATGAAAAGGATCTCGGAACCCCATCCAAGACCGTCGCCTATATGGATCGGAGGGGCTTCGCAACAAGCCATTTGCTCCTTACAATACGGGCAAACGTGTATTTCATCATAGTATGAGGGATCACTAAATAACATTATAAACTCCTTGGGTTTTTACGTATAATTCTCCTTCTCATAGCGGCGCTCGAACCCTGTTCCGCCTAAATGAAAAGGTTTTTCAATAATCATTTTTCATGCCGGGATCACTCAATATTTCATCAACAGCCCTGGCTTGTTTCATTCTGGAAACGAGAAAACCCGGCGGCATGTAATTCCGGTTATCATTCATCAGCTCGCACAGATCGGCTATTTTTCCGCTATCGGCGAGATCCGTTATCTTTCCTAAATTTTCGGCAAAACTTTTCACGATTTTGCGTCCCTCACCCCGGGTGGCCATGATTTCAGCATATGTCCTCGGGTTTTGGCTGTGAATTCTGGCCATGGCAAGTATTCCGTAAAGTGACGTCAGTGTGGAATGACTTCCAATATCGCGGCAATCAATCTCATGTTGTGCCAGAGTCATTGCCAATGCAACGGAAATCGTTGTAGGCAATTTCTGCCCAACACCCACGAGCAGGTCGTGCTTGCCGGCGCTGTCCTGATATATGTCCGCGCCGTGTTTGTATAAAAAGGCTTCAAATTCACTGCAAAAAGAACCGCTTCTCGAAGTTCTGACAACTGCCGCATTTTTGTCTTTCATTGTAGCGGCTTGAGGCCCCCAAAGATTGTGGACAAGCATGACTTCAACACCTTGATCGGTAAATTCAAGGGCGGCTTTGAGGGTATTTTCCGATTCACCGGCAAGCAGGATCAAAGCTTGTCCTTCTTTTAGATATGGGCCGTATTTCATCACCGTATCGGCAGTTACGGATATCGGAACACAGATGACCACGACGTCTACCTGCTCGACCATCTCTTCCGGCCGCAGCTCCGTCGAACGACCTGTGATTATTGTACGGTATCCTTCGTTTTCCAGCCGATCGGCAAACCAAATGCTCATATCTCCGGTTCCGATGAAACCAAAGGTTTTGATTTTTTTCACCCGCATATCGACACGAGGGAAAGATCCGAGCAGCTTAAGTGAATTATCTTCCTGAATTACCGATTTTTCGATATGGTACAGGGCATCCTGCATTTGCTTGTCGTTGAAATGTCCTTCGGTTTCAAGATAAATCTGCAGTTTTTGGGTCTTTATGTCGTTTTCGGAGCGCAGGTCCAAAATATTGATGCCACGCCTGGTAAATTCACCCAATATATCCGCAAGCATCCCGACCCTGTCTTTCAGCGGCCTGGTTAGGATGGCGGTGGCATCATAGCCGGTCCAGTCAGCGAGGCTCGCTCCCAGGATGGCAAAACGCGTCCGGTTGTGAGCGACGACTTCCCGATCTATCAGGCTCAGACCGTGTTTTTTTATAAGCTGTTCGGATTCTATTACCGCATACCGCAGCCGTCTGTCTGATCTTATGTCTTTGAGAGCCTCCTCGATATCGGGGACGCTCATTAACGTCGCATTGGGAAAATGCTCGCCTATATAATCTTCACATTGTTTGAAAACCGGGCCGCTGCCGACGATGACATCGAAGTCGCCGCTTTTATCCTGAGGCTTGAATGCACCTAAAGAAAGATGAATCGGCAGGACAACATTATCGATCCAAAATCCTTTCTCGGCATGTTCCATCATTCGGAAATATTCCTTTATCTCTCCTTCTCTGGTATTGTAGACCGGAAGAAGAGCAAGGTCGGCGGAACCCTCGGTAAAGGTGCGGACGATATCGGCGGCCCTGTTGAAGAGCAGTATTTCTGCATCTGGGAGATATTGGCGCGCAGCCTGGTAGCTGTCGCCACCTATTGGTCCCAATGTGGCGATGACGGTCATGTTATAGTCGAAATTTTGTTTGCAGGTAGCTAATATTGTTCATCTTATGCCAGCAACGCGCCGGGAGTCTCTTTCCTGCACGCAACAAAGCATGATAAACATTCCCGTTTGTTTAAGCAACCTAATTAATTACAATGGTAATGCCACTTAACGCCGATTCCAAGGACCTGTTGGAATATATCACTTCATTGAAACAATCAGCAAAGTTCGGGCCACAAGTAGTTTGTCATCGGACATTTCCTGCAATTTCTGCAAATTTTGTCGGCAAGAGCGCCTATCTTTCATCCGTTTTAAAACGATGTCTTGCTCAAACGGGTATAGACAAACTGTATTCACATCAGGAACAAGCTCTAGGAATCATTAATCAAAATAAAGATATTCTGATTTCCACCCCAACTGCCTCGGGAAAAAGCCTCATATATAACCTTCCCGTATTACAAAAACTCTTTAAAGAGCCCTCTTGCCGGGCCCTTTATCTGTTTCCTCTTAAAGCGTTAGCGCAAGACCAACTCCGCTCCTTACATGATTTGGTCCTTCATCTTCCCAAGGACTTTACTGAGAGGTTTGGGGCCATGGGGGCTATTTATGACGGGGACACACCGGCTTACGCGAGAAGAAAGCTACGGGAAAATCCACCGCCGGTTCTCATAACCAATCCGGATATGCTGCATCTGTCTTTGCTTCCCTACCACAGCAGTTGGAGTCATTTTTTCAGGGACCTTCAATTCGTAATCATCGATGAAGTCCATACCTATCGCGGAGTGTTCGGCTCCCACATGGCCTGGGTCATCCGGAGATTACAAAGGGTTGCCGCCCATTACGGCGGGAATCCGGTTTTTATCATGGCTTCGGCAACCGTAGGCAATCCTGATGAGCTTGGGGAAAAGCTCATAGGACGTTCGATCGTGAGTATTACCAACACGGGTGCCCCACGGCCCGAAAGACACATGCTTTTCTTAAACCCATGGGATAGTGCAGCGGCCACAGCCTGCCAACTTCTGGAGGCCGCATTAAAAAGGGGACTTCGAACCATCGTTTACACACAATCGAGGAAGATGACCGAACTCATCACCGTTTGGACCAGACCTCGTCTTGGAAAGCTGACCACAAAATTAAGTTCCTATCGCGCAGGTTTTTTACCGGAGGAGAGACGCGAGATTGAACGCCGTTTAAGCACGGGACAGTTGCTGGGGGTGATATCGACCTCTGCACTAGAGTTGGGCATAGATATCGGCGATCTGGATATTTGTATTCTCGTCGGATATCCGGGATCCATAATGGCTTCGTGGCAACGAGGCGGCAGAGTCGGCAGGGCAGGGCGTGATTGTGCAATCATCATGATCGCTCAACAGGATGCCCTCGATCAGTATTTCATGCGTAATCCTGAGGATTTTTTCTCAAGGGACGTGGAGTCGGCCGCCTTGAATCCTCAAAATCCCGCCATCATGGAACGGCATATCCACTGTGCCGCCGCCGAGATACCGCTTGCGCACTCCGAGCCGCTTGTCAGGCAGATAAGGGTGCAAAAATGTATCGATGATCTTGTCAAACAATCACTTCTACTCCAATCGGCAGGCGGCGAATCCTGGTTCTCGAGCAGGAGATATCCGCAAAAGACAGTGGGGTTACGTGGGGGCGGATCGCAATTGACGATCATCAACGGACAAGATGGGGTGATTCTCGGAGAAATCGATGCGCTGCGTGCGTTGAAAGAGTGTCATCCCGGTGCGATTTATCTCCATATGGCCAAGACATGGCTGGTCGAGAAACTCGATTTGCTGGAAAAAGAGATTGTGGTAAGCGAGAAAAAAAGCAGTTATTTTACCCGGCCCATGAGCCACAAGCATACGGAAATAATTGAAACAGTCATGAAAAAGCCGATTTTCGGATGCAGGGTCTCTTTTGGGCGATTGCGAGTTACCGAAAGGGTGACGGGGTATCAAAAGCGAAACAACGCAACCCAGAAACTGGTGGCCACCCATGCCCTTGACCTCCCCGAGCAAACGTTTGAAACAGAAGGAATATGGTTGGAGATTCCCGAGAGAATTCAAAAAAAGATTGAAGATGCACGATTGCATTTTATGGGAGCCATACATGCCCTGGAACACGCAATGATCTCCATGTTTCCGCTTCTTGTTCTCTGTGACCGCAACGATATCGGCGGTATTTCCTGTCCGACTCATGAACAGACCAACAGTGCGACCGTTTTTATTTACGACGGGCATCCCGGAGGCGTCGGGCTGACTAGAGAGGCTTATGACCAGATAGAAAACCTCATGGTTCATACCATAAGGACGATTCGATCCTGTACCTGTGAAAACGGCTGCCCTTCGTGTGTCCATTCCCCAAAATGCGGATCAGGGAACAGGCCCATAGACAAAATTGCCTGTATGGAGCTTCTTGATTTAATTAAAACCACCCAAAGAACTGAACAGGAGGAGGTGGGTGACGTATTTGTTACAACTGAAAATGAAGCCATTGAAATGGTAGGTGACATAGCGGCTGAAGAACAGGAAACGGGATTTGATGTCTTACCGGCTCACTATGGTATTTTTGATCTGGAGACCAAACGATCTGCAGAAGAAGTAGGTGGATGGCAAAAGGCTCATAATATGGGGATATCGGTAGCTGTTGTCTACGATTCCCAGCTGGATGATTATGTCACCTATCTCGAAGAAGAAGTCGACCGTCTGGTGGACCATCTCTTACGCCTCGATCTGATTGTCGGATTCAATAACAAACGGTTCGATAATGTCGTCCTTTCAGGCTATTCGTCCATCAGGTTCGCTTCGTTGCCCACCATCGATTTATTGGAGGAGGTCACCAACCACCTTGGCTATCGACTCAGCCTGGATCGGTTGGCGGAACATACGCTTGGAGAAAAAAAATCTGCGGACGGAATGCAGGCTCTCAGATGGTATAAAGAAGGAAAGATACGGGAAATTTGCGAATATTGCCGAAGAGATGTGGCAATTACAAGGGACCTTTTCCACTATGGTCTTGAAAATAACTGCTTTCTGTTCAAAAACAAAGCGGGACACATAGTCCGTCTCCCGCTTCATCTTGACGAATCCATCCGCCTGGAGCTGGCACGTGCCGGAAAGAGCTGAGACAGTTTATAAAAAAACGGGTCAAATAAGGCCCGAAGCGGTTGCGGACAGGACGTCCGCAACTGACAGCAGGCCATGGACGGCCTGTCTGTCAGCCGTGGTGGACAGGCGATGAGGCCGGAAAGCAGCGTCCGGAAGCGATGAACTTTGCCGAATTGTTACATTCAACTTTACCAAAGTACGCATAATCCGGAAGAACCCGAAATAAAATTACGGCCAGACAAGCTTGCCGTAAATCCATCCGGAAACGCCGCTGCTGTGACGAACCTGGATCCAATCGCCTTTAACGCCTACTTTTGTCAAGACAACCCCTCTATCCACTGTGGCGACGATATCGCTGTTTGTCGTGGGTTCAGAACGCAGGTTGACACTTGATTGGGAGTTCACAATTACCGTATCGTTGGTTTTTGTAAGGGAACTCTCAATCCATCCCGTATCATTTTCAAAGTCGCTGACTTTATACCAACTCCCTTTTTTATCCATAACTTTCAGAGGATATCCCTCAAAGAGTTGCAAATGAACCGGGTCGTCTGTGCTCGGGCCGGTTCTGACGTTGACGTTATCTCCTGACACCGTAACAAAGTCGGCAGCGTAAACGCTTAAGGTGAAAGATAAAAGGAGAAGGGAAAAAAGACTGCAGGCTAGGGGTTTTCGAAAGGTGATAAGCATGACAAATTTTAGGTGTTTGTGGATCGGATAAAACCGTTTTTCCGTGAACATTACCTTGGGATATCATTGTAAAAAATAGATAATCCCAAATATTTTTTTCATGGTGCAAACAGTAAAAACATATAGCATTAATGGCGGTCGAAGTCAAACCCTTATTGACTCTTTTTTAGGTGTGGCCGAGTATAAGTCGTTGTTGTTAAGGATAAATTAAAAAAAATTCAGTGTGGCTTTCGCACTATCCATCAATGTCCTGGCCCCAACGGGAAGGCAGAGGTTGTCGCTGCAATGTCCCGTTGGAAAGCTTCCCCAAACAGGAATGCCGGTTGAAAAAGTCAATTCCAGGACTCTTTGCCAAACGCCCTCGTGGATTCTTGAGTTTGTTAGGGAGTCTTGTTCGTTGGCAATGGAAAAATCACCGAGAATCAAGCCGGAAATATTTTGGAACATTCCGGCATAGAAAAGCTGGGTCAACATCCTGTCTATACGATATAATGATTCTCCCGTGTCCTCAAGAAATACTATTTTTCCCTGCCATTTTGGTTGAAACGGCGTACCCAAAAGACTTGCGATGCTGCTCAGGTTGCCGCCGGCAAGCAGTCCTTCGCAGGAACCGCCGCTGCGAAGGACCTCGATATTTTTCCAGGATAGTGAATTTGTCCATTCCCCGGTGAGACAGCGATAAAAACGTTCAATGGCGGCGCGGCTGGAACCTGAAAGAGATGTGACCACGGGACCATGCAGACCGATCATACCGGTTTCCTGCTGCAGGTAAGTCTGTAAAACGGTAATGTCGGAAAAACCGATAAAGAGTTTAGGCGTACGTTCGATGAAGGAAAGATCGATTTTCTCCAGGATGCGCAGACAACCGAAACCGCCTCGAGCGGCCATCACTGCTTTTATTTCCTGATCGGCCCATATTTTGGAGAACTCTTCCGCCCTGTTTTCGTCCGTATCGGCAAAGTATCCCGCCCCCGGCCACAAATTTCGGGGAAATTTTGTTACAAACCCCATTTCATGCAGAATGCGCAATCCTGCTTCAAATCTTTGTTTGTTGCGGATCTGTCCCGACGGGGCTACGATGCCGATGGTATCGCCCGGTGCAATTGGAGGAGGGATAAGCGGATCAGCCATTTTTGTACACTGATTCGTAGATGATTCGAAGCCCCCTCAACGTCAGCATTTGGTCGGTTTCCGGCAGGGATTTTGAATAGGGGATGATTAGATTTGCCATTCCGCCCGTAGCAATTATTTTCGGTAAAGGCCCGGTGCCGGCCATTTCCCGCCCCAAAATTTCAACTAATCCGTCGATCATTGAGCCGTATCCATAAAGGACGCCGCTTTTCATGGCCTGAATGGTATTTTTACCAATTATCCGTTCCGGCGGTTCGGACACGTCGATATGGGGGAGTTTGGCCGTTCTTGTAGCCAGGGCCTCCATTGAAATGGCGATTCCCGGAAGGATGGCACCTCCGATATATTCGCAGTTTTTGGTCACGCAGTCGAAGGTGATGGCAGTCCCGAAATCGATTACGATCAAATCCGACTTATATTGTGACCAGGCGGCTATGGCGTTGACAAGACGGTCGGCCCCCACTTCCTGAGGAGTGTCGGTCTTTATTTGTATTATGTCGCGGACATTTTTTTCCGAGACGACGAGAACGGGATTCTTAAGGGTTGCGGCAAAATGTTTGTTGCACCACGAATGCCAGGCGTATTCCAGAGAAGGGACGACACTTGCGATAACGATCCCTTCAATGTCATTCTTGTCTATACCGGTCATGGAAAAGAGTGCATGGTAGCGTATCGCTAATTCGTCGGCAGTCATCTCTCTGTCGGATTTCAGCCGCCATTGGCCGACAAGGAATGAGTTTCTAAAAAGTCCGGCCACGGTGTGCGAGTTTCCTATATCAATGACGAACAGCATAGAGTGTCCTCATGCAATTGATGTGACTGCCCGGATGGGTAGAGGCGAAAAATCAATTTTGAAAATATGGAACATGGTTTAAAATCAGCGACAAGATAGTACAAAAGAGCAAAAAATGAAAGAGGCGAGGAAGATATGACGGAAAAAACGGATGGGCCGATACTTGTAACTACGACATTTGAAGACAGTGATCAAGCCGAAAAGCTGGCAGCTGTGCTTTTGCAGGATCGTCTCATTGCCTGCGGACAGATAAGCGGGCCAATGACAAGCAGTTATTGGTGGAACGGCAATATAACCACCTCGACTGAGTATGTTCTGTCCATGAAGACGATGTCGGGACTTTACCCGCGTCTTGAAGGGGTCATAAAAGCGAACCATCCTTACGAAGTACCCGAAATCATGTCCGTTCCTATAACCCATGTCAGCAGGGATTACTTGAATTGGATGCTGCAGGAGCTTGCGGAATAATGGAAGGACAAAAGAAAATGGGATATAGACGCCGCAAGCTCGGTGAATTCCGCTGCCACTGCTGCAAGGAGAAAAAGGAGTTTTGCTGGAGTTGTCCCTGCGGATTTCAGATATGTGACGATTGCTTCAAAGAGAACAAATGGGGAATCAGCAATGGACCGACTTGGATCTGCCCCGATTGCGAGCGCATCAGGATGACCTGAATCACCGCCTGGTTTCAACGAAGGCGTCATAGAGCGCTCGAACCGCGTTTTCATAATCTTTGGAGGATACTCCGACGATGATGTTCATTTCCGAAGCTCCCTGACTGATAACACGGACGTTGATCCCGGAATCCTTCAATGCGGAGAATATTTTAGAAGCAATTCCAACCGTACGAACCATGCCTTCTCCAACGATGGCAATCAGGGCAAGACTTTTTTCGATATAGAGGTTGTCCGGCTCCAATTGACGCTTGATTTCGTCAAGTATGATGTCTTCAAGCCCTTTCAAGCGTTGTTCTTCGATGATGACGCTGATCGTGTCAATGCTGGACGGGCATTGCTCGAAACTGATCCCCAGTTCTCGGAGAATGCCCAACAATCTATGGGCAAAACCAACCTCCCTGTTCATCAAAGACTTTTCGAGGCAAATCATCGAAAAATCCTTTCGTCCTGCAATTCCGGCTATTTCCGTTCCGTTTAAGGCCTTTTCGCTTAATTTCGGGACAATGAGCGTGCCTTCATCCTCCGGACGGTTCGTGTTTTTTATCCGTATTGGAATTCCTACTTCGCGGACCGGCAAAATGGCCTCGTCGTGAAATACGGATGCCCCCATATATGACATTTCACGTATTTCTTTGAACGAAATTTCTTCTATGGTCTTTGGAGACTCTACAATACGTGGATCGACCATCAGAATACCTGATGTGTCCGTCCAATTTTCGTACAGCATGGAGTCTGAAGCCCTGGCTGCAATTGCTCCGGAGATATCAGAGCCTCCGCGGGAAAATGTTTTTACCAGTCCCTGCCTGTCACTGCCGTAGAATCCGGCCATCACATAGAGGGCATCGTGATTCATAAGGCGTTTTCTCAGCCGGATATAGCTTTCGGGATTAATGGTGCCGTTTGCTCTAATAAGAATATATTCAGCAGGGTCTATGAATTCAGCCCCCAGAAATTCGGCAATCAGCCGAGCCGAAAAATACTCTCCGCGAGACGCTGCATAATCTCGGCTGCAGCCTGCAGTCAGCTCGTCACCGAACCGGTCTATTTCTGAAACAATCTGCGAACTGAGTTGAAGGGATTCGGCAATCTCGGCAAAACGGGTACGTATCAGTCCGAATGGCTCTGAAATATCTGTCGCCATGGCGGCCATTTCGTGACAAAGATAGAGAAGATCGGTTATTTTTGCCTCAAAGGTATTCCTTTTCCCCGGTGCGGAAACGACCACTACCTTACGCCGCGGGTCGGAAGCGAGAATGGCTTGCACTTTTTTGATCTGACCGCCGTCAGCTACACTTGAGCCTCCGAATTTTACTGTAATCCTCTCCATAACATTCCTTTTCTGATGAAAGGCTATCTTAAAAATCAAGGTTCTCTTAAATTCTGCCGGGAAAACGTAAAACGATCCGTTTTTCCAAGGTGTTTTGATTACAACGGATCCGAGAAAAAAACAACGTAAGATTTATTGAAAATGATTCCGGAAATGTTTCGCTGGAAATAACAGGAGTGACAGTATGAGTTTGGAAGGGTTGGTAAATTGAGAGTCAGGCTTTCCGAAAGAACAAAACCTGTTTCAAAAGACCTTTGCAAAATGAGGGTTTTCGTTCAAAAACAAAGCATGAACAAAACTTTACCACAGACAACTGATCAATATTACATGGTAAAAATTTTAGCATAATGCAGAGTTTGGGTGAAAAGGCCATTTTGCAAGATACCCGGAAGGTAATTGGGGTAAGCCTGACTCGTGTTGTTTTTCTTCTCTATTGCTCTTTCGTATAAGATTTTCCCGAGCTGCAAGTCATGCATAATGGCAAATTCTCAAAGTGACCAATAAATTCTCAGTGATCGCTGGATTGCCAACGGAGTCTTGTGCACTTCGAAATAAAACAGCATGACGCGGAAAGAATACGAAAGAACTTTTTTCGCAGCAAAGTTTAATATCCGCTGCCGACTATCAGATTGCTCTTCGTTTTCTTTGCATAGGTATGCTTCATCTTGCCCTGCCATTCGTAATTAACCCAAACACCTTCAGGGGTGGCTTGCAGAAGTGCTTCATAGACGGGAGGAGCCTGTGTTTTAAGGCTTTTTCCGGAGAGGGAAGGGTGAACCAACAGCATTCCATCTTCCTGCATAATGAATGCATACGGAGAAAAAGACTCGGCTTTAAAGCTCGTGGCAGGCTTTCCTGAATCTATTTCTTTGACTATTTTATTCACGTTGTTGCTGATGTCGACTTCATTTACAGCCCAGGCGCTGGCTACGGCAAAGAGTGCTGAA
>JBJKQT010000279.1:0-26681 GCA_046705065.1 Desulfocapsaceae bacterium
CGGAATACACAATGGTCGAAATGGCGGGTAAGTTATCGGCAAATCTGATCTCCACGACACTGCCGTGGATGGAAAGGATGATGCCAATATTCTGTGAAGAAACGGAGGATTTCATAGAAATGACCGCTGCCCGAGGCCGTTTTTTTGCGTATCTTTCAATTGCCGTTATTCGATGTGGTTCAGGGTGATCTCTTTCCCTCTCTTCCGTGATATTGTACTATTTTCAACGAATCTGGGACTCCTTCATTATCAAATCGAATGGCCCGCATGCCGGAAAACTCTTTATAGGATTCCCAGAAAGAATTGAATAAAAGTAATGAAAAGACAATACGGGGGTCAGAAGAAAAATACGGTATCAAAACGCAGTATTTTAGCTAATAATATTTTGAAGTTATTTGTATTTATTTACTATTCGCCATCCGGGAATATATCTTCGATATTATGTCATTCGAGTCCTGATAAAACATTAGAGCGTGACATCATCCTGACCTGTTTCTGTAACCTGTATCAGTTAATCTGGAAAAATTTTTAAAAAACCAGGATAAGAAATCAGAAAAAAATCCATTAAATTCATCATATCCCATCTTCAATCCCGTACTACAATACAGTGGTTTGCCGATTGCCACCGTATTGTAATTCCTCTCCCCCTTGACCCATAGTTGTTCTGAAAGCCGAAAAATGAATTGGATGAGCCTTTTGCAAAATGGTCATTTCACCAAAACTTTATAAACAGCCAATAATGATGGGGGATATGAAAATGTCGAAGAAAATGAAGAATGAAAATGAGATCGGTCAAGAGAGAGCCGAAAAGGAAAATTCAGTTGATCTGTCAAGACGTGCCCTTCTTCAGGGGGCGGTCGCACTGGGTGTTGCAGCCGCCGGTGGATTGGCCTTGAATCTGGCGGCACCTGGAACGGCCGAGGCAAAATCCCGTATGATGCCTAAAAAATGGGATGAGACCATCGATGTTGTTGTGGTTGGATCCGGTTTCGCAGGACTTGCCGCTGCCGCAGAGGCATGCGCCCATGGCAGCAAAGCCATTATTCTGGAAAAGAGACCGACCTATGGCGGGAATTCCATTATCAACGGCGGAGAGTATAATTCCTGGGATGACGAGTATCACCTGCGGAAGAAATTGAACCTGGGAGAAGACAGTGCAGATCTGCATAAACGCGACACTTTGAAAGGAGGCGATTACTACAACAATCCGGAGCTGGTCGACGTTCTTGTCAACGGAGCCACAGGTTCGCTTAACTGGATGATCGAAAACGGAGGGTTGAAAATCCGTGAGATTCTGAACCGCACCGGAGGCCATTCGGCATACAGGACGCATACGTGTGAGCTGGGAGTGGGCAGAGGGTACACCGAGGCGCTAAAGCAGATCGCCGAGAGCCGGGGTGCGAAAATACGACTCAATTCCGAGGTGACCTGGATTTGGAGGAAGGACAGCGAGCCTCAGAGCCCCATTGAAGGAGTTGAGGTCAAGATGGGGAAGACGACGAAAAATATCCAAATCCGAAATGCCCTGATCCTTGCTTCCGGAGGGTTCAGCCGGGATATCAAGATGCGCCAGAGCTTCAACCCGAGCATCGTCCCCGAATTCAACTGTACAAACCAACCTGGAGCCACAGGAGAAATCATTCGCTATGCCCAGGCCATTGGCGCCGATACCTTGCAGCTCGCCTTTATCCAGCTTTATCCCTATGCAGAGCCTGAAACAGGCATACTCGACACACCTGCCGTGTATCCTTTCCGTGGCCCAGGATACGGAATTGTCTATGTAAACAAGAACGGAAAACGCTTTGTCAATGAGATGGAACGCCGCGATGTTGTGTCGATGGCCCAGATCAATACGGGTTTGAAACCGACTTACTCAATTTTTAACGAGGCCATGATTGCCAAAATGGGAACAAAAGAAGAGGTGGAAAAGGGTATTGCCAAAGGGAGGTTCATCAAGGCCGATACCATCGCCGAACTTGCCGGGAAACTGAGCATTCCAGCGGATGTCCTTCAGGAGACCATCGGCACGCATAATAAATACATGGCGGAGGGCAAAGATCCGGACTACGGCCGCCAGTATACGAAGGCCATGATCCCGCTGATCGAAGGACCTTTTTATGCTATCGCCCAGTGGCCCGCCGTGCATCATACCATGGGAGGACTACGTATCAACAAGGACGCCCAGGTGATAGATATCTGGGGAAATCCAATTCTCCGTCTCTATGCGGCGGGAGAGGTGACGGGGGGAGTCCATGGATCAAACCGTCTGGGCGGCAATGCCACACCGGATTGCGTCACTTTCGGCCGCGTAGCCGGAACCAATGCCAGTATGAAAGGGTAACGAAATCCTGTCCATCGTATCCTAGCAGAAAGGAATGAAGGAGTATGAAGAATAAAAAGCTTGTAACGGTCCTTTGTATACTGCTGGCAGCCGCCTTGGTGTCCCACACAACAGACACCGAGGCGGCCAAGGGGAACGCAGGGAAAAAAGCCGCAGGGACGCTGAATGCCTGCGGCGTCTGCCATGATGAGCTAAGCTCTCTTCTGGCGGCAACCCATCCTCATGTCGCCGGTAGAAACTTAAGTGCCTGCATGGAATGTCATTCCTTGAAAAAGCGGAGAATGACTGAGAAGAACGCCTTCGACACCCGTATTCATTCAACCCACTTGAAAGGTTCGGTAGGTGCTGATTGCCTTGATTGTCATACTTGGCAGCCAGGTAAAAATTTCGGCCTGGCGGGAACAACTGAATCCTTTTCATCTCCATCGCGTAATGATATGGAACTGCTGAAACAAATGTTTGCTTCAGCGACGGGATCGGGCCATCTCGATGCCAGGCATTTTTCAAAAGGCATCAGCTGTAGGTCATGCCATGGCCTCGACCTCATTGGTGGCGATGTCGATGAAAAAATGTGCCTTGCATGTCACGGCCCCATGGAGAAATTGATTTCTAAAACAACGCCGAAGGATTTTCCCGACAGAAATCCGCACAAATCACACCTTGGCGATATTTCCTGCACGGTGTGTCATTCCGCACATGCGGCATCGAAAGTATACTGCCTGGAATGCCACCCAAAATTTACGATGACATTCAAGTAATTTTTCAATTGGTTGTAGCGGCATGCCGTTGACTTCGGTGAACGGTGTCATGAAGTATCCTATCGGTTTGTAAGTAATCTGCATAAATTCACCTTGTGTGTTGCTAAAAATTTGCTCTAATTGACGGCATCTGTCCTAATAGTGCCTGCTCCTCTCCTCCATGATGGACAGCCACACCACTTCGAATTGCCTCCAATATGAACGGACGACATTGTTTCCAAGTTCGGTAAGCCGGACTGTGTCGGCTGCAAGACGGTTTCCTTTGAATACAACGAGCGGTTGGGAAAATTGGCTATTGATTTCAAAAATAAGATCCCTGGCGTGACCAGGACCAATTTTTGACACTTTCGCCGCTTTCTCAAGCGATCCCAATGCTTTTATTTCGTCAAGCAATACAGCTTTTCTGTATCCAAGGGATGCTCCTTTCTCCATTTCGATAATGACGCAGCATTCCGGCGGCGTCGTGCATTTCTTATCCATTTTTTTCTCCTAGCAGATTCGGTCGCCGGCATGTGTCCGGTGATTATCCGGGGTTCGCAGAGAAGCGCGCCAAAGGAAAATCCGGGTTTGCAATTGAGCGATCTTTCCTTGATGTCCACTTCCTTTCCTCTGGGATGAGAAAGACTTCTTGCTTTTTCTCTATCGTTGCCGACTTTATTAGCAATAAGGGGACCATTTCACGACAGATTCAAAAATTACTGCAATATCGGTCTGCTGTCGTAACGACACCGTGCAAGGTTACTCCTGTGTCGTTCAGGAAAGACAAAATTGTCTGCTATAAGCTACATTATTTGTCCAAAAACGACAAAAAAGATTTCAATGATTTTAATTTTTTTCAACCAAGAGTGGAAAGGTTTCGCGCTTGAACAGTCGGTTAGCTCTTGGGATCGTCCCGGACAATTTGATAAATAGCGTATGTTATCGGAGAGTTGTGAAATAAAACCATGACCGCATGGACAAAAATGCAGGTTGGGGGAAACATTTTATGTGGATCGATAATTGAAAACCAAAAGAGAATGATTATTATTCATCTATCTTTTTCTCCCCCATCTGAAGCAACGAGTATTTTTTGCCCTCTCGCCCGTTGTTTCAGATGCCTTTCTAATCTGAAACATGAATACCAATGGCGTCCAAATGGGGAAAACATCAATATACAATGCTGTTCCGATACAAATCCTCGGGAAGTTGTTCAACAGCTACCCGATTGATTTTAAAGAAGTGTCGAGTTCTGAGGAGGTAGCGTGATGAGAAAGCAAAAAGAGATGGTTGAATCGTTCCAGGTATCACATAAGGATTTCATGAAAAATCTATCCGATTCCATGAATCTTCTTGAGCACGATATAGACGAGGCGCGTGAGGTCGATGAGATCTGCACCAGCGAGTGGTGCGTAGCCATTGAGAGATCTTTCGATGAATTGGCAAAAGATATCTACAGTATCAGTGAGCCACGCTGGACCTCGTCGAAACAATCCGGGAATATACGTGAAATGCGGGTACGGCTCCATGATCTCTATGAGAAATACAGGGGGATGAAATCGTCAGCGGTTCACTGAATGCGTAAAAAAATCATCCACCCGAAATGCTTACGTTGATCCGGGTGTGACGTTGGTGCCGCGACTTTGAAGTCGGCAGCAGAACGGGTGCCGGATAGTTGCTCCGAGTGTGGGAAAAGTGCATCATTGTGAAGAATAACTGGAAAAAATCTGCCGGTTGGCGATAATTCAGAAATAAGATGAGATCGTGCGGCGGATTTTTTACAGAACACTTTAAGTGTGGATTTTATCCAACCCTCACTAGAGGAAGACCTGCATATGGGGTTGTCGGTCGAAAACCATGGAGCATACTATGAAATGGCTGCAATTTTTCACTCCCGTATCGTCTATTACCTGGAATGAAGCGAATAAGCTCATTGCCGACAGTCCGGAAGGAGGAGTAACTCTGTTGGATGTCCGTCAACCGACGGAGTACAGAGGCGGGCATATGCCGGGAGCGAAGTTGATTCCCGTGGGTGAACTGGAGAAGCGGCTCGGCGAACTCGACAGTCAAAAACCGGTCGTTGTATATTGAGCCATCGGCGGACGCAGCCGGGTTGCTGCGCAGATGCTGGCGGGAAAAGGCTTCAACAAGGTCTACAACCTCTCGGGAGGCATAAAGGCTTGGAAAAATAAGGTCGCAGTGGGGCCCCAAGATTCCGGTCTCCACCTTTTTTCAGGCGATGCCGGTCCGGAAGAGACCATTGTTGTCGGTTTCGGCCTGGAGATGGGGCTGAGGGAATTTTATCTTTCCATGGAAGAAAAGGTCGCAAAAGATGCGACTAAGAAACTGTTTGCCGGACTTGCCGGTATCGAAGTTCTTCATCAAGAACGATTGGTCGGTCTTTATCGTGAGGTAACCGGGACCAATATTTCTGTCTCCGACTTTGCCGAAAAGATAGTTGAACCTGCCGTGGAAGGAGGATTAACCACGGAAGAATACCTGCAACTCTATCAAACGGATGTCGAAAAGGAAACTGAGGTTTTGGGGCTTGCCTTGGCCATTGAGATGCAGGCTCTTGATCTCTATCTGCGGGCGGCCCAAAGAAGTACGGTGGCTCAAGCTAAAAAGGTCCTGTTCCAGATCGCGGAAGAGGAGCGCCATCATATTGCAAGCCTCGGCAAGGCCATCGATCAGCATGGGGATGTTGCATGAAAGGACGTCTTCTGCTTATCGGAGGCGGGCATGCTCATATGGTCGTGCTTGCCAATCTGCATACGTTTGTCGAAAAGGGCTTTGATATTACCGTAATTCAACCGTCCGAATATCATTATTACAGCGGCATGGGGCCGGGAATGCTGGGGGGGACCTATCAGCCGGATGATATCCGTTTTGCAACCCGCAGGATTGTAGAAAAAAAAGGAGGGCGTTTTCTACTCGGAAAGGCCCATAAAATTGATCCCGAGAAAAAACTTGTCTTCCTTGAAGACCATGGCGAGGAAGGAATTCCATATGATGTTCTCTCCTGCAATGCCGGTTCTTACGTTCCCCGTGAAATGGTACAAGGTGAGAATCGCAACATCTTTTATGCCAAACCCATTGAAGAGCTGATCACAGCCCAAAACACACTGGTTGAAAAGACCGCATCGGACAAGATAACCGTTGCGGTAATAGGCAGCGGGCCATCGGCCATCGAAATAGCGGGTAATATCCATCAGCTTTGTAGGCAGAAGAAAACTCACATGCCTTGCATCCAGGTGTTCGGCGGGAAACAGTTCATGTCCGGCAGGCCTCGAATGGTGCAACGATTATCGCGGAAAATTTTGGAGTCCAAGGGGATCGAGCTGATGGAAGCCGGATATGTTCAGAAGATCGAAAACAACCGGATCTTTGCTGAAAACGGCAACAGCCATCACGCCGATATTATTTTCCCGGCAATTGGTGTTAAACCCTCGCAGATCTTTGCCCGTTCAAATCTCCCAACCGGACCGGATGGTGGGTTGAGAGTTAACGGTTACCTGCAGTCGGTTGGATTTGAAAATATTTTCGGCGGCGGAGACTGTATCTATTTCGAGCCGGAACCCTTGGATAAGGTGGGAGTTTATGCCGTCCGGGAGAATCCGGTTCTCCATCACAACCTGTTGGCTTGTCTTGAAGGAAAACCTCTGGAAAGCTTTACTCCCGGAGGGAAATATCTGCTTATTTATAATCTCGGCAACGGTGATGGGGTTTTTTCCAAATGGTCGTTTACCTTTTCTGGGAAACTTGCCTTTTATATCAAGGACCGGATTGATCGCCGGTTTATCAGGACATTTCAGAAAAACTGAATGTGCCTCCCTCCTGCCATCATGCCGCTTCTTCATGAGTTCTTAGACTGTAAATGAGGCAACAGTATGACTTAACGAAGCAATTCCGGTCGAAGAACCATTGCCGCTCCAAGAGCAATGAGCACGACTCCGCCCACAATGCGGCAGTGGCCCGCATATCTGTTGCCTATCGTGGTATCCAGGGCGAGGACTGCGAGGCCGAAGATGATCATGTCGTCGAGCATGAAAAAGAAGTCATAAACAAGGATGTACCAATAATATTTGAATGCAGGCAGATTTTTTAAAGCTAGAGTATGCGTGAATATCGCCGGCAAAGCGGCTGAGCAGGCAAACTCGATGGAATTGACGATAAAGGCAAGCGCAATAATGCTGAACACCGAAAAGAAGGTGAATGGCGAGTTGACGATACTGTCTATTCTGCCGGTTGTCTTCTTTTTGGTTGCCGGGTCTCCGATATTACAGACAATTTTACCTTTTGTCCGGATGTACTGCCTGACGTCAAGTATTCCTGCGCCCAACGCTATCAGACCGATAATAAGGGTGAGGCTTCGAAGATAGCCCATGAACAAAAAGACGTTAAGCCAGGCGGTCATAAAGAGGAAATACAGGATGCCCGAGGCTGCAACGAATGTACCCACCAAAAACCACATCTTTTTCCGATCGTTTAAGCTGACGATTAGAGAAATCAGATAGACCAAAACCCACATGGCACAGGGATTGAACCCGTCCACCAAACCGATAATAACCGCGAGAGAGAAAAGGGAGTAGTCTGTGGGCCTTATCTCGCCCCAAAACGGTATTCGAATGGCCTCCTGGATCCTGGTGTTTTTGTTTTGGGACGGCAGCAATGTCGGATCGTTTTTAATGAAGGCAAGCAGCGTCTTTTCCAATACGGCTCCAGTGGTTTCCGGGGCATCGAAGCCTGTGAGAACAGAGGAGCCGATAATGGTGGTCGGAACGGCAACATCTTCCGGCTTTCCTCCTCGTTTTGTGACATTCGAGGTTAAAAGTTCGGAGTTTCCCGGGAGGGAAGTGTCGTAATATTTCCAAGAAATCTCGGGATATTTGGATTGCAAATACGCGTTGAAAATCTTTTGTTTCCGGCAATGTGGGCATTGTGGGTGGTAGAAAAAAGAGATGCTTTTGCCTTGCGGAGCCACCTGTTGCCGGCTGAGATGCTCAAAGGCGGCAACCGATACCCCCAGCACTATCAAGCCCAGGAAAAGATATTTTCGGAACGGATCGGCAAAGATTTCCCTTAGCCAATCAGGTACATTCAGGAAGGAAGAATCGCCCATGGTCCCCTCCACCGTCACTCTCGCGCAAATCAATCCATCGGTATGTGAGGATTTCAGTTGTCCGGATTGCCCATCGGATCAGGCTGCGCCACCCTCTTCAGTCCTTTGGCAATGAACATAGATTACTATTACCATAGCCCATTGTCAAAAACTTCGAACCTGACGCCGCCTGAATTGATGAGAAATGCGGGCGAAATGAAGATTTCATCCCCGATAGGATAACAGCGGTAATTCAAACGGTAAATCAAGACGCAGTGAGTTTTAACCCAAAGGTGGTTGGGAAATGCAATCTCCGCTTTGCCGTCAGGAGACAAAGCGGAGAAGATTGACAGTTCTTTCCGCTCCCTGTCAAAATCCGAACAGATGAGGCAGAAACACCATTGATGCCAAAACCATCATCTGAAGAATGATGAACGGCAGAACCCCCCTGTAGATGGCAAGGGTGCTCACCTCCGGAGGAGCGACACCCTTGAGGTAAAAGAGCGAAAAACCAAACGGAGGGGTTAAAAAGGATGACTGAAGGTTCATCGCGATCAGGATAGCGAACCACATTGGGTCAATACCGATTTTTTGGGCGGTAGGCAGCAGGATCGGCACGACGATATAGGATATCTCAATAAAATCAATAAAAAATCCAAGAAGAAAGATCACCAGCATAACGAGAAAGATAAATCCCCATTTCTCGCCCGGCAGACCCATCATGAAGTGCTCTACAATAAGATCGGCGCCGGTATAGATAAAGACCATGGAGAATGCCGTTGCGCCAATCAGAATGGCAAATACCATGGCCGTCACCTTCACCGTCTCCTGGCAGGAGTCGATCACGACTTTCCAGCTCAGCTTCTTGTACATGGCGGCCAGGACCATGGCGCCGAAGGCACCCACAGAGGCGGATTCCGTCGGCGTGGCAATGCCTGCGAAGATGGATCCGAGAACAATTATAATCAAGGTGAGCGGAGGCAGAATCGCCTTCAAGGCCCGAAGAACAGACCCCTTTCTTTCTTCTTTCGGAACAATAATTGCCGGTGCCACATCTTTTTTCAGGTAGGAAATCACAAAGATGTAGACGATATAAAAACCGACCAGAATAAACCCGGGCAGAAAGGCTGCTTGAAAGAGGTCACCCACAGGCAACTGGAAGACATCTCCCAAAACAATGAGAACGATGGAGGGAGGGATAATCTGTCCCAGAGTACCTGCGGCGCATATGGTACCGGTTGACAGCTCTTTTGAATACCCGTATTTCATCATAACGGGCAGGCAGATAACCCCCATGGCCACCACCGAGGCCCCGACCACGCCGGTTGAAGCGGCAAGCAGAGCGCCGACAAGCACGGTACTGATGGCAAGGCCTCCCCGGACCTTTCCGAAGAGGATTCCCATGGACTCCAGCAGTCGTTCGGCCAACTGTGATTTCTGCAGAATGATACCCATCAGGATGAAGAGAGGGATGGCCATCAGGATGGTATTGGTCATTATGGAAAAAATCCGAAACGGCATCATCGAAAACATGCTGAAAAATTCGTGGGCCACATCCACAAGGCCTGGATTGGGCATCATACTAATGTAAGCTGCGATGGCACCGAAAAAGAGGGCTACGGCACCGAAAGTGAAGGCCACAGGATACCCCACAAGCAGAAGGACGAGACCTGCACCGAACATGATTAAGCCAGTCATTTTTCACCCTTGAGTAGTCTGATGTTTTGCAGGATATAGCCCGTTGCGCTGAGCAGGAGGAAGCCCATTGAAAGCGGGATCATGGCCTTGATGACCCAGCGGTACGGCAGACCGCCCGGGTCATCTGAAATCTCATGGGATATAAAGGCGTCGCGGACGAAATCAAATGATCCGGTGAGAATGAGAAGGGCCAGGGGAATCAGGAAAAGCAGGGTGCCGGTGATATTGATTATGGATTTGGTCCGCAGACTCATAGTGTCGTAAAGGAAATCAACCCGTACATGGGCCTCGTGCTTCAACGCGTACCCGACTCCAAAGAGAATCATGACGGAAAAGAGATGCCATTCCAACTCCTGCATGCCGACGGAGCTGTTATGAAAGACATAGCGCATCATAACATCATAGGAGACGTTGAGGGTCATCAGCAGCAGGACAATGGCCAGTAAATAGCCGATGCCGTCGACGATGCGACCAATGACCTTTTCTATTTTTTCTAACATTGGCGATGCTCCGGGAAAAGTTTGAGCCGCCCCGCTCGAATGAACAGGGGCGGCTCCTGGTGTGCTGCCTCATAAAAAACGGTGCGAATTATTCACTCACTTCATTCGAGGTCTTGATATAATCAAATTCGGATATCTTTGTGTATACCCGGGCCTTATTCATATAGGCTCTTTGGGAGTCCAGCACTTCCTTGAAGCTTGCATCCTTGGCGGCATAATCGTCCAAAATCTCGTCAGTGGCCTTTTTCATTGCCTTTAAAACGGGCAGCGGGAAGGTCTTGACCTGAATTCTCGGATAGTCCTTCTTCATCTTCTGCCAGGCGTCGACACTGGCGGCAAAATTATCAGTGAACATATCGGCTGCAGCCGCCTTCATCGCCGTGACCAACATGGCTTGATAGTCCTTGGGCAGCTTATCGAAGGCCTTTTTGTTGACCAGATACTGCAGCTCGGTGGCCGGCTCGTGCCATCCGGTGTAATAGTACGGAGCGATTTTGTGAAAGCCCATTTTGATATCCATGCCGGGGCCGACCCATTCCAGGGCATCAATGGTGCCACGGTCCAGGGAAGTATAAAGTTCACCGGCAGGGATGTTGGTTACGTTGACGCCCAGTTTGGCCATAACTTCGCCTGCAAGGCCGGGAATACGCATCTTGAGGCCTTTGAGGTCATCAAGCGATTTTATCTCTTTCTGGAACCACCCCCCCATCTGCTCTCCGGTGTTGCCGCCAGGGAAGCTTAAAACGCCGAATTTGGCGTAGTTCTTCTCCATCAGTTTCATGCCGCCGCCATAATAAAACCAGGCATTTTGCTCTTCGACATTCATCCCGAAGGGTACGGTGGTAAAGAAGACCAAAGTCATGTCTTTGCCCTTCCAGTAATAGGATGCGGAATGGCCCATTTCAAACTGGCCTCCTTTTACCATATCGAGGACTCCGAAGGCCGCCTTGGTCTTTTCTGCTCCTTCAATTCGGATAGTGAAGTTGCCTCCACTCATATCACTGACCATTTTGGCCATTTTTTCGACAGTGGTGGCGAATGGCGTCAGGGTCGAGGGCCAGCTCATGGCTAGCTTCCAGTGGACTTTGGGCGCAGCCATGGCCGGTGAGGCAAAAAATGCAACAGTGAAGAGCACAACAAAGCTTCGGACAATCCTTTTCATAATTTCCTCCTTTCAGATGAGTAAGTTCTCCTCTCTCCTTTTCGAGAGTGTACCTCAACTTAACACGAATACCATGCCGGAAAAACATCAGAAGATCAAGCGGCCGTATGGCAATGTGACCGGTTCGTGAGAGAAATATGCGGTTGTCGGGTTCGGACATCCTAACCATCTTGAGGATATTTGTTTAGACGGGTAAAATATGTCAGCTGATTGTGGGTAGGCACCCCCGGTCCGTACTTCAAAATCCGGACCGGGGGTGTTTTAGGCAGAAAGAGGCAAATCCCGGGACAGGGAAAATCAGATTTGTTCGATCAACATGGCCATTCCCATGCCGCCGCCGATACACATCGAGATCAAACCAGTGGAATACTTCTTCCTCTGCATCTGATACATACCGGAAACCATCTGACGAGCACCCGTTGCGCCAATCGGATGACCAAGCGAAATGCCGCTACCCAATTCATTGGGCTTTTCCGTTTCAATGCCCAGCTCACGCATGCATCCGATTGCCTGGGAAGCGAACGCTTCGTTCAGCTCGATCATATCGATATCGGAAATTAGCATGCCGCTACGATTCAGGACTTTGCGGATGGCTGGAACAGGTCCGAGGCCCATATAAGCAGGGTCAAGGCCTCCTGCGGCGTATGAAGCGATTTTGACAATGGGCTTGAGGCCGAGTTCATCGGCTTTTTCCTTCGCCATCAACAGAACGGCAGCCGCTCCGTCGTTGATCCCGGAGGAATTGCCGGCGGTCACCGAACCGTTCTTTGTGAAAGCCGGCCTAAGCCGTGACATTTTGTCCATGTCCGTTTCCATGGGACGCTCGTCGGTATCGACAATAATTTCTCCTTTCTTGGTCTTTTGTATTACCTTTGTGATTTCCTGTGCAAACAGGCCCGTCTTGATTGCCTCAAGAGCCCTTGAATGGCTGAGAACCGCAAGTTCATCCTGTTCTTTCCGGCTGATATTGTATTTGGCGGCAATATTTTCCGCCGTCATTCCCATATGATACCCATAGAAGATCTCATAGAGGCCGTCAAAGACCAATAAGTCCTGGATCTCTCCCATTCCCGTCAGTTCCATTCTATACCCCCACCGGGCTTTAGGCAGGGCCATGGGGGTGTTGCTCATGGATTCCTGGCCGCCGGCCACGATTATATCGGCATCACCTGCACGAATGGATGCCGCCCCGAGGGCGATGGCTTTCAGGCCGGAGCCGCAGACCTTGTTGATGGTGAAGCCGGGTGTCTCCTTGGGTAAACCAGCGCGGATGAGGGCCTGTCTAGCCGGGTTCTGGCCCAGGCCGGCTTGCAGGACATTACCCATGATTACCTCGTCAACCGCAACGGGAATGTGGGAGGAATCCCAGTTGTCGGCTGCTCGTTCGATCTCGATTTTATCCTCGTTGGACAAGGTTTTTGGTGCCATCTCCTTGACCTCCGTGCTGACGACCGGTCGAAGGCCTGCCTTTTTAAAAACATCTTTAATAACGGCTGCGCCTAATTTGACGGCCGAAATATTTTTTAGCGAACCGCCGAAAGCCCCCACAGCAGTCCGTGTTCCACTGACAATTACTACTTCACGCATAATTACAGCCTCCTTTGTATGGTAGATTTACTCTGATACTATATCACTTAGAAATGGCGGTATAAAATTTTTTTTACGTTAGCGATTGACTTAAACGTAAAGGTAAGGTATAAGGGAAAAAGGCTGGCTAATTTTTTACGTGAACGTCAAGGTCGCAGAGATAGTGCACTTATTCTGAAGGGAGATAAGGAATTATGAGCAACGTGTCGTATCGATCAATCCCAGCGATGTTGAAAGAGAACGCCCGGCGCTACACTGAACGGACGGCTATCAGCTATAAACGGGGCGACTCGTTTATGTCTCTTTCCTATGCTCAGTTTTATCAACGGGTATTGATGTTGGCGCGTGGTTTGCTCAAAGCGGGAGTTCAGCCGGGCGACAGAGTCGCAATCTTCTCGGAAAACCGGCTTGGCTGGGCGATCTCGGATTTCGGCATCCAATGCGTCCGTGCAGTGACGGTGCCGATTTATGCCACCAACACCGGCGAGCAGGCCGCCTATGTTTTAAATCACAGCGGTGCCAAGATTGTCTTTGTTTCGACCAAAGGCCAGTATGAAAAACTTCTCTCCGTTCGCGATCATATCCCAGGTGTGGAAATGGTCGTCTCCTATGAGCGGTTTCTCGGGGATCGCAGCTTTCCGGTTTATACCCAGCACCAGCTCTCGGAAATATCCTATCCATTGAAGGAGGAGGAGCAGAAAGAGATCGAGGCCTTGATCGACGCAATACAACCGGATGACCTGATCACTATCATCTATACTTCAGGTACCACGGGGGTACCGAAAGGGGTGATGCTGACCCAGGAGAATATGATTTTCGATGCGGAGGCGGGGACTAAAAAGATGGAGCCCACGGACAGGATCGAGACTTTTCTCAGTTTTTTGCCGCTCAGTCATGTGCTCGAGCGGACAGGTGGGTATTATGCGGCCCTGATGAACGGCTATCACATCGCTTTCGCCGAAAACGTACAAAAGGTCATGGAGAACATGATCGAGGTCAAACCGACAGTCATGGTCAGTGTTCCCCGCCTCTTTGAGAAAATCTACTCGCGGATTTATGAAAACGTCCACCAGATGGGTGCGTTCCAGCAAACGATGTTCCATAAGGCCGTCGAAGTTGGACGACGATATGTCAATCTGAAATATGTCGCCAAAAAACCCGTGGGTTTTTTGGGGCTGCAGTATAAATTCTTCGACCGGCTGGTCTTCAGTAAAGTACGGGAGAAATTCGGCGGAAGACTGCGCTACTTCATCTGCGGCGGAGCCCCCCTCGACAAGACCATCAATGAATTTATGTGGATTATCGGTTTGCCGATCTACACAGGGTACGGGCTGACTGAAACCAGCCCGGCTGTTTGTCTGACCAGTTACGACGAGGTACGTTTCGATTCGGTGGGTAAGGCTTTTGAACACACGGAGCTGAAACTGGCCGAGGACGGTGAACTGCTGGTTCGAGGCCCGCAGATAATGAAAGGCTACTATCTCAACCAGAAGGCAACCGATGAGACTTTCGAAAACGGTTGGATGAAAACCGGTGATATCGCCAGAATCGACGAAGACGGCTTTATCTATATCGTCGATAGAAAGAAGGAGATCATCGTCACATCCGGTGGAAAAAACATTGCGCCGCAACCTTTGGAGAACGAACTGCGTCTGGACAAATACATCTCCCAGGCGATGGTGTTCGGCGATCGTAAACCCTACCTGGTGGCGCTTCTAACGCCTAATCTTGAGCGGCTGGTGGACCTGGGTCGGGATGAAAAACTCAACTATATCGACATGGAAGAGCTGGTAAACAACAACCGTATTCAGGAAATTTACAGCGAGCGGATCAAGGAACTTAATAAAACTCTCCCCCCATATGAGACCATCAAGAAATTCGTTCTTTTGCCCCGGGAGTTCTCGATCGAAGGAGGAGAATTGACGCCGACCTTGAAACTGAAACGGAAAAAGATCTATGACATGTACCAGGATAAAATCGAACAACTCTACATGCAAAATTCATCGAATACCAATAACCATCCGAAATCCACAAATGGAGGAATAAAATGAGGCAGATAAATCGAGTAGCCGTCCTTGGCGCCGGCGTTATGGGTGCGACAATCGCGGCCCATCTGGCCAACGCAGGCTTGGAAGTCCTCTTGCTCGATATGGTTCCGCGCGAACCAAGCGCTCAGGAGCTGGAAAAAGGTTTGACTCTTGACAGTCCCACGGTCCGCAATCGTATCGCCCAAGCCGGACTCGACGGTTTGGCGAAGATGAAGCCCGCTCCGTTTTATCTCAAAGATTATGCTGCAATGATTCAGGTCGGCAATTTCGACGACGATTTGGGTAAGATCAAAGAGTGCGACTGGGTGATCGAGGTGATAATCGAGCTCATGCCCATAAAGAAGAGCCTGTTTGAAAAGATCGTCCCGAACCTGAAACCGGGAGCGATCCTGTCCACCAACACCAGCGGTCTGTCCGTCAACGAGATGGCCGAGGTTCTGCCGGCGGAGGTGAAACGCAATTTCCTGGTTACCCATTTTTTCAACCCGCCTCGCTATATGCGTCTGATGGAAATCGTCGGCTGCCGTGAGACAGATCAGGATGTGGTAACCGGCATGGCCGATTTCATCAGCCGCAGACTCGGCAAAGGCATTGTCTATGCCAAAGATACCCCAAACTTTATCGGTAACCGTATCGGTGTCTATGCCATCTATAAAAGCATCCAGCATATGACCGAGATGGGACTCACCGTGGAAGAGGTGGACAGCGTAGCGGGACCGGCCACTGCCCGGCCCAAGAGCGGCGCTTTCCGTACATCCGATATCGTCGGCCTCGATACATTGGTCCATGTGGGAACCAACTCCTACGAGTTGCTTCCCGACGATGAGGAACGCGAGGTCTTCAAAGTTCCGTCCTTTATGAAACAGATGATCGAGGCTGGTCTGCTCGGTAACAAAAGTAAAAAAGGGTTTTATAAAAAGGACAAAACGAACGGGAAAAGCGAAATCTCTTATTACGATTGGCAAAGCGGCGAATATAAGCTCGCGGCCAGGCCGAAGTTCCCCTCCGTTCAGGCGGTAAAGCAGGTGGACGATCCGGCGGCGCGGGTCAAAATGATGGTGGCCGGCAAAGACAAGGGTGCTGAGTTTGCCTGGAAATCGCTGCGCGACACCTTGATCTATGCGGTTAACCGGATTCCTGAGATTGCAGACGATGTCGTCAATGTCGACAACGCCATGAAATGGGGGTTCAACTGGGAGATAGGTCCCTTCGAGATGTTCGACGCCATCGGCGTTGAGGCTTTCGTCAAACGAGCCGAAAAAGACGGAGTAAAGGTTCCCGAAGTGTTGAAGAAGGTGGAATCCTTCTACCGGTTTGCCGAAGACGGCACAAAGGAACACTATGACCTGGTCCAGGGTGGGTACCGGCCTGTTCCCATGAAGGACGGCGAGATCCGTCTTGAAATATTGAAGCGTGCCGGCAAGGTGGTGGAGAAAAATGCCAATTCCTCTGTGGTCGACCTGGGGGACGGTGTCTTCTGTTTTGAGTTCCATTCAAAGATGAACGCCATCTCAGGCGATATCCTTGCCATGACGCACAAAGCCATCAAGCGGGCCGAGGAAGAGGGCGTAGGGCTGGTTATCGGCAATCGCGGAGCCAACTTCTCGGTTGGCGCCAACCTGATGATGCTGGCCGTGGCCTTGGCCGAAGGCGCCTTCGAGGATATCGACATGACCGTACGCGCCTTCCAGAAGGCCACCATGGCGGTCAAATATGCCAAGGTGCCTGTGGTTGCGGCACCGTTCAACCTGACTCTGGGCGGCGGTTGCGAGTTCTGTCTCCATGCCGATGCCGTCAATGCCTCTGCCGAGACCTATATGGGCCTTGTCGAGATCGGGGTCGGGTTGTTGCCGGCGGGCGGCGGAACAAAAGAGATGTGCCTCAGGGCCGTGGAAACCGCTCAGCAGAACAAGGCCGATGTCACACCTTTTATCTTCAAGAACTTTGAGCAGATTGCCATGGCCAAGGTCTCTATGGGGGCGGCCGAGCTTCCGGGTCTGGGCTACATGCGCAGGGGCGACGGCATCAGTATGGATGTCGACCGGTTGATCGCCGACGCCAAACAAAAGGTTCTTGCCCTGGCCGCCAACTACCGCCCCAGCCGACCCTTGGCCAACATCCCTGCTCCCGGCCGAAGCGTTGCCGGCAGCATCAAGAGTCAGCTCTGGAATATGAAAATGGGTAATTTCATCACCGAATACGAGGCCGAAATGGGTGGAGTCATCGCTCAGGTCATATGCGGTGGCGATGTGAATGCGGGGACTCCGATTTCGGAGAACTACCTGCTGCAGCTCGAAAGAGAGGCCTTTTTGAAACTCTGCGGCAATAAAAAGACCGCCGAGCGCGTTCAGCATATGCTTAAAAAAGGCAAAGCGCTTCGCAACTAACCAGCATAACAAGACAACACGCTACCCATGAGGAGATAATGATATGAAAACAGCCTATATCCTGGCATCGTACCGGACCCCGGGATGCCGGGCCAACAAGGGGAAACTGAAAGACATGCGGCCCGACGATCTGGCCGCGATCGCCATGCGCGGGCTCATCGACAGGGCGGGTATCGACCCGAGCCTGGTGGAGGATGTCTATCTCGGCTGCGCCTTTCCGGAGGCCGAGCAGGGAATGAACATGGGGCGGGTGGCCGCCATGAAGGCGGGCTTTCCGTATCAGGTTGCAGGGCAGACCATCAACAGGTTCTGCTCGTCGGGAGTTCAGACGATTGCCATGGCGGCGGAGCGGGTCATGTGCGGGTTCGCCGACTGCATCGTGGCCGGAGGGGCCGAATCCATGTCCAGTGTGCCAATGGGCGGCAACAAATACAGCGCCAACCCGGATCTGGCCGTGGATTGGCCCGAGGCCTATTCGTCCATGGGCATCACCGCCGAACTGGTGGCAGAACGTTACGGTATCGACAGGCTGGCCATGGACGCCTTTGCCGTGTCAAGTCACGCCAAGGCTGCGGAGGCCATCTCTTCGGGTCGTTTTGCCGAAGAGATCATTCCGGTGGAAATTGAAAAGACATCCCTTGAAAAAGGCAAAGTCAAACGGGTCAAAGAGACGGTTACCGTGGATGACGGTGTACGCCCAGGAACCACACTTGAAACCCTGGCCAAGCTCAGACCCGTCTTCAGGATGAACGGTTCGGTAACCGCGGGAAACTCGTCCCAGACTACAGACGGAGCCGCAGCGACCCTTGTCGTCTCGGAAGATTTTTTAAAGCGGGTGAATAAGGACCCCATTGCCCGCTTTGTGTCGTTTGCAGTGCGCGGCGTGCCGCCGGAGGTTATGGGCATCGGACCCATCGAGGCCATTCCCGCAGCGTTGAAGCTGGCCGGTATGTCGCTCAAGGATATCGATCTTTTCGAGCTGAACGAGGCCTTTGCCGCCCAGGCCCTGGCAGTTATCAGAGAACTGGGACTCAACGAGGAGATCATCAACGTCAACGGCGGAGCCATTGCTCTTGGCCATCCATTGGGATGCACCGGCGCGAAACTTACGGCAACGCTTTTACACGAGATGGGACGGCGCAAATCCGTTTACGGCATGGTTTCGATGTGTATCGGCGGCGGCATGGGCGCGGCCGGTATCTTCGAGAGACTGTAGATTCCAATTTTAAAAGGTGATTCTAATGGCAGAAAATATATTGAAAGGCGGTGAATATCTGATCAAGGAAGTCGGCTGTGCCGATGTCTTCATTCCAGAGGAATTCACGGACGAGCAAAAACAGATTGCCGAGACCACGGAACAGTTCATCCAGAATGAAATCGTCCCCAATATGGAGGATATCGAAAAGCAGAAGTTCGAACTGGTGATCGAAGGCATGCGCAAATGCGGCGACCTGGGGCTTTTGATGATGGATGCGCCTGAAGAGTACGGCGGGCTCGATCTCGACAAGGCCACTTCCATGCTGGTGGGTGAGAAGATCGCCTGCGGCGGCTCGTTTTCGGTGGCGTATGCCGCGCATTCCGGAATCGGAACCCTGCCTCTTGTCTATTACGGAACACCTGAGCAAAAGGAGAAGTATCTGGGCAAAATCATCTCCGGGGAATGGTGCGCCGCCTACTGCCTCACCGAGCCGGGTTCGGGGAGCGACGCCCTGGGTGCCCAGGCCACCGCGGTGCTCTCGCCGGACGGCAGGCACTACATTTTAAACGGCACCAAACAGTTTATCACCAACGGCGGATTTGCCAAACTCTACACCGTTTTTGCGAAGATCGACAAACAGCATTTCACGGCTTTTCTGGTGGAGAGGGACTTCGAGGGGCTGATCGTCGGCAACGAAGAGAAAAAGATGGGCATCAAAGGATCGTCCACGACCCAAATCATCCTCGAAAACTGCAAAGTCCCGGTTGAGAACCTGCTTGGTGAGATCGGCAAGGGCCATAAGATTGCCTTCAATGTTTTGAACGTCGGGCGTTTCAAGCTGGGTGCGGGTGTCACCGGTGCGGCGAAGATGGCTCTCGTTCAGGGTATCAAGTATGCCAACGAGCGCAAACAGTTCAACCGGCCCATAGCCAGTTTCGGCGCCATGCAAGAGAAAATCGCCAATATGACCGCCGGTATCTTCGCTTCGGAATCGCTTGTTTACAGGCTTGCCGGGTTGCTCGACACAAAACTCGCCACCATCGACAAGGGAATCGACAACTACTACGAGGAATATCTCAAAGGGATCGAAGAATATGCCCCGGAATGCGCCATCTCCAAAGTCTTCTGCAGTGAAGTTTTGGCCGATACGGTGGACGAAGTCGTGCAGATCCATGGCGGCTACGGTTTTGTCAGTGACTATCCGGCAGAGCGATACTACCGGGACGAACGCATAAACCGGATTTTCGAAGGGACCAACGAGATCAACCGTCTTCTGATTCCGGGAATGATTCTGAGAAAAGCAATGAAAGGGGAGTTGCCCCTGCAATCCGAAGCCATGAAAGCCTTTGAATCGCTTATGACCCCGAGCTTCGAGGAGCTGGACACCAGTATCCCCTATGCCGCTGAAAAGGTTCTGCTTAAGAATCTGAAAACTCTGTTCTTGATCCTGGCCGGAGCAGGCGTTCAGAAGTACATGGATAAGCTTGCAGAAGAACAGGAAATCCTGATGGCCGCCGCCGATCTTGCCATCCAGATTTTCGCGCTTGAAAGTACCATTCTGCGGGCCGAAAAAGCCAAGGCAACGGTGAGTGCGCGCAAACAGGAACTGTATGACGCCTCCGTCAAGGTCTTTGCTTTTGCCGCGTCCGAAGCCTCAGGAAGTGCCGCGAGAAGAGGGGCTTTTTACATTGAGGAAGGCGACACCCTGACCATGATCCTCTCAGGAGTCCGCCGTTTTACCAAATATGATGCCACCGGGCTCTTGCAGGCAAAGAGAATATTGGCCAAGGCCGCTATCGAGGATGAGAAATACCTGTTCTAATCCGCGACGGAACTCCTCGGCTGCCCTAAACGTGCTCCAGGGCGGCTGAGGAGTTTTTTCTCCATTGCTGTGGAAAGCAAAGGCCGGTGTGTTGCCGGCTTGAAAGGTGCCCATGAGGATAACGCAGCATACCATCGACACTCCGTATATGGTCGGGCCTGTTCACTGCTATTCCGTTGAGATACAGGAGGGGACCGTTCTTATCGATACGGGTCCTCCGACCCGGAGCGCCAAAGAATACTTATGTAAAAACATAGATTTTTCAAGGCTTCGGTGGGTGCTGATGACCCATTGCCACATTGATCATTACGGGCTCGCGCACTGGCTGGAGAAAAAGACGGACGCGACAATCTTTGTGCCGTATCGCGACGGTTTGAAAATCAAAAAGCATGAGTCACGGTTGGAAAATCTGTACCAGGCACTTCGTGATCTGGGTTTTGACGAGACGTATCTGCGGCAGTTGAACAAGACGCTCAACAGTGGACTGCTCTTTCCTCCTTTTCCGCAAAATTTCAGGATCATCGAAGAGGAACTGCCGGATGATCTGGGAATTACCTATTTGCAGTGCCCAGGGCATTCGCAAAGCGATCTGGTTTTTCTGGGCCAAGACTGGGCGGTTACCGGCGATGTGCTCCTGCGCGGGATTTTCCAGGCACCGCTCCTTGACGTCGATTTGGAAACGGGTGAAATATTCAACAATTACCACGCTTACTGCGGTACCCTCCTGAAACTGGCGACTGTCCGTGACAAACAGATCATGCCGGGACACCGGAAATTCGTGGACAGTGTCGATGAAACCATACTCTTTTATATCGGCAAGATGCTTGAGCGGGTGGCTCAACTCAAACCCCATGCCGAAGAGGAGAACGTTCCCAGGATCATCGGGCATATATTCGGTAAAAACATGATCGAACCGTTTCATACGTATATCAAGACATCAGAGATTGTCTTTATGAAGGATTTCCTGGCGGAGCCCGGCAGGCTTCGCGATGCCCTGACGTCCATCGGCCTGTTCGAAGCAGTTGCCGATGACTTCCAGGCTGTAACCAACCGTTGAGGAGGAAGACTCGATGCTGGACCCTCTTTTTACTCCGATCTCCATCGGTTCACTGTCAGTTGCCAACCGGATATTCATGCCGGCCATGCATATGAATATGTGCAGAAATTATCAGGTCACCGAGCGTCTCATCGAGTTCTACCGGGTGCGAGCCGAGGGAGGGGCGGGCCTGATCAGTGTTGGATTTGCCACTGTGGACGAACTCTCCGGCAGTGTCGGCAATATCGGAGCCCACGACGATGCTTTTATTCCCGGGCTGGCCTCACTGGCTGCCGTCATCAAAGAGGGCGGAGCCAAGTCGGCCGTGCAGTTGAATCATGCAGGCCGCTACAATTCGACCTTTCTGCTTGGAGGCAAAAAGCCCATCGCTCCTTCTGCGGTTCCCTGCCGAATGACCAAAGAGACGCCGAAGGAGATGGATAAAAACGAGATTGCCTCCGTGATCGGCCGTTTTGCCGATGCAGCCGGTCGGGTTAGAGCCGCTGGGTTCGACATGGTGGAGATCCTGGCCGGGACAGGCTATCTGATAAGCGAGTTTCTCTCGCCTCTGACCAATAAACGGGAAGACGATTACGGAGGTTCCCTTGAAGGCAGGATGCGTTTCGGCCTCGAGGTGATTTCCGCGGTGCGCAAACGTTTGGGGACGGATTATCCGCTGATGGTGCGCATCAACGGCAACGATTTTATGCCGGGCGGCATCGGCCGCAAAGATCTGCAAAGCTTTGCCTGCGCACTCGTGGAAGCGGGAGTCGATGCCCTGTGCATCAATGTGGGCTGGCATGAGGCACAGATCCCGCAGATTGTAACCAAGGTGCCGCGCGGGGTTTTTGCCTATATGGCCCGTGCCGTCAAGAGCAAGGTGCCCGTGCCTGTGATTGCCAGTCACCGGATCAACGATCCGCAGACTGCAAGACGTCTTCTTACCGAAGGGTACAGCGATATGGTTGCCATGGGCCGGGCCTTGATTGCCGATCCCCTGCTTCCCCAAAAAGCGCGAGAGGGACGAGAAAGGACCATCATTCATTGTGTGGCCTGCGGTCAAGGCTGTTTTGACAACCTGTTTAAAATGAAGCCGGTCGAATGCCTGTGCAATCCAAAAGCGGGTCACGAAGCGGAGGCTCGAGCGGAGAAGGCGGCTCAAGTGCGCAACGTCATGGTTGTGGGCGGCGGTCCGGCCGGTATGAGCGCTGCTCTTGCTGCAGCCGAAAAGGGGCACCGAGTCACACTCCATGAGAGGGGAATGCAACTTGGCGGCCAATTGCAATTAGCGGGTTCTCCGCCCGGCCGCGGCGAATTCCTGGGATTGGCGGACGACCTTGCGCGTCAGTTGGCAGACAGCAGCGTTACGGTCGTTCTGAATTCCGAGGTGAACCGTGACGTTCTTGCAGTCGAAAAACCCGATTCCGTGATTCTGGCAACCGGCGGCGCACCCATTGCACCGCCCATTCCCGGAGCGGATGCGTCCCATGTGGTCCAAGCCTGGGAGGTTCTGTCGGGAACCCGGTACACCGGAGAACGGGTTGTGGTCATCGGTGGCGGAGCGGCAGGTGTCGAGACGGCGCTTTTTCTGGCCGAACAGGGGACGCTGTCAGGCGAGGATCTGAAGTTTCTGCTGGTGAACGGTGCCGAAGAAGTGGAGGAGCTTTATCGTTTGGCGACGTGTGGCAGCAAAAAGGTCACTGTGGTGGAAATGCTTGACAGACTCGGAAGTAATTTCGGGAAGTCGACAAGATGGGGCATGCTCCAGGATGTCGAACGTTGTGGAATCGATGTCAGGTTACAAGCCAAGGTTGTGGAGATTACGGCCGATGCGGTCAAGATTGAAACGGGAGGAAACATCGTGGAAATCCCGGCTGATACCGTGGTGCTTGCCGTGGGCACTCGTTCGTATAACCCTTTGAAAAATGTAGCTGCGGAACTGGGAATCCGTTTTCAGGTCGTCGGTGATGCGGATAAACCGGCCACTGTTTTCGAAGCGACCCATAACGGATTCAGGGCAGGCCGGAGGATAGAATGACCGGTTTCGATATGCTGCCAAAACTCCTTGTCAAAGCAAGGGGGTCCAAGAGCTGGTTGGCGCTGCTCAATCTCCTTATGCGCCGGATAATCCCGTTCAACCGGCCGCACCGCTTTCAGGTTGTCGAACTCACTGAGGAACGGGTCAAGACCGGCGCCTCATACAGGCGAGTCAATCATAATCATATCCGGGGCATTCACGCCTGTGCCATCGCCACGGTTGCGGAGTATTCCGCCGGGCTTCTGCTGCTCTCGCGCCTTGATCCTTCACGCTACCGGTTGATCATGTCCAAGCTCGATGTCGATTATGTTTATCAGGCCAAGATGGCCATCATCGCCGAAACGGCGCTCAGTCGCAAGGACCTGCAGGAACGTGTTCTGGATCCGCTTGCCACACAGGAATCCTGTTCCATCGTCATGGAAACGCGTATCGACGACGCAGCCGGCAACCGGATTGCCCGGGCGCATACGACCTGGCAGGTCAAGCGATGGGATAAAGTAAGGACTAAGGTGAAATGATTCTAACACTCCGGAAGCACTTCATGTCTTCACGATCGGTCTGTTCAGCATACTCATTGTATGGCCGAACAGACCGATCGTGAAGCTCTAACGCACTTCCGAAGTGTTGTTTTTCCTCTTGTAATTATCTGATATTGGAAAATAAAAATCACTTTTGACCTCTAACTCGTGATCCGATCCGGCGCGTCCGGATCATGGAAAATCGATTCAACCTCACAGGTAAAGCCCATGATGTTATTCAATCCGAAGAAACTTGAACGGGAATATGCCGATGCGCGGTCCCGCGAATTGGTGGAGAAGACCATCGCCTTTTTTGAGAAGAAAGGACTGAAGAAGATCAAAGAGGACGATCAGTCCAAGGTCTGGTATCAGGACTTTCTCGATTTCATAAAAGAAGAGCGTGTCTTTGCCGATCTCCTGACCCCGGCGGCTCACGGGGACGGTAAAACCCGCTGGGATATGTGGCGGCTTTCGGAGTTCAATGAGGTACTGGCCTTCTACGGCCTTTGTTACTGGTATGCCTGGCAGGTGACTATCTTAGGGTTGGGGCCTATCTGGATGGGCGACAACGAAAAGGCGAAAAAACTGACCGCAGGTCTTCTTCGCGACGGGGGTGTTTTTGCCTTTGGCCTGTCCGAGAGGGAACACGGGGCCGATCTTTACTCCACCGAGATGAAGCTGGTTCCGCAATCCGATGGGACCTGGGTTGCCCGGGGCTCCAAATACTATATCGGCAACGGCAATTGCGCAGCCCTTGTGTCGACGTTCGGCAAAATGGAAGACAGCGGCGACTACGTTTTTTTTGTCGTTAAGACCGATCACCCGAGCTACGAGTGTGTGAAGAAGATCGACACCTCCGGTGTCCGGCAGGCCTATGTGGCGGAGTTTGCCCTGCATGACTATCCCATAACAAAGGATGATATCCTATCGGTGGGGAATCTTGCCTGGAACTCGTCGCTCAATACCATCAATATCGGAAAATTCGAGCTGGGATGCGCTTCCATTGGCATTGCCACGCATGCGCTGTACGAGGCTGTTCACCATGCCGCAGGGCGCATACTGTACGGAAAGAGCGTCACCGATTTTCCCCATGTGAAAAAGCTGTTTAGCGAAAGTTATGCCCGGCTGGTGGCCATGAAGCTGGTGGCCTGGCGTGCGGCCGACTATCTGCGCGTGGCCTCGGACGACGACCGGCGTTATCTTCTCTTCAACCCCATCGTCAAAATGAAAGTAACCGGTCAGGGCGAAAAGGTCGTAGGCCTCTTGCATGAAGTGATCGCGGCCAAAGGGTATGAGCAGGACACCTACTTCGAAATGGCCTTGAGGGATATCGGGATGCTGCCCAAACTGGAGGGCACCGAGCATGTCAATATGGCGCTCATCATCAAGTTCGTGAAAAACTACTTTTTCGGACCGATAGAATATCCTGAAATCCCTAAGAAAAATGAACCGGTTGACGACAGCTATCTGTTCCGGCAATTCACCGGCGGATTATCAAAGGTCAGATTTCCCGATTACCGCCTTGCCTACGAAAGGTACACGAATGAAAATATCGCTATCTTCCGCGAGCAGGTGGAATTGTTCCGTTCACTGCTTCTTACCGCGCCGCCGGACGATGCCCAGGTCAAGGACATCGATTATATGCTTGCTGCAGGAGAGCTTTTCACTCTCGTCGTATATGCGCAGCTGATTTTGGAGAACGCCGGGATATACGCAGTACCCGACGAAATAGTGGACCAGATTTTCTCTTTTTTGATCAAAGACTTTTCGGGATTTGCCTTGCGCATGGTTGTAAGCTATGAAAATTCCGGGGTTCAGGAGGAGATCTTCCGTAGCATGATCAAAAAGCCGGTCACTAACAAAGCTGGTTTTGATCGAGTCTGGGATATGGTTTATGCACTGAAAGACCTATATGTAATGGAATAGACGAAGCTCTTTAGCCCACAACTCAACCCACCGAAAAAGGATAAATATGGGGCATCATCTTAACGGCAAAGATACGCTGGTTCCTCTGATCGATCGTTTAAACAAGTACCCCATCGGCCTTTTCGATAACGAAAAGCTGCGCCGGATCTTGGAGTTGTTATTTTCCAAAGATGAGGCATATGTCGCCTCCCGTTTTCCCCTGCAAGAGGCGACGCTCTCAGAACTATGCCGGGCCACCCGGTTTTCTGCTGATCGTCTGTCACCCATACTGGAAACCATGGCCGAAAAAGGCCTGATCATGGACCTTCCCCACGGCAATGTGACCTATTATCTCTTGCTGCCGGGCCTGATCGGCTTTTTCGAGCTGACTTTCATGAAGCAGAGGGCCGATTTGCCCGTCGAAGAGCTGGCCCGGTTGATGACGGAGTATCTCTATGACGATCCTGAACAAGGTCAGGGCAAAGAATTCTTCGGCTCCAAGACGCCGCTCACCCGGTCATTGACCTATGAAGAGCATATACCCGTAAGTTCAGTGGTCACTTCTTACGAAAGCGCCCGGGAAATCATCCGCCAAGCCGATTTTGG
>JBJKQT010000280.1:0-3749 GCA_046705065.1 Desulfocapsaceae bacterium
GGTTGCACCAAAGAAACACAAAATAAAATAGGGCGTGCAGTACAGAATTGGACTGGAACGGATGGCATTCTTGAAGTATATGCCGGCGACAAACTGGTGAAGCGCTTTATGAAAATAGACAAGCTTACCACAGCTACAGCCACAAACGGGTCTGCGGAAAGACCGTACAGGTATGGTTACGGCTATCTTGATTCCAATCTTAACGGGATCGTGGATCCAGGGGAAAAAAAGGTGTACTTTGAGTTTAGCGACTATTCAACACCTTATATTTTCTATGAAAATCCAAAATAAAGCGAGTTTGGGATGACGTATAAAAGGTTGTCATATACACTCAAACATGAGTTACGTTTTCTCGGATGAGTAAACCGGTTCAAACAAGATCACCTGCCGCCAAAAGAACGACTCGTTCAGCAACGAGCCCTAAGGTGCCCCAAAAAAAGCCGCAGGCCTCCAAAAAAAAAGTCGTCAAAAAGTCGATACCTCAGCAGACGGCCGATAAAAAACGGTATCTGCTGTTCATCGGACTCGAAATTTTCGGATTGTGCGTTTCCTCGGTTGTCCTCATCATGGTTATGCTCGGCTATTCCGCAAGCTGGTTTTCCGGTACGCGTTTTTTTGCCAGCCTGCTTCCGTTTGCCGTATTTGTTTTGATTTTGATTGTTATCTCGGCTGCGTTGCTGGTCGGTTGGTGGAGAGTACGGAAACGGTTTAGGGCGTGGTGGACTCCGCTTCCCGCAGCTATTGCCGTTGTCCTCGCCATTACCACCATCTGCGTCATGATGTTTGATCAATTCGATCATGGCTACGAAAATTTTCGCAACCTTGTCGGCGGCAGACAAGAGGATCGCAGGATCACCCTGGCCCATCAGGTATATGCCGCGTATCGTCGATACGATCAGGAACAGCTGCAAAAGATGATCGACCGGGCTCAAGAATATATTCCGTTCATTCGGGATGCTGCTCGGAAATTTGATGTCGACGCCAATCTTTTAGCAGGGGTTGCGGCTGCCGAATCCTCCTTTATCCCCAGACAGAGCAAGGACGGCGGTCTCGGTCTTTTTCAGATAACGCAGATACCGAAACCTGTCGTCAAAAAGGTTGAGAAGGTTCTTGGCATCAAGGAACTCTCGTTGACCGATCCCCGGCAAAACGCTTTTGTCGCAGCGGCGGAGCTGAAATACTATCTTGCAGAGATGGAGGACAATCTTTTCCTGGGGTTGCTCGCCTACAACATCGGCCCGGCCAACGGCGGGCTCCGATTTATCATGAGTCAATACGGGGCGACGAATTTTATTACGATTCAGCCGTATCTCAAGCAATTGCCAAGAGATTATCCCATACGTGTTTTGTCGTATTCGCTGGCCTTCCGGTTATGGCAACGGCAAGGAAAACTGCTTGCCTACGAAGAAGGAAAGAATGCCCGGATTATCCAACGCATCGGTATTCCCGGCCTTAATGGGAAGAGATGACGGTCGCCACCGCTATCTTTCGATTTTTATCGGCGCCTCGTCGAACACATCTTCAGCAGACTCGTATTCTTCTTCCCTTTCCGCTGTCTTAATATTGAACCGCTCTTTGATCTTTGTATAGGACACCAGATCGGATTGTCGTTCTGAAGGCGTCAGAAAGGATTCCAGTTTTGTCGTCAGGATGACCGGATTGAGTTCCGAATCGATGGCTATAACACCTTCCATGATGATCTTTTGCAACAGAAGTTCGTGGTTCGTTCGCTCCTTGAGATTGGCGGCAAAGGGAAGGAACATAAAATTGGCAAAGATCAGCCCGTAGAGTGTCGAGGTCAGCGCTATGGGTACGGCCTTTAAAATAATCGATGTGTCGCCTATGCCGTTGAGCATTGTTATCAAACCAATTACAGAGCCTATCAGGCCGAAGACCGGGAAAAATTCCGCAATGGTCCGTAAAACCCGTTCCAGGTCTTCGCGGCGAAGTTTAAAAAAGTACATCTCGGTGTTGAGGATCTCCCTGATCTGTTCCGCCCGATAGCCGTCTACAAGACAGCCCAGTGCGCGACGCAGGAAAAGGATTGCTGTTTCCTGCTCTTCTTTCTGCAAGGAGAGGATTCCTTCCATTCTGGATTTAATGGAGAGGTCTATTAAAATGTTGATAATCTCCGTCTCGGTTTTGATTGGTCTTCGGTAAGAGGTCATGACAACCTTCAAGGCTATCCTCAGCTGATCCATTCGAAAACTGATAAGCGATGCGGCCGTGGTTCCGCCGAGAACCACGAGAATACCCGACAGATTGAAATATAGACCGACATTCCCGTTTATGAAAAAACCGAATAAGAACAGGCTTATGGAGAGGAGGAGCCCTATGATGTTTTTTCGTTTCATTGTCCCTCGTCCCGGTTGGTTGCCGCTACCGGTTCCGGATATTTATTGCTTATAATCACGTCGATTCTCCTGTTTGCCGCCCTGTTTCGGGCTGTTGTGTTCGGGTAGAGAGGACGGTAAGAGGAGAAGCCGCTCACCACAAACTGATTCGGATTCATCTCCATTTCCTCGATGAAGAAACGGGCTACGGAACTGGCTCTTGCAACGGAAAGCTCCCAGTTACTGGGGTATCGATCCGAATGTTTGTAATGACTGTCGGTATGCCCCACTATATCTATCATAAATGGAACGGATTTGATTGCAGCTCCAAGTTTTTCAAGTGATGCCATTGAATTGGGAGTTATGACCGCTTTGCCGGAATTGAAAAACAGATCACTTGTGAGGACGATGTGAATAGCCTTCCCTGAGATAAGATCGACCGTAGCATATTTGGAAAGGTTGTACGCATTGATGGTGCTGCTGATTCTGCCGAACAGGCGGTTGATATTTTCGGGGGGAACGGCGGGTTTTTGTTCCGAAGGGCGTGTTTTTGAAGTGTCCTGTCCGGCTGAAAAAACCATTTCCGCTTCTTCTTCCGTCGTTTTAATGGCCTGCTGTTCCCTGTCATTTTTTCCTGAAGGAACTGCAGGAGGGGCAAGGCCTTTTTGCACTTTTTCCATCTGTTCCCGGTCCTTGTCGGAAAAGTACTTGGTCTCGGGGCCGATATCTTCTACATGGATGGGTTCGACTTTTTTTATCGTTCCACCGGTGATCAACGGAAGAGAGGGCTTAATGGCAGCAAATTTGGCTGTGGCGGAACCTTTCGGGGCAACTTCAACGGCCTGGGTTGTCTCACCGCCGACAACCTCCGTCTGTTTGCTGATCAGAAATTGCTTATGTGTTGCTTGGTAGACAAAAAGAGTCAAAAATAAAATGAACATCGTCATCATCAGGTCCGACCAACCGATGGACCAATGGGTCGGACTTGGAGATGAAGAATGAAAGGAAAAATCCTCGACGGCAAAAACCGTGGGTTGTCGCCGTTCGTTTGCCGGAGGACCGAATTCGGTCGTATATCGTTCCGCGAGGCGTTGTTTTGTCGTAAGAGAATCCGCATCGGAAACGGTTTTATCTTCAGTACCGGCTGCATTCATCGGACCCTGCTCCGAATCCGGGTCTTGCAGCATTGGTGAAGGTGGTTGATTCGTCTCTGAAATCACTTGTTTCAACTAACCAAGGCAAATTGTTAATGGGAAAACGACGGTCACTTTGAAAGACTGACGGAGGCGCACTCTATTGCTTAAGCACCCCTTTCTTTACTCATATCGGAAGATATGTCCAAAATCAAAAGGAAAAATAGTTGAAAGTGGGCAAAGAAAAGAGTCGTTGGCCGCCTCAACCTGAAAGGTCCCTCGA
>JBJKQT010000281.1:0-42191 GCA_046705065.1 Desulfocapsaceae bacterium
GCCGGGATGAAGAAATCCGAGTACGTCGTGGCCATCAACACCGACCGCGACGCCCCCATCGGCGAGGTGGCCGACGTCCTGGTCGTCGCCGACCTCAAACAGTTCGTTCCCATGCTTACCGAGAAAATCCAGGCGCTGTAAGGAAATTGAATTTTAACTGCCTTTTTAGATATACAAAGAGGCAATGATCATCACGTATACGAAAAAACCCGCCCCGGTGGATACCGGGGCGGGTTTTTTTGTATTTTAAAAGTTTATGCAGACCTAAAGCGATGACGGTTTTTTTGTCTTTTTGAATGCCTAAAAACCAATACCTTCATATGCTGTTTGTGCTGCCCGTAGACGGCACATTCCATTGTCTGCTGCCTATCCGAAATTAATACCAATTATCCTGCGGGATGCGATGAATATCGCTTTCTTCCGAGGTGAATTGTTTAAAGCTACCCTGGGAAAATCGATTTTTCGTTCAAATTTGAATAAAAGGAAAAAATCGAATTTTTCCCATAAGAATATTAGAAGTGTTTGTTAAGTAAAATGAATTTATTTGCCCTGTTTTTATAACACGTTGAAATATGGTTTTTAGTCAAGACATGAATATGATTGGTCGATTTCTCCTTCCTCCAGTGTCATGCTGGATTTACCGAATATTCCCTAAAGGCTGTTGTGCGAACTAGGCAAAAGATTGTCTTGTTCCTGATAGGTGATTTGCCCGTCGTTTGATGTGGCAGTCAATTTGGTCTTAAACTATTACATTGATAATTAGAGATATACTCAAAAATGGTATGAATAAAAGACTAAAAACCATCAATATCCCGTAGGTGTTGAAATGATAAAATTTGAAAATTTCTGGCGCACAGTATGCACAGAAAATGATCTTGTTGTGCATAACTAGACCAGTGAACTATTGAACTAAGTTCCCGTTTGCATGAGATAATTTTTTCTTGACAGGAAAGCCGGGCGCCTGTTAATGAATGGTCATTCATTCAGAAGTATTATTGGAAGCCCGTACTTTTTACCCGGCTTTAAAAGGGATCGAAGGAGACGAAAGAGCACATGTCAACGGAATTGATTCTGTCAGCAATAATTTTTTTCGGGATTGCTGTTTTTGTTCCCGCCTTTATGGCCGCGACAGCAATATTCGGACCTCGCGCGCGCGGAAAAATCAAAAATGAGCCGTACGAGAGTGGGGTCGGCAGTTTTATCGGGATGGTTGACCAGAAGTTCAGTGTCAAATTTTATCTTCTCGCCATTCTCTTCCTGATATTCGATATCGAAGCAGTGTTCATGTATCCATGGGCGGTGTCCGTACGGCATCTCGGCTGGTTTGGGTTTACCGAAATGGTGGCCTTTATGCTCCTGCTTCTTACGGGTCTCATTTACATTCTAAAGAAAGGGGTGGTCAATTGGCGTTAGGATTGGAAGCGAGTCTGGGCGACTCGGTCGTCACCACGAAACTCGACGCAATTATCAACTGGGGACGGAAGTATTCACTCTGGCCGTTCGTTTTTGGAACTGCTTGCTGCGCCATCGAATTCATGAGTGCGGCGGCCAGTCAGCATGATATATCCCGTTGGGGAGCGGAGGTTGTTCGTTTTTCTCCGCGTCAGGCTGATCTCCTCCTTGTGTGCGGCACTATCAGCTATAAACAGGCGCCGATCTTAAAGCGTATCTATGAGCAGATAGCCGAGCCGAAATGGGTGGTCGCAATGGGAGCGTGTGCCAGTTCAGGAGGCATCTACGACAACTACTGCACCGTACAGGGAATCGATACCATTATCCCTGTGGATGTCTATATCTCTGGATGCCCCCCAAGACCTGAAGCGGTGCTGGACGCTCTGATGAAGATCCAGGATCAGATCAAAGGTGAGAGTGTGCTGATGGATCGCCACAAAGATTTTAAAGGGATTCTCGATTGATATGAATGCGACGGCACTAGAAAAATTACAAGCCGCTTTTCCGGATGCAACCGTAGCGGCTGTTCTGGATTCCGCGGTGATTACAGTTCGTCCGGAAAAACTCATTGAGACGCTGACTCGTCTGAAAAACGACATGGAATTTAAGTTCAGCCTGCTTCTCGATGTCACGGCCATTGATTATCTCGACTACCCGGTTGCCCAGGAGGCGCGTTTCGCAGTTGTCTATACCTTAAGGAACTGGGCACAAAACATGCTGGTGCAGGTTCGCACACTGGTTTTGGATCCGGAGGTGGGAGTTCCGACGGTTACTCATCTGTGGGATTCGGCCAACTGGGGCGAGCGCGAAGCCTGGGATCAGTACGGGATTAATTTTATTGGTCATCCTGATCTGAGACGTATATTGAATCATTGGCAGTTTAAAGGTCATCCTTTGCGTAAGGACTATCCCATCAGACAGGGGCAGGTTTGTTTTGAAACCTACAGTCTGGAGAAGGAGATCAAAGCACGTCTGGCAACCAACGGCGTCACCGAATCGACGATGAAGGACATCAACACCGAGATCATGTTCCTCAACATCGGTCCCTCTCATCCGGTCACCCACGGGGCCATCCGCATACTGACTGCGCTTGACGGCGAGACTATCATGGCCAATGTGAACGAGATCGGCTATCTCCACCGCGGTTTCGAGAAAACCGCGGAAAATCTCACCTACAATCAGGTGATCCCTCTCACGGACCGGCTCAACTACTGCTCCGCCCTGATCAACAATATCGCTTATGTTAAAGCCGTTGAGTCGTGGCTCGGGGTGGAAATCACCGAGCGGACCAAGTTCATGCGGGTAATTCTGACCGAGTTTTTCAGGATACAGGATCATCTGGTCTGCATTGCTGCCAATCTGGTGGATATGGGCGGTTTGACCAACTACTGGTATCTCTATAACGAGAAAGAGGCTTCCTATGATCTGATCAGCCGGCTGACCGGTGCTCGTCTTACCAGTTCGTTTGCCCGTATCGGTGGAATGTACCGTGATTTCTACGAAGGCTGGGAAGCGGATATGGAGTATCAGCTGAAAGCCATTGAGAAGGGTGTCAACGACTCACTCAAGCTGGTCTTGCAAAACAGGATCGTCCATGACCGCACGCAGGGCGTATGTGTCATGCCCAAAGATGTCGCCCTCTCTTACGGCTATACCGGACCATGCCTGCGAGCTTCCGGCGTAGCCTTCGATCTGCGTAAGGATGCGCCATATTATAATTACGATGCCTTCGATTTCCAGGTTCCTGTGGGCACCACCGGTGACCTCTACGACAGGCTCATTATCCGGTATGAAGAGATCTTTGAAAGTATGAAAATCATCCGGCAGGCGATGAAACTCATACCCCAAGGTCCGATTTTTGTTGACGATCATCGGGTGGCAATACCGCCAAAATCTCAGGTTTACAGTAAAATCGAAGGACTTGCCAACCACTTCAAAATTATCTACGAGGGCGTCAAGACACCTCCTGGAGAATGGTACGATTCTTTTGAGGCGGCAAATGGCGAGTTGGGATTTCATTTCGTCTCCGATGGCTCCGGAAGACCCTATAAAGTCAAAGTGAGGCCGCCCTGTTTTTATATAATGGGTGGATTCCATGAAATGGTTGAAGGAGCCATGATTGCCGATGCAGTCATTAATCTTGGCAGCATCAATATTATTGGTGGGGAGTTGGATAGATGAGCAACCGTGCGAAATTGATAGCTACAGGAAAACCGTTTGCGTTCGACCAGGAACGGGATGCCGAATTTGAGCGCCTCGTCAAGCGCTATCCGACCAGGGAATCCATGATCCTGCCGTCCCTTTGGCTGACGCAGGAGCAAGAGGGCTGGATCTGCGCCGAGGCGATTGAATATATAGCCGATCGTATCGGTACCTTCGCCAGTCAGGTGTACGAATGCGCCACTTTTTATACAATGTACAACCTGCACCCCATGGGTAAAATCCATATCTGCATCTGCCGGACCTTGTCATGTTGGCTCAGGGGGAAACAGGAGATTGTCGACTATCTCAAAGGTGAACTCGGCCTTGTTCCGGGAGAGGTCAGCCCGGATGGAAAATACAGCCTCGAAGAGGTTGAATGCCTCGGTCACTGCGGCTCGGCGCCGGTCGTTCAGGTCAACGGGGAATTCCACGAGAATATGGACGTGGATAAATTGAAAACCTTGCTGGCCACGTTGAAATAAGGAGGGCGTACGAAAATGGAAGTCAAGATTCTCAGTGCCAAATTCGACATCAAGGACGCCCATAAGATTGAGGTCGCCAAGCAGCACGGAGCTTATTCCCGGTTGGAAAAACTCTTTTCCATGGAACCTTCCGCTGTTACCGAAGAAGTGAAGAACAGCGGGCTGCGCGGTCGAGGTGGTGCAGGCTTTCCGGCAGGATTGAAATGGTCCTTTTTGCCGAAAGGGCTTGATAAACCTGTTTACCTAACCGTGAACTCCGACGAATCGGAGCCTGCGACCTTCAAGGATCGCTTCATTCTGGTACGTGATCCCCATCTGCTCATTGAAGGGATCATTATCTGTTGTTACGCCATCGGTTGCCATAATTCTTATATCTATATCCGCGGAGAGTACACTACCCAGTGCAAGGCCCTACAGAAAGCCATTGACGAGGCCTATGCAGAAGGATATCTCGGAGAAAAGGTGGGAGGGCACGATTTTAAGTTGGATGTGACCGTCCATCGCGGCGCAGGAGCTTATATCTGCGGCGAGGAAACGGCGCTTTTGGAATCCATCGAAGGAAAAAAGGGGCAGCCAAGGAGCAAACCACCGTTTCCTGCAGTTGAAGGTCTCTACGGATGTCCGACCATCATCAACAATGTCCAGACCATCGCCTCACTTCCCTACATCATTGAAAACGGCGCTGATGCCTATAAACAATACGGAACGGACAAAAGTCCGGGCACTCATCTCTTCGGCATTTCCGGTCATGTCAACAAGCCCGGCATGTATGAGTTGCCGCTGGGATTGCCCATCGTTGAGGTTATCGAGAAGGTCGCCGGAGGGGTGCTAAACGGAAAGAAGTTAAAGGGAATTATTCCTGGAGGGAGCTCGACACCTGTGCAGACTCCCGAGGAAGCTCAGGACCTGACCCTTGATTATGAGTCCATGGCCGCCCATAAAACCATGTTCGGCTCAGGCGGCATCGTCGTACTTGACGAGACGGTGGATATCGTAAAACTGGTGGAGAATCTCATAGAGTTCTACCATCACGAATCCTGCGGTCAATGTACGCCCTGCCGTGAAGGTCTCGGCTGGATGCTGAAAATAGTCAAAAAGATCCTGCACGGCGAAGGAACCGTCGCCGACGTCGATCTGCTCAGAGAGCTGTGCGACAATATAGAAGGAAAAACCGTATGCGTACTCTCGGCTGCCTGCACCATGCCCGTACGCAGTTATTTAGATAAGTTCCGGCACGAATTCGAGGCCTATGTTAAGAAAGAAGCCTCTTCCGGGGCCGCTCAGAAACAGGGATAAGGGCTGACTCATGGCTGAAATGGTAAAACTTTTTGTTAACGGAGTTGAAGTGGAAGTGGAGTCGGGTAAGAACCTGATCGATGCACTGAAAGTTGTCGGCATTGAGATCCCCCATTTCTGTTACCATCCCGCTCTTGGCGCCGATGGGAATTGCCGGATGTGTCTGGTGGGCATCGAGGAGGGCAGGCCGCCGCTTGTTCCCGCCTGCAAGACTCCGGTGGCACCTGGTATCAAAGTCCAGATTGATGAAGAAAAGATCAAGAAAATTCAGCATGATGTCATGGAGCTGGAATTGATCAACCATCCCATCGATTGCCCTGTTTGTGATCAGGCCGGGGAATGCGCCTTGCAAGAGTATTATATGAAATACGATGCCAGGGACAGCAGGATGACGGTGCCGGTGGTTACCAAGGGAAAACGGATGGATTTCGGCTGCGGGGTGGTTCATGACCAGGAACGTTGCGTCCTCTGCGCCCGCTGTGTGCGATTTACCCGTTTGATCACGAAAACAGGTGAGCTGGGAATCGTTAACCGTTCGGACAATGCCCGGGTCGAGTTTTTCCCGGGACGTCCACTCAACAACCGATATGCCCTAAACGTCGTGGACCTCTGCCCGGTCGGTGCCATGACAAGCAAGGATTTTCGTTTCAAACAACGGGTCTGGTTCTTAACCCCGAGCAAAGGCATCTGTCACGGTTGTTCAAAAGGCTGCAATATCTTCATCGACCATAATCGCGAAAAATATAAAGACGACAAGATTTACCGTTTCAGGCCGCGCCTGAACGAGCAGGTCAACGGCTACTTCATTTGTGATGAAGGGCGCATGACCTATTACGGCGAAAATGAAGGGCGGTTGACCGTAGCCAAAGTCGAAGGCAGGGAATGCTCTGCGGAAGAAGCCGTGCTTGCAGCCCAAAAGATTCTTACCGCTAAATCGTTGTTTCTTATCTCTCCCAGTTGTTCCGTCGAGCAAATGATTGCCGTAAAAGCCTTGGCTCAGGAGGTTGGGGGCACGGTGTCGGGTTACAGCGACGGCTATATAAAGACCGGTGATGGAGATGACTGGTTGATTCAGGATGACAAGTCGTCCAACAGGGCGGGTCTTGCCTTGTTGGGAATCGATGCCAGCAAAGACGGCTTCCTGGCTGCATTGAACGATGCCGATGCAGTGGTCAGTTTCGACAACGACCTGTTGATAAACGATACCGGCAACGAATTCTCACCCAAACTGGCTAAGGTGAAGGTCGTCTCAGTAAGCACACACGAAAACGTCTTTACAAAAACTGCGGCCATTGCCGTTCCCGTTGCCTCATATACCGAGTCGGAGGGGAGCGTCATCAACAAAGATGGGATTTTGCAGCATTTTGTCAAAGCGGTGATCAAAAACACTCCTGCTGCCGACATGGTCGATATAATCAACCGATTAGGGGGGCCGATGACGGCAGCGGATATTGCAGATGAAATGAAGAAGGTAATTCCCTCAATGGCGGATGGTATTCCCGAGGGAGGATTGAAATTAACAGAGAATGAGGCTTCCCATGTCCCAGCTTGATATTTTACTTATTCTTCTCCGGGTTGCATTCGGGGCTTTTGTGCCGCTCTGCTTTATTGCAGCACTGGTTTGGCTGGAAAGAAGAGGGGCCGCATTTTTCCAAGATCGAGCGGGCCCAAACCGATGTAACATCGGCGGATTCAGGGCGGCAGGCCTCATTCAGAACCTTGCTGACGCGGTTAAGCTGATCTTCAAAGAAGACGTGATTCCAGGGCACAGCCAGCATAAGTTCTATTTTGTCCTGGCGCCGCTCATCGTTTTCGTATGTGCGTTGCTATCCTTTGCCGTCGTGCCATTTGCCGACACTCTGGTACTTGCCGGCAAACACTATATCATGCAGGGCATCCCGATGAATCTCGGCATTCTCTGGTTCCTGGCCATTGCAGGCTTCAGCGTTTACGGGATTATTCTCGCCGGATGGTCGTCGCACAATAAGTTCGGCATCCTGGGTGGATTGCGAGCCTCAGCGCAGGTCATCAGTTATGAGATACCCATGGGGCTTGCGCTTGTAAGCTTGCTTACGGTTTACGGAACGATCGATCTCAATGAGATGGCACACTTCCAGGGGCAGCTGCTCTTTGGTTTCATTCCCATGTGGGGAGTTGTCCTGCAGCCGCTCGGCGCGCTCATCTTCATCGTGGCTGCCTTTGCGGAGACCAATCGGACGCCCTTTGACTTGGCTGAAGGTGAGAGTGAGCTCGTTGCCGGTTTCCATGTCGAGTACAGCTCGATGAAATTTGCGCTGTTCTTCATGGGTGAATACGTGGCCATGTTCGTATCCAGTGCTCTGATTATAACCTTGTTTTTCGGAAGTTATCAGATTCCCTGGCTCTCCACGGAGACATTGCTTGAGTATGCCAAACCGGTCGCGGTGGCTCTGGTCATCTTTATTCCTCTGATGTCCGGTATATTTACCGCCTGGATGAGAAAAAACAACAAAAGTCATTATGATAGGCCGAAAGATCCGAGAGTGCGGGAAGCCAACGTCTATACTGTCATCCTGTGGATGATGGTGGCTCTGGTTGAAGCGGTCCTGATTGGTTATCTGCTCCGCTCCACTGGTGGAACGGCCGACAGGGTGCTGGTGGTCCTGTTGCAGATCGCGACCTTCCTGATAAAGACTTTCATGATGTGCTTCGTGTATGTCTGGGTGAGGTGGACACTTCCACGCTTTAGGTATGATCAGTTGCAGCAATTGGGGTGGAAGATGCTGTTGCCTCTGGCACTTCTGAATATTTTTATCACGAGTGCAGCGGTTGTTGCGTTGAGCTAAAAGGGGGCTGGCATGAGTATAACTACCAAGGTTTTAGAACGTAAGGGATCAAGTTTCCTCGAGAAGATCTATATCGTCGAGATCTTCAAGGGAATGTGTGTGACCCTCGGGCATTTCTGGTCGAATCTTTGTGATAACTCGAAACTTTATGTTCGTCACTATCCCGAGGTAAAACCCGAAATAACTCCTCGCTGGCGAGGCCGCCACAGACTGACTACCCACGAAGACGGTACGGTTAAGTGTGTCGCCTGCTTCATGTGCCAGACCAATTGTCCTGCCAAATGTATAACCATCGAGGCAGGTGAACGATGGGACGGCAAGTCGGAAAAAGTCCCGGTCAGTTTCAATATCGACCTCTTAGAATGTATTTACTGTGGATATTGTGTCGAGGCTTGTCCAATGGATGCAATTCGGATGGATACGGGGATCTTTTCGGTGACCACTCATAATCGTGAGTCCGTATTCTTCGGGATTGATGATCTGTTGGCCGGAAAGGGTGCGTTTAGCGAAGAAGAATATAAGAAAGGGGGCGCTTGATATCATGTTTGCCGAATGGATGTTTTTCGGATTGGCTGTTATGGCGGTGCTCGGCGCCATCGGCTTGATTCTCTTCAAACACCCGATGAACGGTGCGATGAGCTTTGTTGTGACGCTGATCTCGCTTGCGGGTCTCTATGCCCTCCTGTCAGCCAGGCTGATGTTTGTCATTCAGCTGATCGTATATGCAGGGGCGATCATGTCGCTGATTATCTTTATCATCATGTTCTTAAACATTCAGGACAATGATCTGCCCGATGAAAAGGGAAGGGGAATGTTCCTTTTGGGTGGTGCCATCATCATTACGCCGATTGCATGGTTTTTATACAAAATAGTCAAAAGCCTGCCGGGGGGCGACACCAAGATCATCGGTGACGGCTTCGGGGGGGTGAAGGAAGTCGGAATGGTGCTGTTTAAAAACTGGCTGCTTCCTTTTGAAATCGTGTCCATTCTTCTGCTGGTCGCACTCGTCGGAGCTGTTGTCCTGGCTGGAAAAAGGGGGGAAGACAAGTGATTAGCAATTATCTAACCTTGAGTATTATACTTTTTTCTCTAGGGATCCTGGGGGTAATATCTCGTCGAAACGTGTTTACCGTGTTCATGTCGATCGAGATGATGCTGAATGCGGCAAATCTTGCGTTTATCTCATTTTCCCGGTTGCACATCAGCATGGATGGTCAGATCCTCGCATTGATGGTTATCGCCGTGGCAGCAGCAGAGGCCTCGCTGGCTTTGGCCGTGGTTATCCTGCTGCATAAGCATAAAGGCATGCTGGATACCAATATATTCAGCGTGTTAAAGGGGTGATGCAATGGAACAAACAACTATTTTTTATCTTGGTCTGATCCCCTTGATGCCGTTGCTCGGTGCTCTTTTCATCGGGCTCATGCATGTCATGACCTGCAAGGCCGGCCGGTTTTCAGATGGATTTTACGGTGTGATCGCCTGTATAGGGCCTGCGGTTTCCTGCATCATGTCCCTTCAGGTCTTTCAGCTCCTCCAATCCATGCCGGTGGATCATCGGATACTGGTTCATAAGGCTTTTACATGGTTCAGTGTCGGGCAGCTCCACATCAATATGGGGTTCATGGCCGATCCGTTGAGTTCGCTATTCTTGCTGTTTGTTACCTTTATCGGCACATTGATCCATATCTATTCCATCGGCTACATGGCCGAGGACAAGTCCTTTGCCAAGTTCTTTGCCTATATGAACCTCTTCCTCGGAAGCATGCTCGTCTTGGTCCTCGGAGACGGTCCCGTCGTGATGTTCGTCGGGTGGGAAGGAGTCGGCCTTTGCTCGTATCTTCTTATAAGTTATTATAATGAAGATCGCAGCAACGTACTTGCCGGCAACAAGGCCTTTATCGTTAACAGAATAGGCGACCTCGGATTTGTTTTGGGAATGGCCTTTCTTTTCTGGAGCATAGGGACACACGGGTTTGATTATGTCTCATTGAAGTCCAATGCCTCCATGCTGACTCCCGCCATGGGATTTATCGTTTGCATGTTGCTTTTCGTCGGTGCCACAGGTAAATCGGCGCAGATTCCGCTTTATGTGTGGTTGCCCGATGCCATGGCCGGTCCTACCCCCGTCTCCGCTCTCATACATGCTGCGACCATGGTCACCGCCGGCGTATACATGGTTGCCAGGTTTAGCTTTCTCTACGCTCATGTGCCTGCTGCAGGAGAGATTGTAGCCTGGATAGGTATTCTTACGGCGCTGGTTTCCGCAATCTACGGCATGTTTCAGGATGACATTAAAAAGATACTGGCCTATTCGACAGTGAGCCAATTGGGGTATATGTTTGCAGGCGTTGGACTCGCCGCTTACTCAGCAGGTATATTCCATGTGCTCACCCACGCGTTTTTCAAGGCATTGCTCTTCCTCTGTGCAGGCTCTGTGATCTATGCAATGCATCATGAGCAGAATATTTGGAAGATGGGTGGACTGAGGAAAAAGCTTCCCATCACCTACTGGACCATGGTGATCGGCGGATTTGCTCTGGCAGGATGTCCTCCTTTCTCCGGATTCTTCAGTAAAGATGAAATTCTTTTCTCAGCTCTTGCCGGAGGACACAAAGCGATCTGGTTTATCGGCGTCGTCGTGGCCGGTATGACGGCTTACTACACCTTCAGAATGATTTTCGTCACTTTCCATGGCGAACCGCATAGCCGGTCAGCTTATGAGCATGCGCATGAACCGCCTGGATACATGACTGTGCCGCTCGTCATTTTGGCAGCCGGAGCCTTGCTTGCCGGTTTCTTAAACCTGCCGGAAGTTATGGGTGGGAGTCAACAGATTTCGCACTGGCTGGCACCGAGTGTTCTGGATCACCACGTCCATGCGGAAGAGAGCATGGAATGGATGGCCATGGGAGTGAGCGTCGTGGCTGTTGCCATCGGTTTCTTTACCGCCTTTATTAAGTTTTCCAAGGGTGCGGAAGTTCCTGTCTTTTCTGGTTTCACAAAGTTTGCTTACAACAAATTCTATATTGATGAACTCTATAACGCGGTATTCGTCCAGCCGTATAAATTTATTGGTGCCATTATATGGCAACAATTCGATCCCAATGTCACTGACGGCCCGAGGAGGTTTACCGCAAGCCTTTACGGTATTGCCGGGAGCGCATTTAAGGTATTTCAGACAGGCTTTGTTAGGGTGTATGCAATATACATGGTCATAGGGTTAAGCCTTTTAAGCCTTCTCATTTCTCAAACGCTGAACTAGGTAAGGTGCAAGAATGTTAGAACATATCCTCTCATCTATGATCTTCCTGCCGATAATCGCAGGGCTTTTATTGCTGCTCTTCCCTGCGCCGAAGAACGGTGCCAGGGCGATCGGTTTGGTGGTGTCGATTGCGGTTCTGCTCTTGGGCTTGAAGCTGTATACAGGGTTCAACGGTGCGGGTGGAATGGAATTTGCCGAAAAGCTGAATTGGTTTCAATCCTTGGGAATCAATTACATCATTGGTGTCGACGGGATCAGCCTGTTCGTGCTCATGGCTGGGGCGGTTCTCTTTCCGCTGATCTTCCTGGTGTTTTCAACTAAGACTAAAGGATATTACGCAAATCTTCTCATTGCCGAAGGCGCTATGGCAGGAGCCATCTGTGCCGGAGATCTGATTCTATTTTATGTTTTCTGGGAGGTTATGCTCCTGCCGATTTTCTTTATGATCGGTCTCTACGGAGGGGAAGGCAAGGTAGCGGCAACCCTTAAGATCACCATATATACAATAGCTGGATCTTTGTTAATGCTTGCTTCGATTCTGTATATGGGAGCGGCCTATCACAGTCAGTTCGGTGTGTGGAGCTTCGATGTTGCCAAAATGGCCTCCCTGAACCTGCATGGCACGGCGGCCCTTCTCGCCTTTATCGGATTCATGCTGGCATTCGCTATCAAGATTCCGCTGTTTCCGTTCCATACCTGGTTACCTGATGCCTACACCGAAGCCCCTTCGGCCGCTACCTTCGTCTTGTCGGCCATTATGGCTAAAATCGGTGTCTATGCGGTCATTCGTTTCGTTATCCCGATATTCGGCGCTGAATTTACGAGATATGCTCTCCTTCTTGCCTACCTCGGCGTGATCGGCATGATGTATTGCGGTATTGCCGCCATCGCTCAAAAGGATTTCAAGAGAATGCTGGCATTCTCGTCGGCCTCGCATATGGGCATCATCGCGTTGGGCATCTTCTGTATGAACCTTCAGGCATTGACGGGCAGTCTGTTTCAAATCGTCGCTCATGCAACCAGCACCGGAGCCCTGTTCCTCTTTGTCGGTATACTTGAAGAGCGTTCAGGCACGAGAAAAATAGACGACTTGGGGGGGATCGCCTCCCAGGCTCCGGTTTTCGCCTTTTTCTTTGCGGTGGCCATGCTTGCCTCCGTGGGGCTCCCCGGAACCAACGGATTCATCGGTGAATTTCTGATCATACTCGGCGCGATCAAATTCAACGTGATCATCGGCATTCTTGCCGGAACGTCACTTATTATCGGCGTCTGCTATATGCTTTGGATGTTCCAGCGGGTGTTTTTTGAAAAAGCCAAAAAACCGTCTTTTATATTCAAAGACCTGAGTTCGGCCGAAGTCGTTGCGTTTTTGCCGATAGTCGTACTGATTATCGTAATGGGGATTTATCCTCAACCGTTTATCAAGAAGATTGAACCCGCGGCGACGATACAGATCAATGCGGTTTCCAAACATATGCAGGTTGCAGACACTTTTGTCCCTGAGATCGGACACAAACCAGAACAGAAATAAGGCAGGGTACCTATCATGACGCGCGACTTTTACTTGTTACTCCCTCTTTTCATCGTTGGTGCGGGAGCCATCCTTTTGATGCTCAGGGCGGCATTCGGGAAATTGACTCTCGAGGCTGCTGCACCTGTCAGCATGTGCGTGTTTGCTCTGGCTTTTATAGCACAGATTCTTACCGGAGCCACAGGGCATTATGTTCCATACTCCAGTGCGTTTAACGGTATGTTGGTGGTCTCCGATTTCAACCGGGTGGCAGCTCTTATCATCCTGGCCTGCGGTTTCTTCACCTCGATGAGCTCTCAGAGTTATTTCAAAGAGAACGGATTCGGCCTGGTGGAATTTTACAGCCTCCTCTGTTTCTCAGCCTGTGGTATGTTGTTGTTGACCATGTCTCAGGAACTCATTACAGCATTCATTTCTCTTGAGATCATGTCTCTGGCCATTTATGTCTTGGTCGGCTTTAACAGAAGAAGCGTGTCCGGCTCGGAAGCCGTGTTGAAATATCTGATGCTTGGTGCTTTCACCGGTGCCTTTTTCACCATGGGTACGGCCTTGATCTATGGGGCGTTGCAGAGCACAAAATTCACTGCAATTGGTGCAAGTATCGCAAATCATGGATTTTTCAATTCGCCAGCTCTCGTCGGTGGCGCATTTTTCATTATCGTTGCGTTTTTGTTCAAAATTGCCGCTTTTCCGTTCCATGCCTGGGTGGTCGATGTTTATGACGGCGCGTCGATGCCGGTGACCGGTTTCATGGCAACGGCTTTGAAAACAGCCATCTTCGCCATTTTTGCCAACTTCCTGATGATCAATCCGGCATTGAAGAGTGCCTGGGTTACGTATCTCTTTTATATTGCCATTCTCACCATGTTCGGCGGCAACTTGATTGCCATCGGTCAGAACACCCTAAAGAGGATGCTCGCAGCTTCAGGTATCGTCCATACCGGCTACCTTTTGATAGCGCTGGTTGCGGTGAGTGCCGACCATTTTAGCGGCAGCGTTATACTCTTCTATCTTGCCGCTTACGCAGTGAGCACCCTGGGTATCTTTGCCGCACTTTCTTACCTGACTGGAAGCGGTGAAAAGAGAAGCTCTTTTGAGGACTTTAAAGGTTTGGCCAAGAGCAGGCCTTACTCAGCTGCGGCCATAACGATTTTTCTGCTGTCCATGGCGGGCATTCCGCCCACCGCCGGGTTCATGGGTAAGTTTTATATCATTGTCAGCGCCATTAATGCCGGTCAGGTAACTTTGGCGGTCTTGGGTATCGTCAGCAGTATTTTATCCATGTGGTACTATCTGCGCTTGATCATCAATATGTACTTCCATGAGGCGAAAGAAACGTTCGAAACCGAAAAGTCGATTCTCGGCCCGGCCTGTACACTGATCTTGGCAGTTTGCGTCTTTGCCATCAGTTTTTACCCAATCGCTTTATAAGAAGATAATCCCTTTTATAAGTACATAAGGAAGTGATGAAAAACCCGGTTATGGAGTCAACTTCATAACCGGGTTTTTTTATCAAAAATTCTCAGGCGAATGAAACTGCAGCAGAGTTCCGGTTATCGGATGCCGGAAGGCCAGAAAAGCCGCATGCAGCAGCATGGGATCATCTTCCCGGCCTCTACCGTAGAGCCTGTCGCCGACGATGGGGCATCCCAACCCCGAGGGATGAGCTGAATGGACTCGAAGCTGATGGGTTCGGCCGGTGAGCGGTATGAATTCGACACGTGTCCTCCCCGACTCCACAGCCAATGTTTTCCACAGTGTGATGCCGGGTTTTCCATGTACAGGATCGTAAATTTGATAGGGACGGTTTTCGGGATCAAGGCGAAAAGAAAGACGAATCTTCCCGGAGCTTGCCTTCACGATCCCGTCCAACAGAGCGATATAGCGTTTTTTGACCCATCGTTTCTCGAACTGATGAGAAAGCAGGCGATGAGCATCCCGAGTCCGGGCGAGAACCATGAGCCCTGATGTCTGCATGTCAAGCCGATGTACTGCGGGTTGCTCGATGCAGTCGGGAAACATCGATTTGACTGTATTGACGATGCAGTCCTGCTTGTCCGGTCCGCGCCCGGGGACCGCAAGGACTCCGCCTGGTTTTTGCACAACGACGATGGCAGGATCGGAATAGAAAAGTTTTAGTCTACAGATTTGCTTGCTCATAAAGTTCTTTAAGCCCGCAAAGCATAAAGCCCATAAGGGGTGCACATTTCTCGTCACAGGGTGGATAAAAGCTGCCATGACTGCGTGTACCGGATTTGTTGTCTCTGCCCCAATAAAATTCGCAGAGGGAAACGGGGATGAGTTTATGCAGGGCGGCATAATTTAGGAGTTTTGGTGCGCAGCAATCACCGGTTCCAGTGGGAATTCCGCTACCATCTGAAAAAATGTCGGAAAAGGAAGCTGTTTTTCCGGAAAAGTTGGTCAGTCGATAGAGGGCATGCAAATCTTTCATGAGCGCGCGTGAAAGATGCCTGCGCATCTGAATGAGTCGTTCTTTTTCTTCGACTTTGCCGGTTCGGATGATCCCGTCGAGGTCCTTTATGGCTTTCTCTTCGGGAGTATTTACCTGGTGCCAGCGTTCCACATCAAAAAGAGGCGGAGCCCATCCAGGTATCTGCCAACGGCCGTCAAATTGTCCGGAAAAAGCCTTCACGGTACATATGACTCCATCCGTGGAAATACAGGTCATGACTCCAAACATCTTTCCCCGCAACTCACCAAAGAGAGAATTGGTCGATACGGTACGGTCAATTCGATTTTCCCGCTTTAACTCTTCCATGAGGGAATATCCGAGGCGAAGATCGTAATTTCCCGGGAAAACGTGATTTTTTTTGCAGGTAATGCAATATCCCGAGTATGTGGAGGCGGTTGGAACCACTTGGTCTGCTATTTTATGCCTCTCCATTGAAGTAGTTTGTCATGGTGGTTAAAATTGTCTGGATGTCGTAAACGGACTATAGCTGAAAATGGAAGTATTTCATATAAGGAACTTTTTATCCATGAAGAAAACGTTATCAGGCTCGACGACGAGTAGATGTCCAAAAAGCAAAGAATGCGGATCTCCCTTTCACCTGCTAAGTCCTGATACTGTCATAAACCTAGCGGAAACCGCCCTTTCTTCTCCATTTTCCAATCTCTATCGCCCGTTTAACAGTTATATAAACCGGGTCTATGAATTGGAACAGAAGGACGGTATGGGGAGAATCATAAAGTTCTACCGGCCCGGACGTTGGAGCAAAGAGGCAATACTGCAGGAGCATGAATTCCTTCTCGAACTGGCCGAACAGGAGATTCCTGTTGTTGCACCTTTACGCCTTGCTGACGGATCTACACTGGGAGTGTATAAGGATATTCTGTACGCGTTGTTTCCCAAATGCGGTGGTCGTTGCCTTGATGAGTACACCGATGATCAGTGGATGGAACTGGGACGTCTGATGGCGCGGGTCCATAATGTCGGAGCGGTACATGGTGCTGATGCGAGAGTCTCTCTGAGGCCTGCAATTTCGACACGCAATCAGGTCGAAATGATAATCCAAAGCGGCTTAATTTCAAAAGAGCTGTTTCCTGAATTTACCAGGGTGACCGACGAACTCATCAAGGAAATAGAGCCTGTTTTCGATGACATCAAGACAATACGCCTGCATGGGGACTGTCATTTCGCCAACGTCATTCACCGTCCAGGCGAGTCGTTTTTTCTAATCGATTTTGACGATATGGTCGTCGGCCCTCCTGTCCAGGATTTTTGGATGTTGCTCCCCGGAATATTGGAAGAGTCTTTTCTTGAGGCGGATCTTTTTCTGGAGGGGTATGAGACTTTTCGTTCCTTTGATCGAAGAACCCTACGTTTGATAGAGCCTTTGCGAGCCATGCGCTATGTGCACTATATGGCCTGGTGTATCCATCAGGTAGTGGAAGATGGGGAGACACGGGTTATGGATAATTTCGGGACATCCGAATACTGGATGAAGGAAATCAGGGACTTGAGAGATCAACTTGCCAGGATCAGAAAGCCGTGGACTCCCCCCGGCAATGTGTGAAACTACCGCCGGCGTCAGAGTCGTTTCTGTCAGTGACCGTTGAAAAACGAGCCCATTCGTTGTCTGAGATTCATGTTGTTTTTCTTGGCGATTTTAACAATTTCAGTTAGATCAAACCCATAGCGTTCCGCGAGTTCTTTGAGTTCTTTATCCGGCCGATCGATTTTTTTCCATGGTATGGGGGTATTGAAGCCCAGTCCCACTATATTTCCTCTCTCTTGTACAGGAAGATAGATTCTACTTACTGAATGTTTGTTGAACGCCTGTTTTACCCTTTCGAGTTCCTGCAGGTTGCCACTCCATAAATTGCAACTCAACGCGCCGCCGGGAGAAAGGGTTTTCCGGCAGAGAGAAAAAAAATCCTCGGTGTATATAGTCTTGGACATGCCGTTTTCGTCAAAGGCATCGATAAGGATCAGGTCATACCGGTTCCCGCAGTTCCTCTGCGCCAGGAAATCGAACCCGTCAGCGCAATGGATCGATATGGGAGGTTCATCAGGCATTCGGAAGTATCCCAAAGCAAGTTTAATAACCTGGGAAGAGAGATCCACAGCGTCGAGAATGCATTCCGGGAAATGATGGTGCAGAAAACTAACCAGCGTTCCGGCTCCGATGCCGATGAGCAGAACCCGTTCTGGTCGCGGTTGAATCAAAAGAGCAGCCATCATATACCGGGTGTAGTAAAGGACAAGATTGTGGGGGGCGGATATGGAAATTCTGCTCTGGAGGATATTGCCTGCAAAGTAGAGCGAGCGGTAATCTCCGTTATCCACTATTTCCACAGAGTGATTGTTAAAAAAATCAGTGTGGACGATGTTGCCGAGTCTCTTTGTCATTGCATTCACGGGGAGGTTGAACAGAGCATACCCTGAAAGCCGAAGAAATTCAAAAGAGAACCAACCGGATTTTGCAAATATAGCACTGCAAACGTCTTGACTGTTGGGATGAAATTCTGGCATACTGTTTTCATTGTAAGTCGCATAATTTTTTACAAAAGGGCTATAATGTCAACAGGGTCTACGTGATCTGGATTCATCAACTATGAGAGACGTGGTTCGGATGGGGAGAATCTGATTGTTTTAAAAAGGGGGCGGGAAGACATTTCTGTAGTGAGAACAGGTTTTTTAAAGACGTTTGAACTAAGGGATAAAAGTGAATTGAGGATATTACAGTGACGACGGAAAACCGGAAAGGAAAGATCCTGATTATGGATGATGAGGAAATTGTCGGTGATATCGCCAAACAAATGCTTGTCTTCCTGGGTTATGATGTCGTGCTCGTAAAGGAAGGGAAAGAGGCCGTGGAGCTGTATAAAACCGGCCTGGAAGGAGGAGACCGCTTTAATATTGTCATTATGGATTTGACTATTCCGGGAGGAATGGGGGGCAGGGAGGCGGTCAATGAAATCTTGGCTTTTCACCCGGGAGCAAAAGTTGTTGTCTCCAGCGGGTATACGAATGATCCTGTTATGTCTCATTTTAAGGAATACGGTTTCAGCGGTGCCATAGCCAAACCTTTCGATATGCAATCTTTAAAAAAAATCATAGAGGACCTCGCATAGGTTATAACCTGTCCCGATAGGTTCAGTTTTTTTTGCTTTTCAAGAAGAATTTCCCCTCTCGCCGCTCTTCTGCAAGCAAGGTGGCGCCTGTTTGTTGGAGAGTTTGCGAACCATGAAATCCGCCAGCAAGAGTTCTTTGCTCATAGTCTATTTTTCTGCGATCATCACCATCTGTTCCCTGTATGCTGCTCAGCCGATTCAACCGGTTTTCCAACAAGAATTCGGTTTGAACAGACTCCAAGCGCTTCTCTTTACGACGTTGATGATGACGCCACTGGGGGTGGCGCCGCTTATTTATGGGTATCTTTTAGAGTCAATATCGGCCAGAACGCTCCTTCGCAGCACGATATTCATTCTTGGAGGTTTGGAGATCTTGTTTTCCTTGGCGGATAATTATCTGTCCCTGCTCTCCATCCGTGCTGTCCAGGGATTGATGATCCCGGCAATTCTTACATCCCTCATGAGCTATATTTCCTATACGTCAGATAGGGAGAACGTACAGCATGCCATAGCGGTCTACATCGGGGCAACCATCATGGGTGGTTTTTTCGGCAGGTTTTTTTCGGGGCTGTTCACCGATATTTTCGGCTGGCGTTTTTTCTTCTTTGTGTTGGGTGTAGTCCTGTTGGCGGACTTTTTCCTGCTGAGTCGATTGGAAAAAAACGTGAAATTGAAATATGAAAGGCCGGATTTCCGTCAGATTGCCATGCTTTCGAGAGAAGGACAGTTTCGTTATCTTTATCTCGCCATCTTTTGCCTCTTTTTTGTCTTCTCGGCTCTGATGAATTTCCTGCCCTTCGAGTTGAAGAAAATAAATCCCTCATTCAGAGAGGCGGGAATCGGTCTCTTGTATCTGGGGTACAGCATGGGCGTTCTGGTCTCGGTGAATACCAGAAGGATTCTCCGCTATTTCGGTGAGGAATCGACAGCAACCCTTGTCGGTATCGGAGTCTTCACCATGGGGACGGCGATATTTCTTGTCGAAAGTTATAAAATTATGTTCGTCGGGATGTTTGTTTTCTGCTTCGGATTTTTTATGGCTCACTCACTCCTGTCGGGTTTTGTCAACAAACTGGCCCAGGAAAATAAGGCATTGGCCAACGGAGTGTATATCTCTTTTTATTATATGGGGGGAACCTTGGGGTCATTTCTGCCCGGATACTTTTTTGAACAGTTCGGCTGGAAAGTGTTTCTCTGCGTGCTTCTTTTGATGCTGGGTCTGGCAATCTTGTTGACCGGTAAACTTAAGGCGGCGGTTCGTTCTTCTATGGCCTGGCAATGACCGGGCCAGTATCCGGACACAAACTTTTTTTTAGCCTCTGCGTCGATCAGGGAAACTGAATGCCAAAGGTTATATCTCGTGAGTAAGAGTCGTGGAAAGGATCTTTTCCATACCTGTTTTGTGAGATCCTGACCAATATATATTGTCGCACCCGCTGCAACGAAAGAATGTGTGGTAATATTTTTTCGTAAGCGGTTCCAGACGATGAAGAATGTCTTCTTTTTTCACTGTCACCAGGAGGGCGTTGCATTTCATGCATCGTGTGAATGGCTTAAGTTTGTTCTGCAGGCCATAAAGATTTATTATTTCCAAAAGTTGCTTGGCTGGTTGTTGGTTTCTGACAAGGTGACCGTGTACAATGATTTTTCTCTTTAAGAGGTTACGGTCCCGGGAGAGCAGTATGCGGCCTTCCCTGACGGCTGTTTCGGCTAAGGTGGCATCATCGAGGTGCGGCAGACAAAGACTGTCAATACCGGCCATACGGAGCAGAGCGCCAAGTTTGGCGACATTTATATCCACGAGAAAACGTATATCGTCTAGGGCAAAGGGACGGAGCCGGTCCGGACGGCAGGGATTGAGACCCGGCGCATGTGCGATGGCCGATATCGAATCGCGGTTTTTCGGGCGATAAGAGAAGTCGACATCGAAGCCGTTCACCGTCAACCCACCAATTTCGGTATGAGGAATACGCAGTGACTCTATGAGGTCCTTGACGGAGGTGTGATTGTCGACGGATCTTTCGACTGCGCAACTGGTTCTCAAGGCGGGATGGAGGAGATTACACAGATCGGACGAGAAGGTGATCGCGATCTCTATCTTGCCTCTATTGCCTATAGGGGGGTGTGGTTTTCTCGGCCTCATGGTGCGTATGAGTGGGGTCTTTACTAATAATTTGTACCCGGCCTGATGAAGCATTATAGTTTGACCACAACAATTACGATGTCGGCATCTGCATATTTTTGGGCCAAAGTATAGCTACAGTGTCGGAGGCAATTCGTGATAAATTGTCTTCAAAAATATGACATAGTATAGTATATCACAAATTTAATTTCTCGGGCCGATCGGAAAAGCTTCGGTCTGTCGGCGAGGCATCCCGCTGTCGCAACGTATAAATAGGAAAGGCGTTGATACGACCCTGTCGATCAACTGTTTGCAGCGGTTTCTGACCAAACCTTCAAAAGAGGCGAGGCACTGATCATCATTAACTCCCATCCTACTTGAAATGTCATGAGTTTGTTAGAAAAATTCAATGAATTCGGCACGATTAAAAAATATCTCGCTTCGGGAAATAAAAGAATACACGCGATTATCGAGAGTGCCGCCAATAACGTCATTGCCGCCGTCAATCAGTCTGTCGAAACCATAAGAAAAAATCGGGAAAGGATTTCCGATGCGGCCGACCATATGGACGGAGAGTTCATCTCCGAGCTGGAACTCTCACAGACAGAAGAAATCGAAGAGATTTCCAAAATTGAGAGCGAGTTTAACTCGTATTACAACCGGGAAATCTGGCGAAGAGAATTTAAGGGACTAGACAAAGACCTGCTGAAAAAAGCCAAGACTCTTGAGAAAAAAATCCAGGAACTCAATCAGAAAGAGTTAGCTCTGACGAAAAAAGAGGCTGAGATAGAAAACATCATCCGTGCCAGAGTGGAGGACGTTAAGGAGAGGCTTCTGCTGGAAAGTACATCGAGCAGAGGGCTTTTCAAAAGCGCTCTATCCAAGGCGGAAAAGGTCTTTGATCAAAACAAAATCACACGCTTTGTTTATTCGACCATCTCACGATTCCAGGAGGATTTTCATAAGATACAGGATATACGGGATGTTGAGTATATCACACGACTCTTTCAGGATACGATTCAAACCTTTCAAAAAACAAGAGTTGTAACGGATAAGGATGGCAAACTCATCACCATCGTAATCAATCAGTTTTCCGAAGATTGCTACCAGGATCTTTTCCTCTTCTTTTACCGATATTACAACGAATTGACAGAGATCTACGGTAGAGAGCAAATCCTGCCGTCCACTGCAGAAGAAATTGCGAGGATATTTCAGAAAAAGTCAAAGGAAGCACAAGATATCGTCAAAGATATACATATGGTCAAAATTGCCAGCAAAAACGAGGAGAGGGCTTGAGGTCTACTGGAATTCACCGCCCTTGGTGTTACGTAATATGAAAATTCCATACCTTTTATAACACCATGGATGTTCAAGCCGGTTCCCCAGGACCGTTGCGTGTCATCCTTTTTTCCTTCGGCTACAAATACGGATTGCCGAAGGATAGCAACCTTCTTTTTGATGTTCGTTTTTTACCGAACCCGTATTGGGTTGATTCTCTTCGCCATAGGACAGGGCAAGAAAACGAGGTCTCCGCATATGCCATAGGCAATGAAACCGGACGCCAATTTCTGGAACTGCTTGAGCCGATGATTATCTTCCTGGTTAATAAATATAAGCTTGCTGATAAAAAAGAACTTTACGTGGCCGTCGGTTGCACAGGCGGCAGGCATCGCTCCGTTGCCGTTGTCGAGGCTTTGAGGAGAATTCTGGAGACACAGTCGGTTGCTCTGACTGTGTTTCACCGCGATATCGAAAAGGGCTGACCGCCGGGTCGCCGGTTACCAGATCAAATCATCGGGGACTTTGTACTCAGCATAAGGATCTTCGGTTACGGCGCTGGCGGGGGAATGATATACGACAACAAGCTTTCTGTTGAATTCCCTCACCTTGTCAGCCACGCGGGCAGGTATGACCTGGTATTCGCCGGCCTGTCTGACGATGGCGAGAGTCCCGTTGCTCAGCTGTTCAGCTACACTTTTTTGCAGGTATAACCGCTTTATTTTGTTGTTGTCTGTGAAATTATAAGGAGTTTCGCCTTCCTCTATCGTAAGCCGGTTGGTTTCTATGAGTTGCCGTATTCTGGCGGCGCTTTCCTGCTCCTGAACTTCCCTGTTCTTTTCTTGATTTAACAGTTTGGTGCGTTCTCTCTTTTCGGCTAGAGCTTGCAGTGCCTGGGTTTTGCTTTCGTCGGCACCATTCTTTACTCCCCGGTCGGTTTTCTGTTGGTGCTTGGCCTTTTTGGCATTTTCAACCTTTTTTTTGTCGACCAGGCCCATTTTTAGAAATTGTTCTTGGAGTGTGCTTCCCATGGTCTCGGCTCCTTTTGTGGCAAAAACATTCTCTTCATACGTCGTTTTAGCAAACTCGGCTACAATCTCTATCGACCACTTCCATCAGCAGTGGACGTCGGTTCGGGTGGTGCTTGTCACCCGCCTCTGAGGAAATGACGAGTCCCTGTTGACAAGATCACTTCCGCGTAGAAAAGGGTGCGTAGAGTATCTGATCTCCTCATATAACCATGTTTTTTGAATATTGAAAATGAAACATGAAAATAAACGGTAATTCCCATTGAGCTTTCATGTTTCCTCTTTTTTGACTTATGCTCAAATAAAGTACCAATGCGAAATAGAATATTCTCAGTATAGCATTTTTACCGCCGGAATGGGAGAAACGCAAAAAAACTGCTGAAGTGTAAAATAAGTAAGTATTTTCTTGTTGTTCTTTCGGGTTTTTGATTAACTAGAGTTTCAGGAGGGCATATGATAAAACTAACGAAAATCAATGGTGCGGAATGCTTTTTAAACCATACGCTCTTCGAAATCATTGAGGAATCCCCTGATACCTGTATTACTTTGTCCAACGGCAATCGTTATCTGGTCTTGGAAACAGGTGAACAGATACAGGAAAAGATAATAGTATTCAACGTGGAAGTCCTTAAAAGGGCTGGCTGTACCCAAAAGGTTGACATGACCGATACAATGGAAAAAGAATGATTTCAGGTTCTCAAAGGTTTCGATAAGAATTTTACGTTATGGATTTTGCGACAATATTTGGTTTGTTATTGGGATTCGGTGCGGTTGTCGGTGGTCAGATACTGGAGGGAGGACATATTTCCGCTATCCTGCAGCCCACTGCAGCCATCATCGTTTTGGGCGGAACTTTTGGGGCAACCTGCGTTTCCTATCCCGTTAAGGACCTGCTGAAGGCCTTGAAAGACGTTAAAAAGGTCATCATGCCCGGACAACAAGATATGGAACAGGTGATCAAGGATCTGGCTTCGTATTCCGAGATGGCGCGGCGCAACGGGCTTCTCGCACTTCAGCCGCTGATCAATGAATCTTCCGGAGACTCCTTTAAAACAAAAGCACTGCAGTTGGTTGTTGATGGTACAGATCCCCAGCAATTCAAGGATTTTATGGAGATAGAGCTGGCTTCGTTCGAGTCCCATGAAAAAGCTAGTGCGGAGGTTTTCGAGGCGGCAGGTGGCTATGCTCCCACCATCGGTATCATCGGGGCCGTCCTCGGTCTTATACACGTAATGGAAAATTTGTCTGACCCTTCAAAACTGGGGGCAGGAATCGCCGTTGCCTTCGTTGCAACAATCTATGGATTAGTGACCGCCAACCTCGTTTGCTTGCCGGCCGCTACGAAATTGAAAAAAAATCTTAAACAGCAGGTGCTGGTCAAGACGCTGATCATCGAAGGTCTTCTCGATATCCAGTCGGGTATGAATCCGCGGCTGATTATTATGAAACTCCAGGGATTCCTTGCAGAGCAAAGTAAGAAAGGTGAGGGCGAGGAATAGAATATGGCCGTTAAGAAAAAACAAGAACACGAAAAAGAACCGAACCACGAGCGGTGGCTGGTCTCATACGCCGATTTTATTACCTTGTTGTTCGCCGTGTTTGTCACATTGTATGCGATGTCTCAAGTTGACAAGGCAAAAGTAGCCAAGGTCATCGCTTCGACGAACGAGGCGTTTGGCGTTTCAAAATCCACTTCGGCCCCGGCCTTTAATATACTTGACAGTTCCACTCTGGTTCCCCTTCCCAATATCCTTGAAAAATCTTCACCCTTGTCAAGACCCCCCACTGGAGAAAACATCTACAAGACCAAGGAGAAAAAGAAGCCTAAGGAAAAAGATCTTGCTGATGAAGCATTTAAGACTCCGGACCATGCTCCCGCGGCTGATAAGGAATTGACCGATGCCCAAAAAAAGGCGCAAATGGAAGCAGAGAAAAAAATGCTGGAACAGCTCCAGAAAGAAGAACAGCTGGCCGCTGCCCAACAAGCCTTGGCAGAACTAAAGAAAAAAGAAGAGGTGGAAATTCAGAAAATAAAAGAACTCGCTTCGCAGCTGCAAAAAAAACCGGGAACGGAGGAGGAAGGCGCCGGCCAAATAACGACACCATCTGAGATTGTAGCCAAAGCCGAACAACAACCACCTCCAGTGGTAAAAGAACCCCTTCCTCAAAAGGCTGCTCCTGCTGAAACAGTACCTAAGACAGAAGGTCAGACAGAGAACGAGAAGCAGGAAAAGAATGAGGGCAAGACCATAGCCGGTGGGCAGGGAAAGATCAGGGCCGATGCACGTGAATTCAAGAAGATCAAACAAAATATCATGGCCTTCTTGCATGAAAAAGGTGCCGAGGACAAGGTGAATTTGCAGATCGGTTCACGAGGGCTGGTGATCAGTCTGAAAGATACGGAATTTTTCAATTCAGGCAGCGCCACCGTGCGGCCCGAGTCGATGCCCCTTCTCGGTAATATTGCTGAAGCGATAGGCAAATATTCCAATTCCATACGTATTGAAGGACACACGGACAACGTGCCGATCCAAACCCCGCAATTCCGCTCCAACTGGGAGCTTTCCACTGCGCGGGCAACGAACATCGTGCATGATCTGATCAACTCCTACGGAATCTCCCCGGATAGATTGTCAGCAGTAGGTTATGGAGAATATCGCCCCATTGCCGATAACAGCACAGCAGAGGGTCGGCAGAAAAACCGGCGTGTTGATATTGTGGTTCTTTCCGGTGCAGGAGAGCAGGGAGAACCAACACGTGACCGGGAGCCGGCTCAATAAAAGAACATCGCCTTCTTGTTCCCTGTTTACCTCATATAGATGGGACATGGGAGAAAGGGGAGGTTCGTGCTCCGTAGTCCATCTTTTTGTCGACCTCCGGCAAGCGGGAAATCTACTGATTTGCCCCTTAAGATCATGTTGGAAAATCGGTTTGTCGCCGAATTCCCTTGTTTTGCTCAATCTTCTTTTTTCTCCTCATCCTGCGGAGGGGGATCTCCCTCTGGAATGTCGTTGTCATAGAGTGCTTTTGCTCCCAGCAGAAGAAATCCGATGGCGCCGATGGGCGCCATGTTCGGCAGGAGTTGCAAAAAAGTCGTGATGCTCTCGTTATCCGAATGCAGGGTCGGCACGTAGTAGGCGAGGCCTAGGTAGACGGTGACGGCGATCAAGATATATGCCCACCATGGGGTTCGAAATTGGTGTTTTCTCTCCGGGAGTTGGCTCATGCCCGTTGTTTTTCAGGTTGGTGAAGGTGGTGACAGCCGCGTTATCAAAATTGAGACAGTTTACCCTTTTTAAGAATGAATGACAACCATCGCCGTCAAATTAGGGATCCTCATACATAACCTTTGGCAGTGTCTCGAGGGAGGTAATATGGAGGGAAGGAAACCGGCCGGCCAACGTCGGAGAGGGGGAGAAAAAGGGACCGACCGGTTAGGGAACAAGCTGCGAAAGCCTATATGTACGACGTTAGATTCTGTGAAGAATCTGATGAGAGATTGGCAGCATATTGGCTCAGCAATTGACGGAGAAGTGTCAACTGGTCATTGGCTGAATTTGTCTGAGAAGTGCTGCTTGCCTGTTGTGTGTCGGTGCCTGTTGTTGTGCCGGACCCCGTCTGGGCCGTCATATCAGGAGGGGGCGGTGGTGGAGGTGGTCCCATCTGTTCCCGAAGAGTTTTCATCATATTATCGAATTCGGTTTTGTTGATTTCGCCGTCTCCGTCGGTATCGTAGGTGGAGACCAGAGTCCCGGCATCAACGCTTTCGCCTGAATTTGAGGAAATTTTATCTGCCATGTCGGCAAGCTCCGACTGACTTAATGCTCCGCTGCCGTCGGAGTCGATGCTATTGAACACTTCCTCTTTATGTGATTGTTCATTCTCTGCAGAAGTTGAACCGGTCGACGACATCTGGTTCAATATGCTGAGAAGGGTCGATAGCTGATCGCTGTTTATGCCAGTGGATGTCGATGAATCCGAATTTTGGCTCAACAGGTCGACCAGTTTTGAAATGGGATCGTTTCCGGAATTGCTCGTATAGGCTTCCATCGCCTGCTGAGTGGCAAAGTCGGATCCTGAATTTGGAGGTGGTCCCAGAACGTTTTTAATCATGTTGTCCATTTCATTCTGGCTGAGCTCCCCGTCACCGTCAGTGTCGTAAGTAGTGATCGCATCTTCTGCACTGAGTGTGTTTCCTGTCATTTTAGAGAGTTCCTGGGCCAGCGGGCTTATTTCCGTGGTGTCCAGCTTGGAATTGCCGTCTGTGTCGAGTTCTTTGAATTTTTCAGCCGGGTCCGTCCTCGATCGGGTTGCCTGGGTGACAAACGAACTGAGTAGGTCGCTGCTTATTCCGCTGATGCCGCTCATAGAGTATCCTCCTTTTAGTGGTGCGTCCTCCCGTTTTTCGGGAGACGACGCTTGACCTGCGCATAACTGCCGTTTCCCCCGGCTTTCTTATCGGCATGCAGTATTCTTCAATTCGTTAAGTTCCTGTCAAGTTATGTAAAGAAATGTTAATTCAACTCTGGAAGACAAGAGCTTTACAATTCTTTACTGCAAGGGCTTTGTGAATCCGGTATCCTAACTGCTGGATAATGAGCGGAATCTCTTTCGATAAGGAGCCGATTGTGACACGCATTCTGGTGATAGATGATGATAGCGAACTGTGCGAACTGCTGACGGATTATCTCCATCCTGAGGGATTCGATGTGGAGACGGCGGGGGATTCCGAATCGGGCCTGGAGAGGGCTCTTTCCGGAGATCATGCCATGGTTGTCCTCGACGTAATGCTTCCGAAGATTAATGGATTCGAGCTATTGCAACGTATCAGAGCCTCTTCGGCCATACCCGTCCTGATGCTCACCGCCCGTGGTGATGAGGTCGACCGGATTGTGGGGCTCGAGATGGGGGCTGACGATTACCTGCCCAAACCTTTTAACCCGAGAGAGCTTGTGGCCCGTTTGCGGGCAATTTACAGGCGCACGCGGGAGGTTTCGGAGAAAATGGTCGACTCCTCCGACGGCGAGGTGTTGGTTGTCGGTGACCTTGTCCTGGATGGCAGAACCAGAATCGTTAAAAAAGAGGGAGTGGAAGTCTCCGTGACGGCGGCGGAATTTTCACTTTTGCAGGAACTCTTGAAGTTGGCGGGACAGGTGGTGAGCCGCGAGATGCTCACGGAAAAAGTGCTCGGGCGGAAGTTGGCGATGTTTGACCGCAGCATCGATGTCCACGTGTCGAGTCTCAGAAAAAAACTCGGGCCGGAGGTGGGCGGTCTGGAGAGGATTAAAACCGTTCGCAGTGTCGGTTATATGTATACGAAGATCCCCACGGTACGTTGATTTTGTTGGAGAGAGGTCGGGATTATGAGAAGCATGTTTTTTAAACTTTTTCTGGGCTTCTGGTTGACTATGGTTCTCGGAGGAATGATCAGTGTGGCCGTCGTTTCGATGTACAGGCATTTTTCCGTGGAGAGGCTGAGAAACGACATGTCCAAAAGTTTCGACGACAATCTGTCGAAACTGATTGTTCTCTCCGGCCAGGCCGCTTGGGATATGTACAGATGTGGCGGGCAGGCGGAGTATGAAAATTATATAAACGGGCTTGCCACCGGCGCTAGGACTCGAATCAACCTGATTGGCACGGATAATAAAACGATTGACGGGGACAAGATAACCGATCGTTTTGTGGATCTTGCCGAGGCAGCACGGCGGAATCCCGGTGTCTTCACGCAGAAATCCGGCGAGACGCTGACTGTTGTCAAACAGCTCCCGGAAAAAGAAGGAGAATCCGTTGTCGTTATTGGGGAGCATGTTTTCGGCCCACCGCCAAGAGGGATGCCGCCGCCACCCCATGGTCGGCACCCGCCTTTGATGAACAGGGTGTTGCCTCCTTTTTTCGGTAGCGGAGAAATTATACGAGCTGCGATCATGTTGGTTGTGGCATCGGCCGTCTGTTATTTACTGGCTCGCTCGTTGACTCAGCCCATTAGAAAACTGCAAAAGACAACCCAGCAGATCGCCTCAGGCGATTATTCCGCAAGAGTGGGCGACCGTCTTGGACGGCATGGAAGCGAAATTACCAATTTGGGCCGGGATTTCGATGTGATGGTGGAACGTACCGAAAAGACGATCAATTCGCAGAAGCGTCTCCTTCGTGATATTTCCCACGAACTTCGTTCACCTTTGGCCAGACTTACCGTAGCCTTGGAGCTTGCCAAGAAAAACTTCGGTGTTGAGGACGACCGTTGTCTGAATAAAATTGGCCGGGAAGTGGAACGGTTGAATGAACTCATCGGTCACCTGCTTATTTTGGCTCGGCTTGAAAGCGGTGCAGCCCCCCACACCATCCAGCCCGTCGACCTGGCCGATCTGGTAAAAGAAGTGGCCGAAGATGTGGACTTTGAAGCAGCGGGTAATAATCGAGGAGTGAAAATCGTTTCCTCGTGCGATATTACCGTTACCGGATCGCGCGAACTCCTGCGAAGGGCTATTGAAAACATTGTCCGCAATGCGGCCCAGTATACGGCGCAGAACACTCTGGTCGAGATAGAGCTTTACGCCGATAAAAAAGAGGCAAGAATTGGAGTTGCCGATTACGGGCCAGGCGTTCCCGATTGGGATCTTCCTCATCTTTTCGAACCATTTTACAGGGTGGCAGAGGCTCGGGAGCGCCAGAGCGGCGGTGTCGGTATCGGCCTTGCCATTGCCGAACAGGCGGTAAAGGCCCACGGTGGTAGCGTGACCGCCCAAAATGCTGAAGGGAAGATGGGTTTGATCGTTACCATAATCCTGCCTTTACAAAGCTGAAATGACCTTGCCCACCTGGTTGACGCAGAGCCGAAAATATGCACTTGCTCCTTCTGTGGGTAGTTTTTATGCACAAAACTTTGGCGGATTCACGGAGAGAATTTGCAATATCCATCATAATTAATTGAACTAGCATAGTTTTTTTGCTGTTGAGGCGAAATGGCATACTGCTTGCTTTTCGTTCAGGGCAAAGCAGCTATGCAAATACACCTGGAAATGGCTGTAAAGTATCCTCAAGGTCCGCTAAATTCGGACGCAATATCAGTAGATTAAAATTACCTGGAGGTAGATATGAAAATGAAAAAAACCTTTATGGCAGCAGTGTTGGCAGCGTCAATCGGAGTAATCGGTCTGCAACAGGCCTCAGCCGGTAACTTGGATGGCCATGCCCGTCGAGACGTTCATCATCGGCATTTTCAACAACTCGATGAGGCAACCAAGGCAAAAATAGAGAAGTTCCAAAACGAGACTCAGGAACTTCGCAAACAGATCGTCATGAAACGTGCCGAGGAGCTGGCACTGATGCGCAGTGAAACTCCTAATATGGCAGCGGTAACTAAGACAGCAGGGGAACTTTTTGACCTGAAAGCGACAATGAGGGAAAAAGCCAAAGCGGCCGGTCTCTTCGTTCCTTCAAAGGCAAAAGAGAGTAATGCCAACATAGCCGATAAGCTGAAAAAAGTTGAAGGCTTCATGGCCGAAACCAAGGATCTTCGCAAGCAGGTATTCGTTAAACGTGCCGAAGAGCGAGCCCTATTGCATAGCAGTACTCCCGATGCCCAAGCGGTTGCCAAAATCTCCGGTGAGTTGTTCGACCTGAGAAATACTCTGCGTGAAAAAGCAAAGGCCGCAGGAATTGAAAGAGGGTTGTTTCACCGGTTCGACAGGGAAAAAATGGGTCCGGAGAGGCGGTTTTCGCATGATCGCGGATTCGGTTTGATGGGAGAGAACGAACCTGCGCATCAGGGGCCCGATATGGGCGGTGATCCGCTCTTTGCAGGCGATTGATACCTTGCCGGTAGCTCACAGGTCATCATACCCGGGCAGGCCGACGCCGGAAATTTCCCGGCGTCTTGGCTTGCCGGGGGCAGTTATACTTGCAGCCCTACGGTCTCAGCACAGAGATGGTCAGTTATTGCATTTTGAGCGTTCTTAAATGATGGCGGATCATCCGGCCGGCAATGGTTCCTTCATTGGGGATCATCGGCAGATCGGCAAAATGATACCAGCCGGCATCGCAGATCTCCACTCCGTCAATACGGATTTCTCCTGAAGCATATTCGGCAAAGAAGCCCAGCATCAATTGGCCGGGAAAAGGCCAGGGTTGACTGCCGAAGTAGCGGATATTCTTGATGTGGATTGCCACTTCTTCGGTTATTTCCCTTCGCAGCGTCGATTCCACAGACTCTCCCGGCTCAACAAATCCGGCCAAAGTGCTGTACATCCCCTCGGTGAACCGGGGGGAACGAGCCAGGAGCATCTCTTCCCCGCGTGTGATAAGAACAATGATGCAGGGAGAGATCCGCGGGTACCAGGTGAGTGAGCAGGCCGGGCAAACCTTCGCCTGTTCCGTTTCGTGGTCGACCGTTTTGCCGCCGCAGCTGCCGCAGAAGCGATGGTTTTTCTGCCAGTTCAGGACTTGTGAGGCCTTACCCCAGAGATTGAAGATTTCATCATCCACTCTGCCCACAAGACTCCTCAGCGTCACCCAATCATAGTCAGGACCGGGAACTGACTCTGAAGTCAGTTCAACGGCAAATTTTGTCCCATTGAGATTTTTGCCGATGGGTAGAACAGTCTCGGCTTGGGATTCAATGAGATTCCACGTATCCGATACAGGACGGATGCCACCAGCATCTTTATGAATAAGCACCCGTTCCCGGCAGAAGATAAAATATTTTTTCCGCTCGTCCATTACCATGCTTCCCGATGAACGCATTCTGACCGGTATCTTGTCCGCGGCTCGGGGGATTGGTCCGGCCAGCCCAGGGCGATGCCTGCCACTGGAACAATATGATCAGGCAAGGAGAAAAGCGATCTGACACCGTCAAGTCTTTGGCGACGGGGGTGAATGCCCAGCCAGCAGGAACCGAGCCCCAGGGCATTTGCCGCCAGCAGGATATTTTCCACCGCAGCGCTGACGTCCTGGAGCATATATGATTCATATCCTTCGAGAGCCCTGGTCATGTCGCCGCAGACAACAATCGCGGCCGTTGCGGTCAGCAGCATCTTGCCGTTTGGCAGCACCGATGTCATTTTGTTCAACGTCTCCCTTTTGGTGATGACCAAAAACTGCCAGGGGTCCGTGGCTCTGGCCGAAGGGGCGGCCATCGCGGCCTCCAGAAGGTCGTTGAGCATGCTTTCCGGCACCTCTTTGTCCTGGTATTGTCTGATGCTGCGCCTGGTGAAGATAAAGCCCAGATTTTTGTTCATTCTCAATTGTCTCCTTTAGGGTATGGAAAAGTCGTGAATTTGGACATATCAAAACACTTCAAAAATAAGCACGATTACGGCAGGATTCCATAACGGTACCGGAAAAAGAGAAGGGGTCAGACCACGTTCTGCTTGAGAAGCCTCTGCCAATCCAGTGCAGGAAAAACGGTATGGAGGAGGTGGTCGTCGTCGTAGTGATTGATCACAAGATTTTTAAACGTTGACTCGGCGGCCGTGGTAACCAGATTGGGCGGAGTAACCGTGTCGTGCTTGCCTATAATAATAATCGCCGGCACGGAGATGGGTTCAACAGGAGGTGAAAACTCGCCAAAATTCAGGGCAGGCGCCAGCAAGATAAGTCGTTTTACTCTTTCGGGATGGGCAATAGCAAAACAGGTGGCCATCAGACCGCCGAAGCTTGAGCCGATCAAGACCAGATCATTTTTTGTTTCGCAAATTTTTTCAAGGGATTCCATTCGCTCGGTGAGGCTACCGTCAAAGTCCGGGGCAATGATTTCAGGAAAATGCTCGGTGAAATAGAGGCCCTTGGTTCCCCTGCCTGAAGAGTCGAGCCCGTGGAGAAAAAACGTCGGCGAGTGATTTTTTTGCCTGTCAATATTCTGAATCTTCTTGAGAAGCTCCGCCCCGTCCGGAGTAAAAGGCTCTGTTTGGCAAAGCGCTAAGGCCTCGTCTATGCTCATAAACCGGCCGTATTCAATTTCTTCTGCCTGCAGGTGGAACGGACCGTCATGGAAACAGGTATGGATTCGGCCCCAAACCCGATTGCGGATGTCTTCGTAGTAGAAATCGAAGAGGAAGGTAAGAGGAGTTTCATAAATCCCCAATTCCTCGAAAAGTTCGCGTTCCGCCGACTCCTCATACGATTCACCTGCCAGGACGACACCGCCTGCAGCCACATCCCAATGACCCGGATAGATGTCCTTGGTCATGGTCCGCTTCTGGACGAAGAGTTCACCTTTCTTGTTGAAGACCAGTATATAGCAGGCCCTGTGAATAAGCCGTTCGGCCCGCATGGCGGAGCGGGAGCAAGAACTCACGGCGCGGTTGTCCGCATCTACGATTTGGACGATTTCATCTGCTGACTTGTTCATGCTTCAAGAAAACCAGTATCGCGAATTCTTGTAAAGATATTTTCTTTTTATACGTAAAACTTCTTTGAATTTTAGCAATTCAAAACCGTCAGGAGACGGACTCCACATCCCATAGCCCTCTGAGATTACAGCCATCAATCCCACCAGCGCAACAGCACGCTCCCCCAAGTAAAGCCTGCACCAAAGGCCGCCATAACCACGTAATCACCCTTGTTGACACGCTTTTCTTCTACGGTTGCCTCATACAGGCACAGGGGAATCGTTCCGGCAGTGGTATTGGCAAATTTGTCAATATTAATCATTACCTTGCTTGGGTCTATTCCCATTCTCTTAGCGCTGGCCTCAATGATGCGGATATTAGCCTGATGAGGGATGAAAAGTTTGATATCTTCACCGGTCAGGCTGTTGCGTTCGATAATCTTAGCCGCGATCTCTGCCATTTCTGTCACTGCGAATTTGAAGACTTGCTTGCCTTCCTGATGTACATAGTGCTCTTTATTGCGTACCGTCTCCAAACTGGCCGGACGGCGGCTGCCGCCCGCTTTCATCTGCAGGAATTCCCCTCCGGAGCCGTCAATACGTTGCAAGAAGTCTAAGATACCGTATTTCGGATCTGGACAAGGTTCCAGCAGTACTGCCCCTGCGCCGTCCCCAAACAACACGCAGGTGTTGCGGTCGCTATAATCAATTACGCTGCTCATCACATCACTGCCGATCACCAGAGCTTTCCGGTAATGACCGGAACAGATCATCTGCGCTGCAGTGGTCAAGGCGAAAACGAAGCCGGAGCATCCGGCGGACAGATCAAATCCCCAAGCTTGGGTGGCGCCAATGGCGTTTTGCACGAGGCAGGCCGTAGACGGAAAGAACATGTCAGGTGTTACTGTGGCGACAATGATAACATCGATAGCAGTCGCCGCTACCCCGGCGCGATCAAGGCATTCTTGGGCCGCCCGGATAGCCATGTATGAGTTGCCCAAACCCGGTTCCAGAATACGCCTTTCGCGAATGCCGGTACGCGTCATGATCCATTCATCGGTAGTATCCACCATTTGCTCTAAATCTTTATTGGTGAGTCTACGCTCAGGTAAAAATCGGCCTATGGACCGAATGTAAGAAGTAATTTTCATGGTTAGGAAATCCTGCCGAAATGCAATCTATTTTAAATAAACTGTGAATTCAGGTAAATACCATAATGCATTGCTCTCAATCGCTTTAATCCAATGTAAATTACAAAAAATCTGAATATTTTGCAAATTAGTGCAATAATAAAAGAATGACTGAAGTTTCCCATAAAGGCCTCATGCCGCCATCCGCATTAGGGCGGTCACGAGCGAATTAACTGACGATTTGCGGGGAGTTGGGCAAAGTATTGAAAAATTATCGTCCAAGGCGGCCTTGGCCACCAACCTCCGCACATCTGAAAAGGCATAATGATTGCGTCCCTTGACCAGATGCCGGCGACTTGGAGTTTTCTCCAGTCGACAGGCATAAATCCAGGTAAGTGAAGTCGCCATCAGACAGAAATCCAAGTGGTTTTGTACCGCTACGGGATGGCGGCTCTGGGTCTCGGCACTGCCGATATCCCGTTTGAGTTCTTTGAAACTAGCTTCGAGTTTCCACCTGGCGCCGTAATATTCAATGATCTCTGCAACCCTCAGCGTCAGGTCGGTAGTGAAAAGGGCTACCCATTGCGAACGGCGATAGACCCAGACAACCCGGATCGGACATTTAAGCGTCTTGGCCATGACTACCCGGTCGCAGGCCAGAATCGGTTGGCCTTTGTATTTCGGCCTGTTTTTCTCGATATCGCGTTTGAGAAAAGAGAAACGCCGACCAAGCGGCAGACAGGCCCACCGTCCTTTGATCACCTTGAGCAGGCCGATGGCCACGATATTCTGCGCCCAGGGATACCGGGACTGATTCTGTTTGGCTGCATGGTCAAAGATCCTGGCGCATCCGAAAATCTTCCTCCCCGCCTTGGGGTTGATATAATCGTCAAGGGCCAGCATCAGCCTGCCGTTGGTTTCAGGTTGCGGGATCATGCTCCACAACCTCGGCCAGAGCCTGTCCCAGGGAATCTTCGGGAAACCCATAAAGGTGTAATAACGTTTCCTGATGCTGTCGGAATAGCCAAACAGGGTTGCCGGCGTTCGCAGCAGATTGGACGTTCTGGATGAGGTGAAGGGCAGAATGATCGCCACCAGAGTATGGATGAACCAGGCCCTCCGTTCTTCACCTTTTCTTGACCGGGCAAATTCGTCTTTGAGTTCACTGAGCAATGAGTGTAGGATGTGCATGCGAGGTTCTTCTGGTTGTTTGTTTTGTGAGAATTACAATATACCATGAGCGGGCCTCGCATTCATTAATAACCTATCATTTTTGCTGATATTATATAGATTTCTTGCGAAAACGGATTCAAAATTAATGTGTAATATAAATAGGTTAGACGGCAATGGCCTTATTTTGATAACGCATTGATATCATAATATATTTCCCAAGGTCAGAAGCGGGTGATCCTGTTGGCCTCTGGACCATGTTTTAAAAAACGGGAAACTTCATTTTATAAATTTCACTTGTCGTATAGCTTATCCTTTTCCGCTTTCCTGGAAACCAAACAAATTATTCCCGCATTTCTGAAAAAAAGATATTGCTTCGGGAATAATAATTATTGTACGAAATTCAATAATCTTGCGAGAAAATTGATGTTAGACTGTTATATAGATAACCATACTGCTAGGTGTGATATTTGCATATAAGTTATTGCTGCACCATTTTTTGATAATGTGATATTTATCGGCCTTGTTAAATAGCCCCCGACGACAGTTCAGCGTTGTAATTTATTGAAGCTGCTGTGTTGATGTTCATGCAACACATGGAGCTTTTCTCAAGGTTTTCATTTTTAAAATCTAATGCCTTCTAAAGGAAGTAAGAAATAGTTTTCTGGCCATCTTGAAGCCTTCACAAAGAAAACTGCAATGTGTTATTCAATAAAAAACACGATCCTGAAGAGCATTAAGAATTCTGAGCGAATATAACTCTCCTTTAATTTTGCTTACTTTCACACGAAAACCTATGTGATAAGTATCTGTTTTGATTTATGTATAATATCTACAAAATAAGAACTTAGATGCGCAAAACATGTTTCGCTCCCAATCTCCTTGAATCTAAAAATCTAACAAATAATCCATGAACGATCTTAATGCTAAGCATTAGCGGACCTTTGCATAGGAGGTAAATTATGGATTCTGCAAAAAACAAGAAAATAGCCATTGCTTGTCAAGGTGGAGGCAGTCAGACTGCTTTCACCGCCGGTGTTCTTAAATCAATATTTGACAACGATATCCACAAGCGGCGGAATATCATCGCTTTTAGCGGAACTTCTGGTGGTGCGATCTGTGCTGCTTTGGCATGGTACTCACTTGTGAAGGACGGCCAGGGTGACACTCGCCAGCTATCAAAAAGACTTGGCGATTTTTGGGAGGATATAGCTGCAAATAATTTTTATGATAATTTTTTAAACCAATGCCTAATGAATTATACACGTGCAACGGAGACTGGTTGGTGGCCAACTTGGCAGGAATCTCCGTCTTCACCTTTTGTAAAGGCTCTCGCCGGCTATTGCCAATGGATGGCTCCCAAAAGGGAGTTCTATGATTTTAAAAAGATCCTTGAGGCACATATCGATTTTGATGAAATTGCCGGATGGGATAAACAGGTATCCCCGGCTTTAATTATCGGAGCAGCAAATGTAATAACCGGTGGATTTAAGAAGTTTACCTCATGGAATAAGGAAATTTCAGTCGATTCTCTCTTGGCATCCGCAGCTGTCCCTACAATTTTTCCTGCAGTAGAAGCAGAAGATAAAGAGGGAAATATAGCTGCCTACTGGGATGGGCTTTTTTCTGATAATCCGCCAATCGATGAATTGTTTGACTCGGAGTTGCTTGGCGCAAATAAAAAGAATAAGCCGGATGAAATCTGGATAGTTCAAATTAATCCTCAGACATGTGATAAAATTCCTACTTCAATTAGAGACATTATTGATCGTCGAAATGAAATGATTGGTAACCTATCTTTGAATCAGAGTCTGGAAAGAATGAAGCTGATCAATCGCTATATCGATGAGAAGGCATTTACCAAAGAGTATGTCGAGGAGAGAAATTATAAAACGTTATCTTTTCTCTCAATCAGTATGTCACCCCATCTGCAAAAGAGACTCGATTACGCCACTAAACTTGATCGAAGCCGGAAATTTATCCAAGAGCTGATCAAGGATGGGGAAAAACGAGGTCTTAAAATCATACAAAAGTGGTTAGAGGATGAGACAGGTGTCGCCTCTCTTGTTCAGCCTCACAAAGGAAAGGAGAGAATCTTAGCATGATTTATGCTCTCCTTAATAAAAAACATAATAACATGATGAAGCTCAAGCTTTCAAACGAACTGGAATTTGGGACCGGTGCTTGAGAAGATTAACAAAGATTCCACCAAAAGGTTCGCATCTGATATCCAGGGGATGTTGGCTATATTGACGGGTCCTGCAACCCAAGGTATAGGTGCAATTCAACCTATGAGATTCATTTTAGGTAACGTCCACAGGAGTGTCTAACCCGGGAAAATACTTCATCTCGAAATATATCAAAATGATGAAGGAGGAGTGACATGAAATCATTTTGTTACTTTTCTTTTTTTTCACCAAAAACCATTGTGATAAAATCATTGTTTTTCAGACAGAAGTTTCTATTTCCTCAGGGATTTCTTGTTGTGCTTTTTATCCTTTTTGGCCTTATTTGCACTGCAAATCCAAGTAAGGCTTTAAATGCCCCTGGAGCCCCTGGTGCCCCCTCTGTTTGGGCATCTGCAGAAAAGGATTTTTTAGGTGAGTCACTTAATTCCGCATCCAAAGTCTATTTCACTGGTGCCGATGGTATCCTTACTGAAATATTCTATCCTACTCTTGATCGGGTGCAAAACGTCGACCTTCAATTTTTGGTCACCGATTCCGCACGGAGTTGGGGGGACGAGGAAAAGAGGCAAATGCATGACACGGTACTTGTAAACAAACGTGCTTTAGTCTGGCTTGTGACATCCGTTTCCAACAACGGAAAATGGAAAATTACAAAAAAAATCTTTTGCGACCCAACCCGTAACTCAGTGATCCAACGCGTAACTTTTCAGACTCTTGAGCCTGGGAAAACCATAAGAGATTATAACGTGTATATTCTCAACAATCCGGCAATCAATAATTCAGGAGGCGGCAGCGATAATCCGAGTGGTGCTGACAACTCACGTACTCTGACCGCCTTTGGCCGAACAATGCTTGTAGCCTCTGAACCGAATTCAACATCCTCAGCTTTAGCTGTTTCCATTCCCTGGAAAAGAGTGGACGGAAACGAAATGGTATCTAACGGGTTCGTAGGTCAATCTGACGGATTTACCGACCTGTTCGGCGAGACCAATGATAAAAAAATGGATTGGAATTTTGATGCAGCATACGGTGGCAACGTAGCTCAGATGGGCTGGATGGATTTCTCCGGTTCCGGTGGACAAAGTATCTCCTTCGACGTCGTGCTCTCTTTTGGAGAAAATGAACATGAAGCAATGAGTGCTGCCAATGAAACTTTAAATAGTGACCTTGTCGCTCTTGAAAATAACTACACGAACGAGTGGGTCACCTACACGCAAAATCTCGACAACCAAAACGGTCTTGCCGATGATCAATATTATCTGGCGGCAATGACTTTGAAGAGTATCCAGGATAAAAACAACGGAGCAATGATAGCGGGAACAGGCATTCCGTGGGGGGAAACGAACGGAGATGGCAATCAAGGCGGGTATCATCTTGTATGGGCAAGAGATCTATTTAAATTCGCAAGTGCACTAATTGCCGATGGCGATAGAGACTCAGCAAATAAAGCTGTTGATTATCTGTTTACCACCCAGATGCAAACCACACAAAGCCAAAACCCTTATTCGCGTCCGGGTCGCTTTCCGCAAAACAGCTTTATTGATGGAAAACCTTATTGGAATGGTACACAGATGGATGAAACGGCCATGCCAATTATTTTGGCATGGAAACTACATCGCATAGACCTATGGCCGAAGATCAAACTCGCGGCCGAATTTCTTGCACATAATGGGCCACGGACAGATCAAGACCGATGGGAGGAGATGCCCGGCTATTCTCCATCGACCCTTGCAGCAGAAATTGCCGGTCTGGTTTGTGCTGCTGATCTGGCTGATGCCGCTGGCGACACCGGTGCCAAGTCTTTTTATCTTATGAAGGCAGACGAATGGCGGAACAACGTTGCCAACTGGACCTTTACGACAACCGGCTTTCACGGAAACGGTAAATATTATATCCGGATTGATGACAATCAGGATCCAGATGACAACGTTATGCTTCAGTTCAAAAACGGGGCAGGGAGCCACGGCGAACGATATATCATAGACGGCGGTTTTACCGAATTGGTTCGCATGGGCGTGATGAGTCCACAAGATTGGACCATTCTTGAAACCTTTCCAGAATATGACGATATCCTACACCAATTCATTCCGGGAAAAGGGGATGCTTGGTTCCGCTATAATTACGATAGCTATGGCGAAGACAACAACGGTGCCAACTTCAACGGTATTGGGCGCGGCCGACTCTGGCCGATTTTCACGGCAGAGCGCGGTATTTATGAAATTTCCAAATCATCCAATGGAACTGCGGGAAGACCTTATCTATTATCCTTAAAAGCCTTCTCATCACAGGCTGGATTTATTCCTGAACAGGTTTGGAATATAAACGCTACAAACAACGCAAATTGGGAAACCCTGACGCCGGTTTCCAAAGTTCCCGGAACCGCAACTCATTCCATGCGTCCTTTGAGTTGGGCGATGGGGGAGTACATCAATCTTGTTGCGGCCATGAATCAAGGGAAAAACGATGCCCCCTCGATTGTGTGCGAGCGATACTCATGCGATAGGCCGCAGAGCATTGTTCACTTCAAGGTCAGAGCCTCTACGAAACCAGGAGAAAATATCTACCTTGTAGGTAATAATCCTCTGCTCAGTAATTGGATTCCGGAAGCTGGGATAAAACTTACCCCCAAAGGCTATCCCATTTGGGACACGACCGTTTCGCTTCCCGCCTCGACCAACTTTCAGTACAAGTTTGTAAAGCGCGACCGCCAGGGTAACACAATTTGGGAAGGGGGTAACAACCACACTCTACAAACACCAACAAGTGGAATAATTACAATGAACGATGTTTTCCAATAATTATGCGAGCAGCGTTTGTTATCCGGGCTAGACCTTCCGATGGTTAAGCGCAGTCCCAAATGGTAAACAACGCATCTAAATATTTAGAATTAAGATTGATCCTGATTATAAAATTCGCTTGATCGCAGGAGTTTTTATCCAAGCAAGGCAAATGAAACAATAAGATTGATGTCGGCAAGTTAACCCAAACGATCCGTCTGACTTGCCCCTCGCCCTGGCGGCTGCAAGCCCGGCCATTGTCCTTTCTCGGATCAGATTTCTCTCAAACTGCGCCAATGCTCCGAAGATCTGAAAAACCATCTTTCCGCCATTGGTCGACGTATCAAAACCTTCAGTCAATGAGATAAATCCTATTCCTTTCTGTTCCAGATCTTCAACCACCTCGATTAGATGCTTCAGATTCCTGCCAAGGCGGTCCAACTTCCAGACGACCTGGCTATCTCCCGGCCTTACAAACTCAAGAGCAGCCTTGAGCCCGGGGCGATCCGCTTTTACTCCGCTCACTTGATCTTTAAAAACTTTTTTACAGCCGGCCGGTTTTAATTCTTTTAGCTGCAGTTCGGCATTTTGTTCCAGGGTTGAGACTCTGGCATATCCAATTTTCATCATGATTTTATCTCTGCTTTTTTAGTTTCGGATTCATTAAGCACCTGGTGAACAAGATCGGGCAGATCCCGTTTTTGCCTTGAGGAACGTTGGAGCTGTTGTTTGATTTTCTCAAGAGTTATTTTCTCACCGAGGAAAACATGTCGAAGCATAAGAGATACCAACCTGGTCAAAGCCGTGAGGTTTGCGATACTCATCTGCAGGTTCCGATCATTCTCACCAGCCGTGCTCACGAACAATTCAACCGGATGACTGTTATATTCCGATCGTTTGCTTTACTTCAAAAGGAAGCAAGTCCTACCCGATATTTCGATGATATTCTAATAAAGGATAAACTTCTTCTTTCTGTTATGCCTTTTTTGAGCTATGGTGGATTGCGCTGGCCCCAAAAAACTGGACAATGCTGCTGCATCTGATGTTTGGAGTTGTCTCACTTTTTGCCGACCATTTACTCAAACTTCAGCAATACTGATATCTCTCGTTGTGGCACTTTTGCAAAAGGCTCAATAGTTCTTGTATATTCTAAAATAGTCATTATAATAACCACTATAGAATATATAATAAGGAGTGTGACTCATGCAAACAATAGAGACCTTCGTACCAATCACCCAAGCGAAGGCAAAGTTACTGGATATGGTGCGGCAGATACACGATACAAACGATACTATAGCCATCACAAAAAATGGAGTTCCTGAAGCCGTTCTATTATCGATGAAGAAGTTTGAGGGTTTCCTTGAGACTATCGATATCCTGGCTGATCCTGATATGATGAAACAATTGAAAGGTTCCGCTAAGGATGTAAAAGCAGGAAAGTTGATTGATCTTGATGAGGCATTTTAATGACCTATCAAGTCAAACTCACAACTTTTGCAAATAATGCTGCCAGGAG
>JBJKQT010000282.1:0-17988 GCA_046705065.1 Desulfocapsaceae bacterium
CCTCACAGATTTGTAATAGAGGAACTTACCTGCCTGGAGGATACGCAAAGGGCCATCAAAGACATGCACGTCAGAGGAGCGGGACTCATCGGAGCGACCGCCGGCTTCGGCATGTACCTGGCTGCCATGGGCACCGGTGAGGACCGTTTTGACGAGAAAATGCAAGACGCAGGCAAAGCCCTTTGCGCCTGCAGACCCACCGCCGAAAATCTCGGATGGGCCGTAAAGCGGGTTTTGGCCGCTATGAAAAAAAAGGAATCGGTAAAGAAAAAAAAGGAAGAGGCCTTCAAGGAAGCCTGCGCAATAGCCGACGAGGACGCCGAGTTCTGCCGAAGTATAGGCCGGCACGGAGTGCAACTTATTGAAGAGATCAGCAGGAGAAAAAGCGGAAAGCCGGTAAACATCCTGACCCATTGCAATGCAGGCTGGCTGGCCTTTGTCGATTACGGCAGCGCCACAGCCCCGATCTACGCCGCAAGAGACGCCGGCATCCCTTTGCATATCTGGGTGGATGAAACCCGGCCCTGGAATCAAGGATCACGTCTCACCGCTTGGGAGTTGCAACAGGAAAACATCCCCAACACCTTGATCACCGATAATGCCGGCGGCCATTTGATGCAGCGGGGGGATGTTGATTTGGTGATTGTCGGAACGGATCGAACGACCCGCTGTGGAGACGTTGCCAACAAGATCGGCACATATTTGAAGGCATTGGCAGCCAAAGACAACAATATTCCCTTCTATGTGGCCCTGCCGTCTTCCACCTTCGACTGGAATATGAAAAGCGGCGCCGACATCCCAATCGAAGAGCGTTCAGGCAAGGAAATCACCAGTGTTACCGGAATGACACAAGACGGCAGGCTGGAAACAGTAGAAATCGCCGCCCCCGGGACCGAAACGGCAAATTACAGCTTCGACGTGACGCCGGCAAGGTTGGTTACGGCTTTGATCACCGAGCGGGGAATCCTAAGAGCGGACGAGGAATCGATCCGTAAAATTTTTGCCGATCGTTTCCGGGGTTAATTCTTCTCCCGGCCGTAAACATCGTCGAAGCGCACGATATCGTCTTCGCCCAGATAACTGCCGATTTGCACCTCGATGAGTTCCAACGGAATTACCCCGGGATTCTCCAGTCTGTGCAGACTACCGGCAGTTATATAGGTGGATTGATTTTCAAAGTAAAGCGATGTGTTCTCACCGTTGGTCACCTTCGCAGTCCCGGTCACAACCACCCAATGCTCATGCCGGTGATGATGCATCTGCAAAGACAGCTTCTGCCCGGGATCGACGGTGATCCGTTTAATCTGGTAGCGCGGTTGCTCTTCAAGGACGGTGTAGCTTCCCCATGGACGGTAAACGGTTCGATGAAAACGAAACTCTTTTCTGTTCCCCGCTTTGAGTTGCTCCACAATCTTTTTTACGTCTTGAGATCGAGAAAGAGGTGCCACAAGGACGGCATCCGCAGTCTCCACGACCAACGTCTCCTCCAGACCGATGGTGGCCACCAGTGTATCGTCTGACCGTATAAGACAATTCTTCGTATCCTGGACGATAAGATTATCCGGATTGCCTTGTATGATATTGCCGTCCGCATCCTTCTCCAGAACCTCCCAAAGGGCCTGCCAAGAGCCGATATCACTCCAGCCGAGGTCGGCAGCCACCACCGAGGCGCGGGACGTTTTTTCCATCAGCGCATAATCGATGGAATCGTTGGGACATTTCGCCATGGCATCGGCATCAAAACGAAAGAATTTGTCGTCTCTTTTTCCTTTTTCAGCCGCTTCCGCCATACAGGAAAGGATTGCCGGTGCATGTTGTTCCATCTCCTGCCGAAAGGTCCCATTGGAAAAGGCAAACATCCCGCTGTTCCAAAAATAATTACCTTTGGCCAGATAATCCTGGGCTGTTGCCAGATCCGGCTTCTCCTTGAAGGAAAGCACCACATTTCCTTTGCCTTGTTCGATATACCCGTATCCTGTTTCGGGGTGCTTCGGTTGAATACCGAAGGTGACGATCCTCCCGGAAGAGGCAAGCTCCGCCGCTTCCTGAACGATTTCGTGAAATCTCTTCTCTTTCTTGACCAGATGGTCTGCAGGAAGAACCAACACAACAGCATCGTCACCGCCTTCCGCCATGATATATTCAACGGCCCCGGCGATGGCCGGCGCTGTATTTCTGCCCACCGGCTCCAGCAGGATTGTATAATCTTCCAGCACCTCAAGCTCTTCAATCTGGGTCTTGGTGATAAACCGGTGTTCTTCACCGACTACAATTATGGGCGGAAGCATTTCGGACCGCTTTGCGACTCGAAGGACGGTTGTCTGCAGCAAGGATGTTTCATCGGTGAGCTGCAAGAGTTGCTTGGGATAGAGCTCTCGCGACAGCGGCCAAAGCCTGCTGCCGGTCCCACCTGCCAAAATAACCGGTTGAATTTTCAACACTGGGCACCTCTTCTAGTAAAAGACCGTGGTGACTGCCCGAAAGGATGCACCGGAAATATTTCAATTGTAGCGACCTCACGAAATACAATCCGAGGAATAATTCCAAGCATCCCGGCAGCAGATTTTATTTGATTAACCTAAGAATTTCCTGCGTTTTCTCCCGCAGAAGAACCGTATCACCGCGGGTTTCCACATTCAGCCTCAGCAAGGATTCGGTATTTGATTTTCTCATATTAAAGCGATAGTTGGGAAAAGCAACACTGAGACCGTCGGTAAAGTCCATTTTCCCTACGCTATAGGTGTCCTTGATACGGGCGATCACGGCATCCGGTTCGGCAACCTTGTTGTTGATCTCACCGGATACGGGAAAAGCTGCGATACGTTCGGACACCAGCTCCGACAGACGCCCCCCCTTCCTGCTGAGCAAAGAGCAGACAAGCAGCCAGGGAATCATTCCGGAATCGCAGTACCCGAAATCTCTGAAATAGTGATGGGCCGACATCTCCCCGCCATAAACGGCATTCTCTTGCCGCATACGCTCCTTGATAAAAGCATGTCCGGTTTTGGTCATGATGGGGACGCCACCTGCCGCTTCAACCACTTCCTGGGTATTCCATATGAGACGGGGGTCATGGAGAATCTTTGCTCCGGGCTCTTTTTTTAAAAGCTCTACCGCCAGGATGCCTACCAGATAATATCCTTCAATAAATTCACCTTGCTCATCCCAGAAAAAACAGCGGTCGAAATCCCCGTCCCAGGCAATTCCCAGGTCGGCCCCATTTTCCCGCACGACTTGAGCCGTCTCTTCCCTCTTATCATGAAGCAGGGGATTCGGCACGCCGTTGGGGAAATTTCCATCCGGCCTGTGATGGAGCTTCACAAAGTCGAAGGGTAATTTTTTCTCCAATAAATCGATAATCGGCCCGGCGCAGCCGTTGCCGCTGTTGACCACGATTTTCATGGGTTTCAAATCGGCCGGAGATACATATCCGAGTAGATGATCGATGTAGTTTATTTTATTCGATACCGCGGTTCTTTCTCCTTTTTTTGGAGAGCCGGGAGGAAAAGCCTGCCGGGTTATCATATCGGCCATGGCAAACAACCCCGAATCGCCGGAGACTGGACGGGCTCCCTTTTGGACAAACTTCATGCCGTTATAGTCCGCAGGATTATGACTTGCCGTCACCATTATCCCTCCATCGACGCCCTTGTCTTCAAGGCTGAAAGCAGCATGATAAATTTCTTCGGTTCCGCAGAGTCCGAGATCGACCACATTCGCGCCGCAATCCATCAGGCCCTCGGCCACGGACCGTGACAACTCCGGGCTGCTCAACCTGATATCATGACCGAGAACAACCTTCTTCACCGAAAAGACAGACGCAAAAGCCCTGCCGATATCATAGGCAAGTCCGGGATTGAGCTCATCAGGAACCTTGCCCCGGATGTCGTAGGCTTTGAAGCATGCCGGTCTTTTCTTTTCCATTTTTCGATTTCCTTTTTCGGTGGTGCTGGTTATATTCTGTCATCTGCGTACTTTACGCTAGGAATGTACATCATAAGCTATCTTCAAGTAAAGACTAATAAACATTACCGAAAAAATTTGCCGTTATGAAAGGTATTATTCTTGCCGGAGGATCGGGAACACGGCTTTACCCCATTACCAAGGTTATGAGCAAGCAGCTCATTCCGGTCTATGACAAGCCGATGATTTACTACCCGCTTTCGGTGTTGATGCTGGCGGGCATCAGAGAAATTCTGATTATATCGACACCGCACGATCTTCCGTATTTCAGAGAGCTATTCGGTGACGGCTCCCAGCTTGGGCTCCAACTCGAGTATGCTGAACAGCCACGTCCCGAAGGTTTGGCTCAGGCCTTCCTGATCGGAAAATCCTTTATTGGAAATGATTCTGTTTCATTGATATTAGGAGATAATATCTTCTTCGGCCACGGATTCTCGCAAATTGTCAGGGAATGCGCAAAGCTGAACGATGGCGGCAATATTTTCGGGTACCTGGTCAAAGATCCGAAGCGCTACGGTGTGGTGGAATTCGATCAGGACAACAATGTCATCGGCATAGAAGAAAAGCCGGCTGTTCCGAAATCCAAATATGCCGTCCCGGGCCTCTATTTTTATGACAACGACGTCATCCCCATTGCCGAAGGAGTTCGGCCATCTGCCAGGGGCGAGCTGGAAATCACCGATGTCAACATGGAATACCTCCGCCGGGGAAAACTGAAAGTCACTCCACTCGGCAGGGGATTTTGCTGGCTTGACACCGGCACTCACGAGTCCCTGCAGCAGGCATCGAGTTATGTCCAGGCCGTTCAGGATCGCCAGGGTCTGAAGGTCGCCTGTATCGAGGAGATCGCCTATCAGCTCGGATATATCACCACCGATCAGCTGGCCAGGCTCGCTTCCGGTATGCTGAAAAATCAATACGGACAATATATAATGGATATCGTCGCCGAACTTACCAACTAATTCCCGGCAAAAACTGTTATTTCGAAGTCTACACTTATCTGCCCCGATCCTCGTTATGCGCAAATTTTTATTTCCGGAATACAACTCATATGCCTGCGGTAAAAATTTTTTGCTGCTTCGATCTCGAGCCAAACAGCTAGTTTTCTGATGGAAACCAACCAATTTCTTACACAAAGCACATGAAAATTCTGATAACCGGTGCCGGCGGCCAACTTGGCACGGATTGCCAGGCGGTGCTCGCCCCGGAACATTCTTTGATTACTCCCCCCCTTGACCAGCTCGATTTTTGCCGCGAGTCGAGCATAGAATCGGTTTTGAACGCAGAACGTCCGGACCTGATCATCAACTGTGCAGCCTATACGGCTGTCGACAAATGTGAAAAGGAAACAGACCTGTGTCAGAAGATTAATGCCGAAGGTCCCCGCATACTGGCCCGGGGAGCGGAACAAATCGGGGCACGTCTCATTCATATATCGACGGACTATGTTTTCGATGGCCGAAAAACAGTCCCGGAGGCTTATGCCGAGGACGATGCCGTTCACCCCCTTTCGGCATACGGCAGGACCAAACTGGCAGGTGAAGAAGCTGTCCGCAGTCATTGCACCAACCATTTGATCCTGCGGACTGCATGGCTCTACTCTTCCCATGGACCCAATTTCCTCAAAACCATGCTCCGCCTGACCTTGCAAAATCCGGAGAGGGAGTTGAAGGTTGTCAACGACCAATACGGATCGCTGACATGGTCCCATACCCTGGCCCGCCAGATACAGCGTCTGCTGGATACCGATCTTACGGGCACATTTCACGCCACTGCAGACGGACATTCGACCTGGTACGAAGGAGCTTGCACCTTCCTTGAAACCATGGGGATCCCCCACAGACTCGTGGCGTGCACTACCGCTGAATACCCAACCCCGGCTGTGCGCCCCCAAAATTCGATCCTTGTCAACCGCAGGCTTATGCAAGCCGGATTATCGGTCTTTTCCCCTTGGCGGAATGACATCGAGGTATTTGTAAAAAAACACAAAGAAACGCTCCTTGCGGAGATACCGCTCCATTGACATGGATAAACCCTTAATCATTGCAACTGAATTCATCGATCAGTGCGGCGATATCGTCTTTTAGCGCCGGTGAAATATCATGGAGCTGAAAACCGGTAAGATAAAAATCGGGATTTGTATCATTTTTACACCAACGGCTTACCGCATTGAGAATGATTTCACCCTTTTCGACCAGTTCATGGGGAAGGCGCATCCGTAACTTATACTCTTCGTTGACCGGAATCGGAAAATCACCTAAAAGCATCAAGCCGTGGGATGAGATGTTTACGAGATAGCCGATGACTTTGCTTCCCATGCCGTCAAACACCCGGAGGTAAAAGACCAGATATTTCCGCTCAATAAATCGTTTTTCCTTACTCATCCCTTCAGGTTGATTGTCATCCATAGTCGTTTCCTTTGGAGTGTGGTGCTCCCTACTCCAGTTTGACGAGCTCTATATCCCCAATGGCCCCGAGCAAACCGCCCAAGATCACGACAACTCCTTTAATACCGTGTATCTCTTTGGCTTTACTCAAGGCCCGATTGATCTCTGCCTTGCCGTCTTTTGATTTGCCCACCTCATTGCCAAGACGGGTGGCCGCGGCATCGGCAAGCGCCGTGGAATCGGCAAGGACCGTCACGGAATCCGCGCTGCCGAGGCTCAAACTATGTCCCACCGTCCCCGACGAAGTGCAAATTCCGCACGGCATCGTTTTGGCAGGTATACGCACGCCGACTTTTTGCGACAGAACGGATTGCCCGGCGAAGATCGCTATGGTGCACTCCTTCTGCCGCGTTAGAAATATATCCCCTCCATTTTCAACAATAATCTCTTTCACACCCTCATGCACCAGCTTTGTCCCGACAAATTCGGCTATGGCTCCGGCTACGGCCGCCATGGGCCCGACATCGGCGATTTGTGCCGCCCAGAGCATCTCCCGGACTACCGGAGGGGCCAGGTTGTCGGCCGGTAAGGGGGTGAGTGTTGAATAAAATTCAGGATGTTGTACAATATAGTCTTCGATTTGCAGACGGCACTCCAAGACCAGCTCAGTTGCCCTTTGCGTCACATCCCGGTCGGCTTGGACATGCAAATCGGTTTCTTTGACTTGCACCAGCGATGAGACCAGGCCACCCTGTTCCGGCAACCTGCGGTACGTTCGTTTCTGATATGATTCCGGCTTCTTCTTTGTTCGCCCCGGCTTCATGGGTCTGCCTTGAAAAAAGTGAAAATGATTAGGTAATATTACTACAAAATATGGTTTCTCATCAAGATATTGTCCTTCTTTTTACCAGATATCCAATCCCCGGAGAAAGCAAAACCCGACTGATCCCGGTTCTGGGAGATCAAGGCGCGGCCGAACTGCAAAGGGGCATGACGGAACATGCAGTGGCGGAAGCACGACACCTGACGGACTCCCTGCCCTGCATGCTGGAAATTCATTACTGCGGAGGAGACCTGGCATCCATGCGGGGATGGTTAGGATACGATCTCAGCTACAGGCCCCAGACAGATGGGCATATCGGCGTCAAAATGGGAAGGGCCCTTGCCGCTCACCTCGGGAAAAAACAAAGCATAATTTTACTGGGATCCGACCTGCCGGGCATCACCTCGCATATCCTTGCAGAAGCATTGCAGGCGGCGAAAACATACGATCTTACCATCGGACCGGCCCACGACGGTGGCTATTATCTGATCGGCGTCAATGGAAAGATGAAGCCGGACGCTCTCTCCTCCCTGTTTTCCGGCATTTCCTGGGGAACCCCAACCGTTTTTGCCGAGACCATGGCAAAAGCCGATATTCGCAATCTCACCTACCATATCCTGCCAAAACTCCATGATATCGACAGACCTGAAGATCTCGGACATCTCCATCATCGTCCCGACGCTCAATGAGGAGGGCAATATTGCAGGCTTAGCCGAGACCCTGCCCGGGAAAGCCGGGGAGGTTATCGTTGTCGACGGAGGCAGCCGCGACAAAACAGTTGCCATGGCTCGTTCCAGCGGTCTCCGTGTCGAAGAAGGTGTCGCGGGCCGGGCTCTTCAGCTCAATCACGGCGCAGCACGAGCCACCGGATCCGTTTTGCTTTTTCTCCACGCCGACACCCGCCTGCCGGCTGATTTCGCCGAGCTCGTACTTGAAACATTGTCGCGGAAAGAGGTGATCGCCGGGGCCTTCAGCCTGGCAATCGAAGATGCCCCCCCTGCCCTTCGCTTCATCGCCTTCTGCGCCAACATCCGATCCCGCCTGCTCCAACTTCCCTACGGGGACCAGGCAATCTTCATATTAAAAGAACAGTTTAATCGAGTCGGCGGCTTCCCGCAGCTGCCGATTATGGAGGACTACTGTTTTGTCAGGAAGGCGAAGGCCTTCGGAAAGATCCATACCCTTCAAGAGAAAGCGACAACCTCGGCCAGACGATGGCAAAGATTGGGAATCGTTCGGACGACACTTATCAATCAGCTCGTCGTCATCGGATTTGCCCTTGGCGTTCCGCCGGAAAAACTTTGCTCATTGTATAGAAGATGATTCATCTGAAGGCTGTTTTTCCGCGTTTTCCGACGACACTTTTCTAATGGCCGGTTTTTCCCATGAAGGTTTGTCGGCTCCGGATTTTGTCGCCTTAGGCGGGGTATCGAAAAAATCTTTCACGTCCTTGGCCGATACGGGTGGCTTTTGCTGATCGAAGACCTGTCTGACATCTTTATTTTTGATGAGGTCCAACGTGTAGGCCATAGTTTTGTTCAGCGCATTGCAGGTTCGGCAGGAGGTGAGCATCTTGTTCTCAGGCGGAAGCGCCAGCGTCAGCCCCATATGGATAACGAGAATGAGGATAAGAGCCTTGGCGGCCCCGAGCAACCCTCCCAGCATTTTATCGAACCAGCCGGAGATGGTGAGCTGCATCACATAGGCGAGTCCTTTACCGATAAGCATTACGGCCACATAAGCGGCGACAAAGAGGATCACATAGGCGGCAAAAAAGACGACTTTGGGATTGGTCGATATATCTTTCAAAAAAGGAAATATTCTGTCATGATAATGACCGGCGGCAAGATATCCCACATAGAGGGCGATCAGCCCTGTGACCTGTTTAAGGAATCCAAGCCACATACCGCGAAGGATCAGCAACGCAAAAAAACCGATGATAACTAAATCATATCCCGTAAGACCGGCACCGGCACTCATAACAACCTCATTTTTTCTCCAAAGGGAACGCACGCTCAATCTGTTTGACGCAATAGTTAGCAGGAACGTTTGAAACCGCAAGGACTTTTTCACAGAAAATGAATCCTCCCGTTCTCCATTCCCTTACCGTATCGGAAAACTTCACCCTTCTTGTCAAAGCAATGGGAAAGCAACTCTGTTCCGATCCCATCCTCCTTGACATCCCAGCCGCGGCAAATTACTTCGATGATGAAATGATGTCCGTCTGGCTCGGCCAACAGGAACGGCATCGGCTAGCCAACCTCAAGCTGGCCAAAAGAAGAAACGAATGGTTCGCGGGACGGGTCTGCGCCAAGATGGCCATAAGAGACTATTTCCGCTCCCATGGGCAGGATGTACCCCATTGCCTTGATATCGCCATCATGAATTCCGAAGCAGGACGACCTTTTGCCGTAGTGGGTCGCAAACAACGGATTTTAAAAGAACCCGAGATCTCCATCTCCCATAGCAGCGGTCTCGCCTTCGCCCTTGCCGCCGAATCCTCCTGCGGTGTCGATATTCAAAAAATCAGTCAAACACTCATTCGAGTCAAGGAACGGTTCTGCACGGATCAGGAAGAACACATTCTGTCAACAGTGCCCCGGCACGCCGATCCGCTCATGCAGCTCGCCATGCTTTGGGCCGCTAAAGAGGCTGCCAAAAAGGCGCTGAGCATCGTTAATATGCCCGGTTTTCTCGACCTCGTCCTGATCTGTATAGAAAAAACCGGCTGCGAAGAGCAGCTCTTTATTTTCAACCGCTACCATCGCCATGCACGTCTCGCCTCGGAAATCCGCGTTCTTGCGACCTGTTTCAACGGCTACGGCATTGGTGTCTGCATCCCATAATAAAGGAAGTATAAATGCCTGAGCTCCCAGAAGTTGAAGTAATCCGCCGAGGTCTGCAACGCCATCTTCCGGGCCGAAAAATAGAGACTGTCTCCCATAGCGGCAAATTGCTGCGCGTCCCCGTCGATCTGGAAGCAATGCAGAGATTGCTTCTCGGCAGGAAAATCACCGGAGTCACGAGACGCGCCAAGTACCTGCTCATTCATATGGACAGCCGCGCGATTCTGATCATCCATCTCGGAATGACAGGGAGACTGGGTATCTTCCCCTCCGGCACCCCCATTGCCAGGCATGATCATCTTCGCTGGGGACTTGATTCCGGCTTTGAGCTGCGCTTCCAGGATACCAGGAGGTTCGGGTCCGCCCAGGTCCTGTCTCCGGAAGAAGCGGAACAACGCGAAGACACCTTTTTCAGCACCACGGGGCCGGAACCCCTGGGTGATGTCTGCACGCCCGAATATCTCCACTCACAGGCGCAAAAAAGGAGACAGGCAGTAAAAGCCTTTCTGATGGATACGAGAATCGTCGCAGGTGTCGGCAATATTTACGCCAACGAATGCCTCTTTAAATCCGGAATCCACCCCGAGCGTCATGTTTCGAATTTAAAACCGGATGACTGGCAACGGCTTCTCGCAGATCTGCGCAGCACCCTGAACCACGCCATCGACTGCGGTGGCTCGACCATCCGGGACTATCTGAACGCCGGTGGACAAGAGGGCTATTTCCAGGTTCATTTCAAGGTCTACGGCAAAGCAGGGAATCCTTGCGAACAGTGCGGAGCGCCCATCCTCAAGATTCGTATCGGCGGCAGGGCAAGCTTTTTCTGCCCCGATTGCCAGAAATGACCGGGTTCGTCCCGGTCATACTCTTGCTCGCAAAAACGATCCCGTCAAATGTACCTTGACCATCTCGTCCGCGGCAAAGCTCTTTCGCCGCCCGGCAAAGTAAATATAGCCGTCCGGAGCCTCGTTCTCCTCTGCGAGGCGGACCGAACATCTCCCGTTTTCCATATTAATGACGGCACCCTTAAAACATGGCGCTCCAGCCTCCTTGAAAAACACCGGAGCCTGAAGGGAGGCACGGACTTCCAGCGGCCGATATTTTCTTATCCCCTGCATAAAACGAAGCGCCGGACACACCAATTCGTTGAACAACACCGAAACGGCGGGCGGCGGACCGGGAAGACCGAAGTACAGGGATCTGCCCAGAATTCCGAAAAGCGTCGATTTTCCGGGACGCACATGAAGAGACCGGTAAATGATTTTTCCCCCTGCTAAGGCGAACGCCTTTTCCAAAAGATCGTATTTGCCGGGCCCCACTCCTCCAGTGCTCAGAATCACATCGGTTGCATCCAGGTCGAGCCCGCAGAAAGCGGCGGCAAGGTCTGAGGCGTTGTCGGCAATATTCCCGAGGTATGTTGGAATTCCTCCGGCCAGCCGTATGAGGCTTCCCAGGAGATACCTATTGCCGGACACTTTCAGCCCCTCTGCCTCTTCTTCCGGTGAGGCGACAAGTTCACTGCCGCTGCAAAAAAAAACGACACTGGGGCGACGATATACATCTATCGCGGAATGACCGGTTGCCGCCAACAGAACCAGATGCTCGGGAAGGATTTGGCCTCCGGCCGGAACAACAACCCGGCCTTTTTGGATTTCGCATCCCCGTCTGCGAATGAATCGGTTTCTCCTTTCGAGAACCGAATTCGGAACCTCTACTTTTTTGCCGGATATCCGGCAATCCTCCTGCGGGATGACCCGAACACCCCCGGAGGGAACCAACGCTCCGGTCATGATACGGCAGGCGGTACCGTTTTGTAGTTTTCGCTTACCGACACTGCCTGCCGGGATCTCTCCTTCAATCGTAAACCACTGACCGTCAGCGCACAGGGAATCGCATTTTGCAGAGAGCACATAACCATCCCGTGTCGATTGGTCATATCCCGGTTGAGGCTTTTGTGCCCGGAGGGATCTCACCGGAACCCTGAAAAGCGCTTCATCCAGGGAGACGCGCTCTTCCTTTGTTCGTTGGAGCTGTGACCTTATTATTTTTTTCGCTGAAAGAAGCTCCAGGGATTCGTGCATCGTTCTCTCTTTTTCAAATCTGTTTTCTTGCCTGCGTTATCCGCCCGTCAAATACTTCACCGACGGCGCGCAATAGTTCTTCTATGGCAAAAGGTTTAAAGAGGTAACGCTTCACTCCGTTGGCGAAGGCGTCTTCCTCGGATACGATATCGCTATGACCGGTACACATGATAACCGGCAGTTCAGGATTCAAGGACAAGACCTCTTTCACCAGTTCCATTCCCGTGACATCCGGCATGGTTTGATCGGTGATAAGAAGGTCGAACCCGCCGGGCTCCCGACGTATTCGTTCCAGTGCTTCCCGGCTGCTGGTGGTCACTGTCACCTGATATCCTTCAGTCCTTAAAAATCTTTCGCAAAGGGAGCAAAGGGCTGGTTCGTCGTCGATAAACAAGACGCGTCTGGCCGTCATGGGAGGTTCCTGAAGGGATGATTGCTCCTGTTTAACCAGTTTGTCTTCTTCAGCCGGCCTGGCGGATAGAGGAACGGTTACGGTGAAGATGCTTCCGTTTCCTTCGATGCTGTCCGCCATGATGCGTCCCTTATAGTCCTGGACAATCCCATGAACCACGGCCAGGCCGAGCCCCGTCCCTTTCCCCATGGCTTTCGTTGTAAAATACGGTTCGAAAACGCGGTCCATGGTTTCCTTGTCCATCCCGCATCCTGTATCACTGACAGTCAAAACGGCGGCAGGTCCTTCTAGAGAGCCCATTCGGCTGTGATCCCCTTCCTTGCGGAAAAGACAGACCCGAATCGCGCCTTTCTGATCATGCAATGAATGGAAGGCATTGGTGCATAGATTCAATACGATCTGGTGCACCCCCGTCGGATCCACTTGAACAAATCCGCAGTCGTGGTCAATATACTCTTCCAACGTCACCGTGGAGGGAAGCGTGGCCTTCAACATCCTGAGAGCATCCTCAACTATGGGACCGGGGGCAACAATTTGCAGGCTTCTATCGGTCTTGCGGCTGAAATCCAGAATCTGCCTCACAAGACCCGCAGCCCTCATTCCTGACTTGACGATCTCATCGATATCCTTGACAGCCCTACTGGCCGACGGCAAAGAGAGCTTTACCAATTCCGAATATCCGATGATTGCAGAAAGTATATTATTGAAATCATGAGCGATCCCTCCGGCAAGGGTGCCGATTGCCTCCATTTTCTGCGCCTGCCGAAGCCTCTCCTCCAACCTTTCGCGTACCCGTTCAGCACGTTTTCGTTCACTGATATTCCTGACTATTACGCATAAAACCTTCTTCCCTCCGAACCAGATAAGCTTGCCCGAAGCTTCGACATCGATCATGTCTCCGTTTTTATGCCTGTATTTTCGTTCACCGACAATGTAATTGCCACAGGAGACAACGTTTTGAATGATTCGGTCGATCTCATCCTCAGGATGGGCAACAAAATCATAAACAACCAAATCCTGGGCGGAAATATCCGGACGCCCAATCATATTTTTAAAAGAATCGTTCAGTTCGAGTATTTTTTTTGTTTCAGGATCAAGGAGATAAATACCTTCTGAGGCTTGTTTGACGACAGCCGCATATTTCTCTTCACTTTCCGCCAATGCCTGCGTCCTTTGACTGACAGCCACCTCAAGTGCCTCGTAGACACCGTCGAGTTCTTCGTGGAGCTGCCGGTTTTCCAACACAATCGCCAGAAAATTTGCCGTGCTTTGCACATACGGCTCATAAAGAGCGAAGGCCGCTTTATCATCTACTTCGATCAACAAAAAACCATAACAGCCTGCTTTTGTATCAAGCTGAATGAGTATGGCCCCCTTTTGTTCCAGGCCAAGACAGGTTGCGGGTAAGCCGTCAATTTTCCTTTGGTCCGCCATACTGCAAAGGCTACAATTTTTCGATAACCGACCCTGTGGTTCATGCTGTCGGCAGAAGGTCCCCGGGAAAAAATTGCCGCTCAGGCAACTCCCAATTGCTTTTATCCCGGGCACTTCCGTTAGCCCTCCGGATAAGGAAGCGAAAAGACTTTCATCGTCGGGATTGGTGTGCAGTGCGTCCTGGACTTGCAGCAATTTTTCCAGAACAGAGGATTCAAGGAGATTTGCGAGATTGTTTTTTGACACAATACCAACCATATTGAGGGTTCAAATACGTTCGGTTGACCATCCGGATGCCCGGATGGGTCGCTTATCATATAACAAACTTCCGCAGAAGCATCTTGGATTCGATATAGCCCGCATTTCTCATCAGGTCAGGTGGGATAAAAGGGATATTTCATCCCTGACCCTTCAATTTTGAAAGTATATCACAAAAAAGCAATCATGACAGAGGGCAAAAAAAGGACATGGCCCAGTAACAGCCAAAAGATTTGGATAGCGGGCGGGGAGTCTTTCTTGAAGCCCATTTACCTCAGGCCCAAAAAAGAGTCGTTTCAATGATCTTCGCAGAAACAGAGGGCCGTGCACGGCCAAATTTTTCCCGCGGGGGTACGACCGTCAAACGAATGAGCAAAATACCGTACTCCGCCCTCGTGTTCAGAGAAATCAAATAATATATCCCTGCTCTTCCAGGTACAATAAAATTTCCTGTACTGCTTCCATGGGAGAAATCTCGCTCGTATCCAATGCCAGTTCCGGCTTCGTGGGCGGGATATACGGGTCCGTAATTCCGGTTACCCCTTTCACCTTGCCCGAACGCGCCTTGGCATAGAGGCCTTTTCGATCGCGCTGTTCGCACACCGAAAGAGGCGTGGACAAATACACTTCTATATACCCGCCGTATCTGGATATCAGCTCGCGGTTTGCCCTGCGTGATTCCTCGTACGGAGCAATGGGCGCGCAGAGAGCGATGCCGCCGTTTTTGGTGATTTCACTTGCGACAAAACCGATTCTTGTAATGTTGAGGTTTCGATGTTCCTTTGAAAAACTCAACTCCGAAGAAAGATTCTTCCTGACGATATCCCCGTCGAGCAATGTAACAGGACGGTCGCTCATTTCCAGGAATTTCACGAGGAGCACCTTGGCTATGGTGGATTTTCCAGATCCTGAAAGGCCTGTCAGGAATATGGTAAACCCTTGCTTGGATCTGGGCGGGAAGGCGCGTTGCAGCTCCTCCACTATCTCGGGATACGAAAACCAGCCAGGGATGTCGATGCCCTGCGTAAGGCGTTTGTGAAGTTCCTTAGAAGAAATCGTAACGATCTTTTCACTGCCGGCATCCGAGAGCACGACGTATCGCTTTTTCTGTTCCTGATAGCCCATTTCACGTTGCGGCACCATGACGATTCCAGTTTCGTCGGCATACTCGGCAACGAGCTCCTGCGCCGCCTCCTTGGGGTAGAAAAGCTTGCCGCCGTTTTCCTCGGCCGGATCGGCATGTCCTTGCGCCACCATGAAATGGCTGCAGCCGTAATTCTTTCTCATGATCGCCTGCCACAAAGCTTCCTTCGGCCCAGCTTTTCTAGAGGAAAACGAAGTCAGGCCGAGCATGATCATATTCGGTGGAAACTTCTTGGCAAAGGCCTGATAACAACGAATCTGAGTATAATAATCGAGGTTTCCCGGAAAACGAAGGTCAGCCACAGGCTGTAAAAAGATGGCTGCACCAGCCTCTCTTGCGGCCGTCAGGACCATTTCTTTATGGGCGCAATGGAGGTATTCTTCAGTATGAAAGCCCATTACCCGGCGCCAGCCGTTCATCGTCTGACGGCGGACCGCCTCTGAAGGAGTCAGCCGCAGCTGCTGAAAATCGTAATGAATCGGAAGACTAACCCCTTCAAGCCTTCCCCCTAGATACCAACTGCCGGTGTGCTCGTAGAGATAACGGACTCCTGGATGGATATCCGGATCATCCGTTCCATAAACGGATTTTGCTTCTTTTGTTTTGTCCGGTTGCCAAATGTCCGAAATCGTAAGCACCGCAAGAAGGAACCCTTCCTGGTCATTCAACGCAATACGCTCTCCAAGCCGGACAGTTGCTGCAAACTCCCCGCTTACATCAAGGCAGATAGGAATCGGCCAAACGCCGCCGTCGGCAAGACGCATGGTATTTAAAACAGACTCATAGTCTTTTTCACCCATGAAGCCCGCCAAAGGATAAAACCCCCTGTTCAAAAGGAGTTCAAGGTCGCACAACTGTCGAACGGTCAAATCCAGGGACCGGCATTCCACCGCTTCGTTGCGTAATATCTCCACTCGTCTGAAATGAACCAGGAGACTCTCCGAATAGTCTTCGAGCTGCATTAATGTTCCTTTTATCGTATTTATAGGCCTCGCAAAAAGTTTACGCATCTTCTGTATTTTGGGAAGCCACCTCACCTGTTATCGATATTTGTATGACCAACATGTATCATTGTCTTATGTTATGGGCAAGAGATTTTAATAATGACTGCAGGTTGCAGGTTTTTGGAAACAATTGCAAACAATGGAAGAAGTCGAGATTTACACCTCCAGTAGCAAGACATGTTGCTCTATTAGAGAAGAGAGCCCTCTGTTTTTTTATTGTTCATGGAGATATCTGCAGTCATTGAATGGAGAAAACATTTTAGTAGCATTCTATTTTTTGCATTGCAAAGTATTGATATTGACTTTCATAAGCCCATTATGCTAGTTGTCAATTATCAGCTTTTAATTTCAAACACTCATCTAAAGAGACAGGGACGACGATCCGTGATTTTCAAAAATGCCCTTTATTTTAAATAAATATCACCACACAAGAGATATAATATTTTTTTTGGGGAGGGGAGGGTTTGCTCATCTTTGAGTCCATATTGGCTGGAGAACTGTTATTTCCTCACACATCTTTAGAGAGCATCACGTTCTTGGAACAAATATAATGAGCTACCGTCCTAACTGTAGTTTTTCAGATATGCCTCTATTTCTTCGATCTCTAGGATCTGAAGAGCATTTTATCCTTGACATCTACAGCGACACGGATCACCCAAGCTTTTTGGGTCGGTTGCATTGTCTCGGTGAAATATATTACTCTCTGCCTAAAATGATTATTTCCTCAAAAGTCTTCTGGACAGGTTATGTCATTCTCTGTGTGTTGATTCTAGTTTGGCGCTATATATACTATTTTGTCCTCAGACGACGAATGTTCGTTCAGAAAATCATTGTTCTCGGAACAGGACGACTAGCAGAGGATATTTCCAAAGAGATTGAAGGCAAGCACGATTCTTCACATAAACTCGTCGGCTTTGTCGGTGAACAGAAAAACATTTTCAACCCCAATAATGCCCCGTTCTATTCATCAATAGAAGAGCTGGATAACCAAAGCCCAACAAAAAATTCCGAGAGGATAGTTGTTGCCCTGGATGACCGTCGGGGAATGACACCGATCAAAACTTTGTTGAAGTATAAAATGAAGGGGATATTGGTAGAACAGGGGATCAACTTTTACGAGAGGATTACAGGTAGAATATTGGTTGAGAATATTGTGCCGAGTTCGATTATTTATTCCGAAGGGTTTTCCTTAACCAGATTTCAATATCTGTTGAAACGTTTAGCCGACATATCTTTCTCCCTGATTATCCTTCTCATTACGTCTCCCATTCTTATTATCTCTGCACTTATCATTAAAGCAGAATCCCCAGGTCCAGTCCTTTACAGTCAGGAAAGAGTCGGAGAAGGCAACTCCCCTTTCATTCTCTATAAATTGCGATCGATGCGGCAGGATGCGGAACAAGACGGGGCGGTATGGGCACAAAAAAATGATGCTCGAGTAACCCGTTTTGGCAACCTGCTGCGAAAATATCGCATCGACGAAATCCCTCAGCTCTGGAATGTCCTCAAGGGGAATATGAGCCTGGTCGGACCAAGACCGGAACGACCAGTATTCGTAGAAGAATTTTCCGAATCAATCCCCTTTTATATATTGAGACATAATATAAAACCGGGTGTTACCGGTTGGGCTCAGGTT
>JBJKQT010000283.1:0-9138 GCA_046705065.1 Desulfocapsaceae bacterium
AAACTGAGGCAACCCTGCTGCCATGTCGCCTATCCTGCTTGCGATTTAGGCCAGTGGTTTTGCGTCCCACCCTTTCGGTATGGTTTGCTTTTCCCTATGGTCAACTTTGTTCATTGTCTTTTAATAAGTCAAGTGGAACGTGGTAATCATTTTTCCGCGTCGCTGCCTAAGCGATCAAAACCTAAACAGTGCCCTGCATCCCAAGGGCATGCCTTGATGATTGTAATTTGAAGTTGCTAAGAGGCACAAAGGGAATTGAGCTTGATAAATGCCTCCCCATAAGTAGTATTGAAATCAGGATAAAAAAAAGCAGTTAAAGACATGCTCCTACAATTTCAGTAGGTCATCCTGCAAAGGTTGGCGTAAGTTTCAGGGAGCACTGACTGTTTTTAGCGTACAGCTGTCTTGCCTGTCGATTTGCCCGCAAAGGACCAGTGCGGGGAAACCGTTGGTGTCTTAAAACCGAATTCGACTGGCTTTTACTTTTGGCGTCGTTATTATTTTTATCGGGGCGGAGTCTCTGCCGTGCCGCTTTCGTTCTTCAACTCAATCGTTTGCCAAGGAGGAAAAAATGCCTGATTTTGGTCATCCTTTCAATGTCTTGAAACATGATCGTTTATTAACCCATGAGGAGTTGGTGCGAGCTGTCCGGTTTATGGTTGCCGCAGAATATGAGGCCATCCAACTCTATCAGCAACTTGCTGAATCCACAGACAATGTATTGGCGCAGAAGGTTTTGATCGACATAGCCGACGAGGAAAAGGTTCATGCGGGTGAATTTTTACGCTTGCTAAAGGAACTTGATCCGGATGAAGAACGTTTCTACCAACAGGGTGCCCAGGAAGTCGAGGTGGAATTTCTGGGAGCAAGGCCGGCAGCTCCGGACGAAGCGTCTTCCACCCCGTCCGGCACACAAAGTGGTCTGGGAATAGGCAGCTTAAAAAAATAGCCAATCTACCGGAGAAAATTTATGGACATATTACGTAGAGAACTGGCCCCGATCAGTCCTCAGGGCTGGAATGAAATTGATGCAATGGCCAAAGAAACGTTGATTGCCAATTTGTCGGGACGGAAATTTGTCGACGTTGACGGGCCATACGGAATCAATCACTCCTGTGTTAATCTCGGGCGTTTGTCAGTACCTAAAAAACAGGAAAGCGGAAATGTGGGGTACGGCATTTATCAGGTTCAGCCGCTGGTTGAAGCACGGGTGAATTTCAGCCTGGAGACCTGGGAACTCGATAATGTGCAGCGCGGCGCCAAGGACATTCGTCTCGATTCCCTTGTAGAGGCTTGCCGCGATATTGCTCTGTTCGAAGAAACGGCCATTTACAAAGGCTTCAAGCCGGGCATGATTTCCGGCCTTCAGGATACCAATAAAGGGAAAGAGTTGTCGATGAAGCTTGATATGGATTCCATTGTCGATGCCGTTTCCGAAGGACAAACCAAAATGTTGACGGAAGGCGTCGATGGTCCGACCAATCTCGTCGTTTCGCCTAAACTGTGGAAGTTTCTTGCCCGAACCACACCGGGCGGCACCTTGCGTTCCATAATCGAGGTACAAATCGGCGGTAGTGTTATTTATTCCGCATTGGTTCAGGATGCCCTTCTGGTTGCAGGACGCGGAGGCGATGTAGAGCTTACTGTCGGTCAAGATCTTGCCGTAGGCTACCATAGTCATTCAACCACCGGGGTGAGCCTGTTTGTTACGGAATCCTTCACCTTCCGAGTTGTTACTCCCGAGGCGATCATCGGATTCAAATTGAATTAGTTTCCATCTGAAAATTTGAAACGTTGTTCGAGGTCGAGGAATGCGGGTTAGGTAAATTCATTGTCCAGCTGCAGAGGCCCGCCGTCGAGTAAGGAGGCGGCCTCTGCATCCACCAGCCAAATAAGCTCCCCGGAGACAGGACGTATGCGCTGGGCCGGCGGTTGACTGGCGCCCCTGGGGCCTTCCAAAACTGTTTTGAGAATTGGCGCCTTGTCTCGGCCTGATACCAAAAAAACCACGCAGCGCGCAGCATTCAACAGCGGTACCGTCAAAGTGACGCGATCCAATTCCTGTTCAGCGGTATGAACGGGAGCAACCCAGCGTTCTTTTTCATGCAAAGCCGGGTTGTGAGGAAAAAGAGATGCTGTATGACCGTCCTGCCCCAAGCCAAGGAAAACCAGATCCAGCGCCGGGTCCGAAGCGCAGCGGGAACTATGGAGCAGCTCGTCGTACAGGCTGACGGCGCTCTTCGGATCGATTGCACAGCGTATCGGGTGGATATGGTCTTTCTTCACAGGCACACGATCCAAAAGAGCCATTCGGGCCATCCGGGCGTTGTTGCGTTCGTCATCTTCGGCGACACATCGCTCATCTCCCCAAAACGCATGAACATCGGACCACTGTATTTGCTCAAGGTGGGGCGGCTGAGCGAGGAGTTGGTAGGTCTTTTGTGGGGTGTGACCTCCTGCCAGGGCAACCGTAAACCTGCCCCGCCGGCTGATCGCCTCCCGCGCCTGTTTTGCAAAAAGATCGGCTGCGGCGTGGCTCAATGAATTAAAATAATTAAAAATCCTTATCATGTCTTTGTGTTGACTCCTATGCGGCACATTGCCGGATCTTCCCTCGCGTGCAAAGAAGTGGGAGAGATCCAGCTTCTCCCGTCTTGGGCGATGATGATTTCCGCCTCCTCCGGTCCCCAGGAACCCGCCTGATAATTGGGGAAGTCGCTGGGACGTACGGAATTCCAGACATCCAGTACAGGCATGATGACCGACCATGCAGCTTCTGCCTGGTCTCCGCGCAGGAAAAGAGTGGCGTCGCCCTCCATAATATCGAGAAGCAAGGTTTCATAGGCTTCCGGTGGCGTCACCTTAAAGGCGTCACGGTAGAAAAATTGCATCATGACGGGAGAGAGGTGGAAAGTCGGTCCAGGCTGTTTCACCTCAAACCTTAGAAAAATGCCCTCTTCGGGCTGTATGGCCAGGAGAAGTCTGTTGGGACGCCAATCCATCTGGGCCTGCGGAGGAAATGTCTTATGTGGTACCGGGCGGAATTGAATAGAAATCTCAGAAATTCTGGCAGCCAGACGTTTACCCGTCCGCAAATAAAATGGCACACCCTGCCAACGCCAGTTGTCGACAAAGAATTTTATCGCAGCGTAGGTTTCCGTATGCGAATCTTCGTTTACATTTTCTTCGATGCGGTAGCCGGCAACATGTTGTCCTTCGATCCAGCCCGGGCCATATTGGCCACGGACGGCATAGCGCGGCACCTGTTCCGCTGTGATTGGTCGGATGGCCCGGAGAACATCCACCTTTTTGTTGCGTATTTCGTTGTCTTGGAAGGAGACGGGGGCCTCCATGGCGACAAGACAAAGAATTTGCAACAGGTGGTTCTGGATCATGTCGCGCAGGGCTCCCGCATGATCGTAGTATCCACCGCGATGGCCTACGCCGACCTGTTCGGCAACCGTAATCTGCACATGATCTATATATTGCCGGTTCCAGAGAGGTTCGAACAGGGCGTTGCCGAACCTGAAAGCCAGGATATTCTGCACGGTCTCCTTTCCAAGGTAATGATCGATGCGAAAGATCTGCCGTTCTTCAAAAAGCCTGCTGAGGATGCGGTTGAGGTTTTGGGCGGATTCATGGTCTCTGCCGAAAGGTTTTTCGACAACCACCCGTGCCCGTGCCCGTTCCTGATTGAGCTTAGCCTCGGCAAGCCGGCTCGTCACCGGTTCGATCATGTCGGGCGGAAGGGCTAAATAGAAAATTCGATTGGCTTTCGTGTCCCATGTCTTGTCCTGGGTATCGAGCCTTTGAGCGAGGTCTTTATAGACTTTGGGGTCGGTTAGATCTGACTCTTTGAAGTGCAGATGCGTTGCAAACTCCCTCCAAGAATCGTTTCGCGCATTGCCGCGCCGGGAAAACGTATTGATTCCTTTCAGCAGGTGATCGCGAAACGCCTCGTCGTCCATATCGCCAAGGCCCAAGCCGAAGACCTCGAATTTGCCGGGCAACCAATTATCGAGGAATAAATTGTACAATGCCGGGATGAGTTTGCGCCATGCCAGATCGCCGCTGGCACCGAAGATTACAAAAATCGACGGGGCTGGTAACTTGTTCGTCTCCATGCGGTCACCTTCATCTGCTGGTCCATCGGGTATGATACGTTCCTTGCGCATCCATCCGCTCGTAGGTGTGCGCCCCGAAATAATCACGCTGCGCCATTATCAAGTTGGCCGGAAGCTTGGCACTGCGGTAGGCGTCCAGGTAGCTGACAGCCGACATAAAACCCGGTACGGGCACGCCCATTTCGATGCCGGCGGCCGCCACATTTCGTAAATCGGCGTGATGCATCCGGATCTTTTCAGCTATGGACGGTGCCACAAGAAGATTGGCTACACCAGGCTCCGATCTGTAGGCCGCCTGAATATCTTCCAACAGGGACGCACGTATGATGCAGCCGCCTGTCCAGACGCGGGCCACGGTTTCGAGATTCAGCTGATAGTTGTGGGTTTCGGAAGCTTTTTTCAGAAGAGCCATGCCTTGAGCATAAGTTATGATGCCTGCAGCATAAAGGGCGTGTTCGAGCCGGTTGATGAATGTCCGTCTTTCCCCTTTAAAAGACGGGACCGGATCGGGGAGACTTTTGGAGGCGGCCAGGCGTTCCTCCTTATAGCCTGACATATGCCGCATCATGACGGCGGCATCGATAGTGAGTGTCGGAGCCTGGATCGTCAAGGCGTCCATCACCGTCCATTCGCCCGTACCTTTTTGTTTGGCCTGATCGAGGATGATATCGATGAGCGGGCCGCCTGTTCGTTCATCCGTCTTGAGGAAAATCTCAGCTGTGATCTCCATCAGATAGCTGTTTAATGGTCCTTGGTTCCACCTGCTGAAAACCCCATGCAGTTCGTCGGGGGGCAGGTTCAGGCCGCGTTTCATAAGGTCATACGCTTCGCCGATGAGCTGCATTAAGGCGTATTCTATGCCGTTATGAACCATTTTGACATAGTGGCCTGCGGAACCGGAGCCCATATGAGCTACACAGCGGGTGTCGCCCACATGAGCGGCAGCCTTTTCCAGGATGGGTCTGACGCGCTCATAAGCCTCTTTGGGTCCACCCGGCATCAGGCTTGGACCGTGCCGTGCTCCGCTTTCTCCACCGGACATCCCCATGCCCATATAAAGTAGTCCCCTCTTGGCAAGATCGGCTCCCCTGCGATCCGTATCCGTAAAATGCGAGTTGCCGCTGTCGATGATAAGGTCCCCCGGGGCAAGATGCGCAATGAGGTTTTCCAGCACAGCATCCACCGGCTTGCCCGCAGGCACCAGCAATATAACTGCCCGAGGCTTGCGCAGCATGCGGCAGAGTTCTCCGAGGTTCGATGTCATTTCTATCTTATGGTGTTCGCTTTTTATTGCGGATAATTGCTTGATCTTGTCTTCTTTTCGGTTGTACCCGGCTACGGAAAATCCATGATCGGCGATATTCAGGGCAAAATTACTTCCCATAACTCCCAGGCCGATCAACCCGATGTCCATTGATCCCGTTTCCACTTGATCCGCCATGTATTTTCCTCCTTGAACAGGGTTTTCTTAAAGCGTCAGGCACCTGAAAGTGCCGGCACAATTCAATTCAGGCGTCGGGGTATCCTCTACATTGTTCGTTGAGTTTTACCCCATGGATTTTTGCAGCGTTTTCAGCAGGCTGTCATAGGGTTGGACGAATTTGTCAATACCTTGGTCCTCCAACGACTGTGTGACCTGGTCCAGGGAAATGTCGAGCCGGGAGAGGTCTTCCAACACTTGCTGTGCGTGGCCCGTATCCCGCGCCAATCGTTCTTCCGGCCGACCATGGTCGCGGTAGGCATCTATGGTTTCTCGGGGAAGAGTGTTGACGGTGTCCGGTCCTATCAGTGCTTCAACATATTTTATGTCGCTGAACTCCGGCTCTTTGGTGCTGGTGCTCGCCCAAAGCAGCCGTTGAGGGCGGGCGCCTTTTGCACGCAGCGCTGCAAAACGGTCGCCCTCGAAAATTTCTTTATAGATCAGATAGGCGCACTTGGCGCTGGCAACGGCTACCTCTCCGTAGATTCGAGCCGCTATATCGGCGCCTGGTGAACGGTCTTTTTCTCTTTTTTTCAACAAGGGATCCAGCCACACGTCGATGCGGCTGAGGAAGAAGCTTGCCACCGATGCGATATGGTTCAACGAAGCGCCGCCTGCAGCCCTTTTTTCAAGGCCTCGCACATACGCTTCGGCCACGTCGCGGTATCGAGGCAGGCCGAAAAGCAGCGTGACATTGATATTGAGTCCTTCTGCAATCAATCGTTCAATGCAGATCAATCCTGCTTTCGTTGCAGGCACCTTGATCATGACGTTGGGACGGGCGAGGGCTTCCCATAGCCGATGGGCTTCTGTCATAGTGCCTTCGATGTCATGAGCCAGGTGCGGATTGACTTCAAGGCTTACAAATCCATGTCCGGCTTCTGAGCTCTCGTAAAGCGGCAGGAACAGATCGGCCGCCATCTGTACATCCTTTACGGTAAGATTTTGGTAGACTTCGTTGACGGATTTGCCTTGCAGGGCCAGAGCTCGAATATCTTCTTCGTACTCGGGACTTCCGGCAATGGCCTTTTGGAAAATGGCTGGATTGGATGTTATACCGCAAATCCCGTCCTGCTCGATTAACCGCTGAAGCTCTCCGGAAAGAATCATTTCCCGGCGCAGATCGTCTTGCCAGATACTTTGATGAAAATCTTTAAGGGTCAGCAGAGGGTTTTTTTGCATTTCCTTTCCTCCTTAACGGGAAAATCCGAATTTGCAACCAGGTAGTGAAAGGATGCAGACCAGTCGATCGGTAGGAAATATGCCCGCCGCAATTTGTCTGTCGAAGACCGGATGTACAGCCGATTTTTTTGAGAGTGAAAAACGGCTCGCTGCACTCCGAAGGTATCACAATATTCGGACGAGGGTGGTTTGCGAAACTGTCTCCGCCTCATTTTTTCGGTTACGGTCGATTCCTTCGTCACCTGGTAAGGGCATCGGGCAACGGGGCAATGGGGCAGTCGCGTTGGGCCGGATGCGTTCCGGCAACGGCCTCTTCTTTACAGTTGGTAATGCCTTTTGCAGGCTTGTCAAGACACGCCCTTTTCCGCAAAGGAAACAACGAAGCACGGTTTTCGGACTCGGACCGCTACGGCTGGCGGGGACTCATGACGCTTTTCGGCTTTCCGCTTCGGTCAGGGCAACGGATGCGGCAATGAGGGAGAGATGCGTGAGGCCCTGGGGAAAATTGCCAAGCATTTCCGACGAAACTGTGTCGTATTCCTCTGAGAAGAGAAGCAGGTCATTGCCTGCCGTGAGCGCCGTATCGAAAACGGCACGGGCTTCATCGAGACGTCCCTGGTAGGCCAGACATTCCACAAGCCAGAAGGAGCAGGCGAGGAAAACCCCTTCAGTTCCGTTTAACCCGTCATTGCCGGAGGCATATCGCCGCAGAAATCCGTTTTCTCCGAGATCTTGCCAAACCGCGTCGGTTGTCCGTATCATCCGCTCGTCGCGGTAATCGACAAATCCCACGGTGGGAAGCAGCAACAAAGCAGCATCCATTTCCGGGTGGCCGAACGCCTGGATGAATACGCCGCGTTTGGAGTCGTAGCCGTCCTTTTCGATTTTCCGGCGGATCTCATCGCGTGCCTTGGCCCAGACAGCAAGCGGTGCATCCCTGTTGAGCTCTTCTGCCAGTGTGATCCCGCGGTCCACCGCCCCCCAGCACATCGCCTTGGACTGGACGAAGTGGCGCGGCTTTCCCCGCATTTCCCAGATTCCCCGATCGGGTTTATTCCACAGGGCAACAGCGGAGTTCACCGATTCTGTGATGAACTCCCAATAGTCGTCATCGGGCGATCGGCCCAGCTTGTGCCAACGCCAGGCGAGATCCAGAAGCTCGCCGTAGACATCAAGCTGCCGCTGAGATTCAGCGGCATTGCCGATGCGTACGGGCCGGGCTCCACGGTAGCCTTCCAGGTTTTCGAGGCACAACTCATTAAGCCTTCGTTCGCCTCCGACACCGAACAGAATCTGCAGTTCGTCGGCGCTGCCTGCCGAACTTCGTTCGATGAATCGGCGGAAGCCGTCTGCCTCGTTGTCAAACCCGAGTTCTGTAAGGGAGCGAACCGTGAAGCAGGAATCGCGAATCCATGTGTACCTGTAATCCCAATTGCGTGAACCTCCCGGGCTTTCAGGAAGTGATGTGGTGGCTGCCGCTGCGATGGCACCCGTGGGGGCATTGGAAAGGGCTTTTAAAACAATGGCGGACCGCCAAATGTATTCCGAATACGGGCCTTGTATTTTCCCTTTGGATGTCCAGCGATTCCACCAGGCGATGGTCTCGTCCAGACGCCGGTCCAACTCCTCGATTTCAGGGACCGGTATGAGTTGGTCGCCGAGTTCTTCCGGATGCCGGAAAAGCAGAGAGATATATTTTCTCTCCCCCTCTTCAACGGAGCAGGAACCCTCAAGATTGTGGCGTTGCCTCATTTTCATGGGAAAGTTGCCGGAGATAAGAAGACCGCTGTTGCCTCCGAGAGCGATGAAATGCTGCTCCTGGATGTGGCGGATCCAGGGTTTTACCGCCCCATAATCGAAACGGGGTTCGATTGTAAGCCTGAATGTTGTCGAACCTTTTACTCCCTCGACGATGCGAAGAATCTGCCTGAGAGGATGGTGCTGGCCCCCCTGTCGCATGGGGAAACAATCTATGAGGCGGGCTTCCTCTCCGCCGTCTGTATGAAAAGTGGTCTCGAGTATAAGGGTCTGGTTGAGGTAACGTCTGGTAACAGTGTACGGTTTTTCCGGGGCAATCTTGCAGTATCCTCCATTATCCCACCCAAGTAAGCGGCCGAAACAACTTGCGGAATCGATCCTTGGCATACAGCACCAGTCGATGGACCCTGATTTTGAGACAAGTGCTGTGGAATGGCAATCGGCAATATAGGCATAATCACCGATGGGAGGGTAGTTTTTCTTGTTCATGGCGGTTGGCTCCTTGCAAGGCGGATTTGATGCGGCAAGACCCGGATTAAAATTGTCATTGTCCTCACTATCTGAAAAATAACCACGGGTATATCCATTTTGAAA
>JBJKQT010000284.1:0-45452 GCA_046705065.1 Desulfocapsaceae bacterium
AGCGGCTTGGCATTGGGGATCATTGGAAGAGAATTTGGCCTTGAGAAATACAGTTCGGTGAGCAGTATTGTTACCAGAACCGAAGAGCAGCTACAAAAAAATAAAAATATGCAAAACCGAATTGAAGAGATAAGGCGAATGATCGAAAAGGGTCAAGCAAAGATTTGACCCCATTCCCTCATGACCCCATTCCCTCACATTCCTCTTCAAAGGAAAGGCATTGGCCGTGCCTCTCAAGCGCGGCGTTGTGCCTCAAAAGAAACATTCCTATTTGAAAAATGTGCATCCTGAATATATACTTAATATGTGGATAAGATATACATGAAAATTTTAAGCCAATGTGAAGGTTTTGAGTGGGATGATGGTAATATAAATAAAAATTGGTTGAAACATAAAGTCAGCGCTGCAGAGTGCGAACAGATATTTTTTAATAGACCACTGGTAATCCAAGACGACACAAAACATTCAGAGGCAGAAAAAAGATTTTATGCACTTGGCAGAACTGACTCAAAAAGAAATCTCTTCATTGCCTTTACTGTTAGGAACAAGCGCATTCGTGTCATTTCAGCAAGAGACATGAGTCGAAAAGAGAGCGAGGTATATAGTAATGAGTAAACAAATACCAAAATTTAAGAACGAGGACGAAGAAAGAGAGTTTTGGGCAACTCATGACTCCACTGACTACATTAACTGGGAAAAAGCTGAAAAAATAACATTTTCAAACCTCAAGCCTTCAGTTAAAAAAATATCTTTACGCCTTCCGGAAACAATGATTGAGGAACTCAAACTTCTAGCAAATAAAAGAGATGTTCCATATCAATCTCTGTTAAAAATATTTCTTGCTGAGCGTATAGAAAAAGAACTCGGTGTGCACTAACCAAGAACACGATCATCAAGAAAATTTTACACAGCAAAATGTTTCTGCGGACCCGCGAACAGCCTTGGCCCGCAGAACTCTCCGTTCGCCATAAAGAGCAAAGCAGAATATAAAATTCCATTTTGCTACATTCAAGCCTATATTGACAGCATGAAATTAATCTAAATTTTGGAGGGAGCAAAATGCCAACTGCAGTAAGGATATCTGACGAATTATTGAATGAAGCGCGCAAGTACTGCAAAATTGATCACCGATCTTTGGCGGGACAAGTTGATCACTGGGCTAAAATAGGAAAGTGAGTAGAAGAAAATCCGGATTTAACCTATGATTTAATAAAAGAAATATTTATAGGTCTTGCCGAGTTGGAACAGGGAGAAAGAGAAGAATATAAATTTGGTTGACGGGACTATGAAGGTATTTCAATCAAGTTCCTTTGGTAGGAAACTCAAAAAAAAACAAGGATAAAGAAAAATTTACATTAGATGATGCAATAAAAGCGATCATCAACAACCCCTCGATCGGTACTGAGAAGAAAGGAGATTTGAGGGGTATTTTTGTGTATAAATTCAAGATAATAAAAACAGAATATCTCTTATCATACCGTGTTGTTGGCGAAGATCTCGAGTTAATTGCTGTCGGTCTCCGCGAGAATTATTACAGGGATCTGAAATAACATCTAAAAAATAGATGACAGGCGAACCCTCGCTTGGAGAGGGACGCGGAAATACCGGCGGTTTTTCAAAGGCAGCGATCGGCCAGTCCGGTGAAGGGTTACGACGGATCACTATCTTTCCGTGCCCTCCGGTTCTCGACATAATGGCTGGCCGCCAGTGCCGCAAGGCAGCCGTCGGCAGCGGAGAGGACGATTTGCCTGGCATACTTTGCTCGCAGATCGCCGATCACGAACACACCGGGGATTTGTGTTTCGCATTTTTCGTCAGTGATGACATACCCCTCCGCATTACATTTCACCCCAGCCGGAACGAGCTTATTGTTCGGGTCGAACCCGATAAATATGAAAACGCCATCCACTTTCAACGTGTGCGTACCACCAGCCGGAATCTCTTGAACTTCCACTTCACTCACACCCTTGTCATCTGCCCGGATAGCGGTAACCATTCGATTCCAAAGGATCTCGATATTGGAATCCGCCTTCAGGCGTTCCTGGAGGATCATGCTGGCGCGCAACCGCTCGCGACGATGCACCAAATAAACCTTGCGCGCCAACTTCGACAGATAGAGCGCCTCTTCGACGGCAGTGTCTCCGCCACCGACTACCGCAACCGTCTTGCCCCGGAAGAAGAAGCCGTCGCAAACAGCACAATAGGAAACCCCCTTACCGTAAAATTCGCGCTCGCCCGGAACTCCAAGTGCACGGGGGCTTCCTCCAGTAGCCAGGATAACGGCGTGAGCTCTCAGTCCTTCACCGCCTGCAAGCCGGACGGTATGAAACTCCAATCCGGGTTCTACAGCGGTGGCTTCCTCCGCGAGCACTTCCAGATTATAGTCCTGTGCATGCTCGAGGAACTGTTGGGACAAATCATACCCGCTGATATTCTTGAATCCGGGGTAGTTTTCCACCGCGTCGGACTGCAGCACCTGGCCTCCGGGAGCGGTCTGCTCAATGAGCACCGTCCGCATCGATGCCCGCAAGGAATAGATACCGGCGGACAGACCACCGGGTCCCCCGCCGATAATAATAAGATCATAGAACGAGCGGTTCGCCATGGTAAGACTCCTTTGAGATTACTAATCATCAAACCGCTATGCATAGCAAGCAGTTCAATCACATGTCATTCCAGCAGGACACGGTACGTCTGCCCCTCCACGCTGAACAGCCCGGGGTGGTCCGCGATGCTGTTGATGATATGTTTTCAGTATCCGGCACCCGGCCTTTCCCGGCATAGACCTTTTCCATAATCATAATGGTATCTGAATACTATTTGCAAATCAGGTCAACGATCGGCAGCCTTCCACCTTGTCTTATCAGGCGGTTGCAATATAATTGGCGGTGCTCAAGCATCATCTACCGCCTCGCACCCGCAGGGCGGTTAAGAGTGCTTTTGCCGAGATGTCAAGCTGTTGCCCCTCTTCCAGGAGCGCCTTTTTCCGGTTGCCCTTTGCCGATACCGCCCAAGGCCTATCGGGGAAAAGGGGAGATCTTTTCCTTTTTGACTTGCCGATTTTTATTTTAAACTATCTAATGATTCAATAAAAACGTACTGGAGCCCAACCGCATATGGTTACTTTTTAATAAAATGATGACTCGGAATGACATAAAACAATCACTGATTAAGTTGGAAATATTATGGGAAAACACATCAAATGAAAGCAGTGATGATCTGGACGCATACGACGTTATTTCTGTCCAATCCATGTCTTTAAAAATGACGGCTCTTCAACTTAAAGAAACTCTTGATGATAAAATACGTAGAGATAAAAGAGCCAGGATGAAATTTCAAAGGCTTCAGAAATCATTAGGCAATATCGTGGAAAAACTGGATTTCAAGCTGCAGATACATAAGGATAAAGAGCAGATAGAATACATTTTGAAAAAACTCTCCGAAATTGAAAAAGACATCGATGTCATAAAAATGTATCAATAGAAATTCCGCACAACAAAACGTTCAGTGGCTTTTTTTATGCCGATTGTTCAGTATGTCGTGCTGTTGCAACGGAGCGCAACACCCTAAAATTGACATTCCGGATTCGGCAGGATAAAAAAATAGCTTTTATCGATTGTGAGCGCAGACGAATTGATAAAATTATTGGAGAGCCGTTTAGAAATAAGGTCTCGCCGGAAGTGCAGAACCGATTACGTTTCGAACGTTCAAATTGAGGGTCATAACGAGAGCAATGAATAGTCAAGATAATGTTTCAGCGTTCCTCCGAGTTTTTGCAGCTTTTTTTCTGATTTGTATCTGCGCCCTTTCGTTAGAGGGGTGTGCTCTCTACCATCTCAGAGAAGAAAATAAAATAGTATACGGATCGACCATTCTTGTCGGAACTATCACGTATCCTCTCTTGCAAAAGACCGCCCCTATAGTTGTTGCAGCCTATTCTAAATCGGGAAATACACGTACAATCGCCCACTACACGGTGATTCGAGAACCCGGTCCCTATGAATTAATTGTCCCAACCGGTCAATGGTATCTCGTCGCTTTTGAGGATGACAATCAGGATTATGCGTTGCAAAAAGGTGAGGCCGCCGGCCAGTTGGGCAAAAATCCTCTTGCGGTGACTCGAACCGGAGGCGTAGTTCTGGACCTTAATATCATGCTTCAAAAAACGCGGCAAAAAGATTTCGATTTCCCCGAGGGAACGGCAGTAACCGTCAATAAACCTCAACGGCCACATTTTACCTCTCCCGGGACCGTTTGTTCACTGGATGATCCGCTCTTCAAAGAAGAAAACGGAGTTGAGGGATTTTGGCAACCCGTCGAATTTTTCAGGAAGTTCGGAGGGAATGTATATTTTCTCGAGCCGTACGATCCCCAAAAGATCCCCATTCTTTTCGTCCATGGAGCAACCGGCACACCAGCGGGGTGGAAATACCTTGTCGATCGTATCGACCGGAAGCATTTTCAGCCCTGGTTTTATTATTACCCTTCCGGAGCTTCCATCAAGGCGATGGGAGATCTGCTCTTCTGGAAACTCTACAGCCTTAAAAACAAATATCATTTCAAAAAGATGTATCTGGTCGCCCACAGCATGGGCGGGCTTGTCGTCAGATCGTTTCTGGTGGAATATGGACGTCTCTTTCCCGAGATCGGGAAATTCGTCTCCATTTCAACACCGTGGAACGGAGACAGCCTGGCGGCAGAGGGAGTGAAATACTCTCCAGGCGTTATTCCAGCCTGGAGGGATATGGTCCCGCAAAGCGAATTTGCTCAGTCGATTTTTCGGAGGAAATTCCCTCCCGGGATCGAGTACTTTCTCTTCTTCGGTTATAAGGGAAACCGTAATCCTCTGCGTCCCAACAATGACGGTGTGGTCACGATGGCAACCCAGCTCGATCCCCGAATTCAGCAAGAAGCCAAGATGGTTTACGGATTCAATGAGGACCACAACAGCATCTTGACCAACGGGCATGTCGCGGACATATTTGAAAACGTCATCGGCGAAGGTGATAACGTTCCCGGCAATCTGCCTCATCCTTCTACGGGACGGCTGGGGATTGTCTTTTCCCGCATACTCTCACCGGACCCGGAAAACGTCTGGGCGCAGATACAACTCCTCCCGAAAGATCGGTCGATAACCGACAGTTTTTTGTTGAATGTAAACGTCCTGGAAAGCGGCCGTTCTTTCGGTCCCTTTCCCGCCGGTGAATATACCTTGCGAATGTGGGCCAACGGTTTTCGGTCCAAACCTCTTGACCAGGTGGTGACCATTGACGCGAAACACCAGGAGGTTGTCTCTTTCGAACTCGTTCCCTACGGCAGCATCAACGGATATGTTCACCGGCAGTTCTATAAGGATGCCGACCCGGCCGGTGTGTATATGGTATCCGATCCCGATCTGATCATTCGATCCATCAGCCTGAGCGGCAAAGGAATAAAAAGAACCGTTTTTCCTATCCAGAAAGAACCGTTCGATCCCTTCGAGCTGTACCGGAATGGGATCGATTGGGTTTACAAAAATGCTTTTGCCTTTTACAACGTTCCCATGGGGACATATACTTTGACGGTGAGAGCCGATGGTGCGACCCCATATAGCGAACAATATAAGATTACACCGGCCCGGCCCGGTCGTTCTACTCTGATCGTATTGCCTCGGTGACGACCTAGCCTCTTGCAGAATGGTCTTTTCACCCAAACCCTGTGTTATGCTTAAATTTTATCCTCGGAATATTCAGTAAAAGCCTGCGGGGAAATTTTCGCATTCCTTGATTTTGAACGAAAATCCTCATATTAAGAAAGGCCCGACTCATACATAAAAATGATTTCATATAGAGCAAGGGGGAATGGCTGCTGTGAAAATTATTGTCCTCAATGGAAGTCCCAAAGGCGATCTCAGCGTTTCTATGCAATATGCCAACTTTGTTGGTAAAAAATTTGCCCAGCATGAACTGAAAACCCTGAACATCTCTCAGCAGATCAAGATACTCGAAAAAAATGGCGGCGCCTTTCGGCAAGTCGTTGATGAGATCGCAGATGCGGATGGGGTACTCTGGGTTTTCCCGGTGTATTTTCTTCTTGTACCATCAAACTATAAACGTTTCATCGAGCTTGTCTGGGAGAACGGTGCCGGAGAAGTGTTCAAGGGGAAGTATGCGGCCGGCCTGAGTACATCGATCCATTTCTTTGATCATATCGCCCATAATTATATCAATGCAATCTGCGACGATCTCGAAATGAAGTACGCCGGAAGGTTTTCCGCTAATATGTATGATCTGCTGGAGACAAAGGAAAAAAGGCGGCTGACCCTGTTTGCCGAGCACTTGTTTGATTCCATAACAAAAAGCAAACCCACAGCCAAAAACTTCAATCCTCTTATCCGAAGCGACTTCAAGTACGTTTCTGGGCCTGTTGGCGAAAAGATCGGAGCCTGTGGGAAAAAAATTATTGTCCTTACGGATTCCAAGGATATGGAAACGAACGTTGGACGAATGATCCATCGATTTACAGAAGCGTTTTTGGAAGAAGTGGAGGTTATCGATTTACATGAGATCGATATCAAAGGCGGCTGCCTTGGCTGTATTCAATGCGCCTACAACAACAAGTGCGTCTATGATGGCAAGGACGGCTACATCGAGTTTTTCGAAAAAAAAGTAAAGTCCGCCGATATCCTCGTCTTGGCCGGATCAATCAAGGACCGGTATTTGTCGTCGCGCTGGAAGCTGTTTTTTGACAGAAGCTTTTTCAATAATCACGTGCCGGTGCTGCAGGGCAGGCAGCTCGGCTTTCTTATTTCCGGGCCGTTGGGGCAGATCCCGGATCTTAAACAGGCTCTGGAAGCCTTCTATGAAATTCAGCAGGCAGATGTCGTGGACTTCATAACCGATGAGTGTGAGGATTCCCCGAAAATCGATGCCCTTTTGCAGAGCTTGGCCGAACGGCTCGTGCGCTATGCCGATGAAGGGTATGTAAAACCCCCGAGCTTTCTCAGCGTGGGAGGTAGGAAAATTCTAAGAGACGATGTCTACGGACGGTTGCGGTTTCCCTTCCGGGCGGATCATAGATTCTACAAAAAGAACGGATTGTACGATTTCCCGCAAAAAAACTACAAATCGAGAATTTTAAATGTAATCATGATGATATTAAGCAGAATCCCTTCGATACGAAAAGAAATCTACATCAAGCGGATGAAGGAGGAAATGATAAAACCGCTGCAAAATGTAATGGAAAAAGAATAAAACAAAGCATTCCTCCAAAGAGCCATTCACTATATGTCGAAATATCATCCAAATAGAACCATTTGATAATTTGTATTGAATTAGTATTAAAATACGATATTGTTATGAGCTACGGCTGTCAAAATTGGTTAGTCTTCTGCCAAGGACAGCTTTGGTTGATACTTCGCTCTGGGACGGGGGCGAGAACTTAGTTCCTTCCTTTCCGGCATCAAAGGGAGAGAACGCTTAAATTGCGTCTATGGTAATATGGAGGTAGTGGAAATGCCCGATGTACCTAGTGAATTTTTGGAAATGCGCTTTCGGAAGTCTGAGGTTTTTGTGAACCGCAACTATTCGTTGAGCGGTGAAATGTACCGCCTGTTCTTTGCCCTGGACGAAAATAAGACCATGTCTCAATTGGCATCCCAGCAGCAGATGGCACATGCCGTGATGTTGGAGTCCATCGTCAAATTGTGGAATTTGGAATTGATCGAACCGATCGGGGTGGATCATCTGCAGATCGATTCCAATTTTTTGCAATTAGTAAAAATCAACCTCTTTTATATACTGGGGAATAAAGATATCGCCTATTCCTGTGTGGATGCCGTCTTGCAGGACGTTGGTGTTTCTCAGGATCAATTGCCGGCTTCAAAAGGATCTGCAGTGGTCTCCGCCGTTTCCCAAAAAATTTCGAATTCAAAAATCAGAAAAAATTTCCAGGACTTCATGGAAACGCTTTTGCTGTTGCGGGCAAAGAAGAAACCGCTTTGGGCCTCGGTTCGCACTGTCAAACCATCCGATATCCGTGATGGATCAAGGGGGAAAACGAGACAGTTTATCGATCGAATCATCGAGATGCGTTCAGGCGGTAATCCAATACTGGTTAAGGATATAAAAACAAAGTTAATGCTCAAGGGAATTAACCCGGATGCATATTCCGAAAGCTCTCTTGACAATCCAAAGATGCTTGATAAATTGCGTGCCTTAGCGGCGTCAATGGGTGTCGATCTGGAAAACAAGGAATCTTCCAAGGGCTCTGCAAATGGGTCTCGCGGACAGATACGGCGAATCCTCCTTGGAATCATCGAAAAACGGTCGAAAGGAAACCCATTTATCGCCAAGTCCATCCGGGCAAAATTGTTCATGAAAGGCATCAATGTTGATAAATTCGGCCCGGATACACCTGATGACCCGAAGATGTTGGAAAAGGTAAAAAAACTTGCCATGGATATGTAACTTTCATGACGATAAGGAGATATGATGCAGATTCAAACCGCTTACAGCCAGTCAGATGATATTAATGAGGCCGTTTCGCATATAAAGGCGCAATTCGATAACTTGGATTCAAAAATCGTTTTGTTTTTTGCTTCGTCAAAATTTGAGCCTGAGAAGACGGCCGTCGCATTTAAGGAGACTTTTGCCGGCACGCCGACGTTCGGCTGTTCCACTGCCGGAGAGATCGTTTCAGGGAAGATGCTCAAAAACGCTGTGGTGGCCATGGCGTTGAGCACATCGGTCATTGATGATTTTTCGTTCCAGGTCGTTCAGAACATCAAATCAGAAAATAATACGGCCCGGGCAATCAAGGAGTTTGAGAATCACTTCGGTGTTGCAGCTTCGGAAATGGATTTTGAAAAGTATGTGGGCATAATTCTCATGGATGGGCTTTCGGGAGCCGAAGAACGGGTCATGGACAACCTGGGAGATCTGACCAACGTAATGTTCGTCGGAGCCTCAGCCGGAGATGATCTGAAATTTTCCAAGACCTGGGTTTATGCAGATGGCAAGGCATACACCGACGCTGCCTTGCTTATCCTGTTGAAACCCGGAGTGCCGTTTAGCTTCATCAAGACGCAAAGTTTCGTGGCCAAACCTCAAAAGCTTATCCCCACTCGAGTGGACGAAGAAACCAGGTCGGTATTGGAGTTCAACGGTATGCCGGCTGCAAAAGCGTATGCTGAAGCCATAGGCGTTTCTCAAGACGAATTGGAGAATCGGTTTATGGTCAATCCCGTCGGGTTGATGATCAACGAAGAACCGTTTATCCGCAGCCCTCAACGCCTCAACGGCGACACCGTGACCTTCTATTGTATGGTTTCGGAAGGAATGGAACTCTCCCTGCTCGAATCCCTCGATATCATCTCAGATACCAAAGCCGCTGTGGAAAAGAAACGCGCCGAGCTGGGCGGCCTGTCCGGAATTATCAACTTCCATTGCATTCTCAGAACGCTGGAATTGGAGAAAAAGAACATTACGGAAGAATATGGCAACATATTCTCCGATATTCCAACCATCGGATTTTCAACCTACGGGGAGGCGTTTATCGGGCATATCAACCAGACATCGACCATGCTGGTGTTTAAATAAGGATATGATTACCCAATCAATCGTCTGAGATCCAGGTTGCGCCCCTGTGGTACTCAGAAACAAGAAAAAGGGAACAAGTATGTAATAGACGTTTGTGTTCGCTTAGAGAATCCCTTTCATCAACGTACGCTCTTGCCGGAATTCGTGCTCATCCTCGCAAAGGAGTAGAGAATACCGGGCAAGAGCGTACGTTTTTTTTGTAGGACAATCGGCAACCGGAGCTGGAGGTGTTTTTCCGGCAGGGGACGTGGCGGAATCGGGAACCAACGTAAAAGGAGAAGGGCAAAATTCTCATTACTTTTCCTGGTAAAAATCAAAGAGGTCGCATACTATGTATATGGTTTTCGAATGCCAGGAAAAAGGCCGTTCGGGAATTTTTTTCTTCCAGTTTCTCCGTAATGTCAAAAATAGTATCCACTCAAGTGGATACTATCCAGATATCAAATGGTTATTTGATGAATAGTTTTTTGCATGCGTTTAGCAGGAAAGGAAATTTACATTTTCAAGATGGCTAAAGGCTCAACCCTTACCGAATCCGGAGAGAGACAATGAACGACTTCAAAAAAATTATCCAGTTTGCTATTGATCGTGAAATCGAGGCTGAGACATTTTATCTGGAGGTTGCAGCCAAAACGAAAGTTGAACCATTGCGAAAAATGTTCGTCGGTTTCGCGTCGGAGGAGAATCGCCATCAAGTGATACTTAAAGGCGTTTCAGACAATGAGACGGCTTTGCAGCAGTTTAAACAGGTCCCCGATTACAAGATCTCTGCAACGGTTGAAAAATCCGAGCTGACCGATGAAATGACCATGGCGGATGTTTTCTCAATTGCCATGAAAAGGGAAGAGGAATCCATGGAGATGTACAAGAAATTGGCTGCCGATTCCACCGCGGACGAGACCAAGAAGGTTTTCGAAAGCCTGGCTCTGATGGAGCAGGGGCATAAGGTGAAAATGGAAAAATTTTACTCGGATGTAGCCTATAACGAAATCTGGTAAAAGCATTTTGCCTCTCGAGCCGTTCACTGCCGGTGTATGAATGGCGCAGAGAGATCCGGAAATCACCAGGCAGTAGAGGTTCGAAACACGGTTAGCCCGCATTTCTCGTGAACACTGTGTCAACTTGGAGGAAAGTTTAGAGATCAAATATCTTTTGAGAAAACTCCTCCATTACCAAATTTACACAGTGTTCACCAAAGGTGCCCTGAAAAAAATACCCTTGGGGTATCAATCCATGCGGCGCCATCCCCTTCAGTCTTTGGCTACTCTGGCCCATTGCCAAAAACTTCCAACATGACGGCGCCTGAACTGATTATAAATGCGGGTTGGCTACTTGGAGATTTGATGATTACATCTTTTCTGCATCAGTTGGCTCTCGACTTCTAATTTTATTTCAGGAGGTTTCTATGGAATCGCATGAACTCAAGGAAATTCAGGCACCTTTGAAGAAGCAATACAAAGAGAATCCTGAATCGGCAATGATTACGTTAAAAGCACATTCGAAAATCGGTGAAGGCATCACCTGTAAGATTGAAACGGGAAAAGCGCTTGTTGAAGCAGGTTTGCATCCGGCTACAGGAGGAGACGGCCTTTCAGCCTGTTCGGGCGACATGCTGTTAGAGGCTCTGGTCGCGTGTGCAGGGGTGACTTTGCGGGCTGTGGCCACTGCAATCGGGGTCACGTTGCGGGATGCAACGATATATGCCGAGGGGGATCTCGACTTTCGAGGAACTCTGGCCGTTGATAAGAATGTTCCTGTGGGTTTTCAAAATATTCGTTTGAAATTCGATCTGGACGCAGAGGCAACTCCCGAAGAGGTGGCGTCGCTTATAAAACTGACCGAACGCTATTGCGTCATATATCAAACTCTTCTAAAACCACCGGCCATCTCGGTTTCGTACTGAAGTGTTTTTTTGCGTTAGGCTGCTGATCTTTAGACGAAAATACTTATCTTTTACTGCAGAGCTTGGATTGTCGATCAAGCTTCCATCCCTGTATATCAACCTGCCGGCGTACTGTGGAAAGGAATGATGAGAAGCCACCGGCCATAAAATGAGTGGGGGGCATCATGACTCAAATTACACACAAGGGTATGACAAGGCGGGACTTTGTGAAAACCAGCGGTGCGGGGCTGCTCGCATTGGGGCTGGGAAGTGCCGGTTTCATCACGCCGCGTCGCGCAAAAGCTGCTGGGAAGTCACTTAAGATTTTACAATGGGCTCATTTTGTGCCTAGCTACGACAAGGAGTTTTTTGACCCGTTTGCCAAGAGTTGGGGTGAGGCCAACGGCGTGGATGTGACGGTAGATCATATCGGATTGGCTGAAATTGCCGCTCGAACGGCGGCTGAAATATCGGCCGGCGAAGGGCATGATCTGATCGAATGGGTTGCGCCACCCTCGCAGCTCGAGCCAAAGGTTTTGGATTTGACCGACCTGAATCGGGAGGCGGAAAAAAGGTTCGGCAAGCAGAGCCGGGTCTGCACCATGAGTTCCTTCAATCCCTTTACGAAAAAACACTATGGATTCAGCCATGGCTGGACCATCGATCCGGGAAACTACCGCAAGAGCCTGTGGACGAAAGTGGGAAAGCCCGTCGGCCCGGAAACCTGGGAAGATCTGGTGAAATACGGCTCCAGGATTAAAAAGGAGCTTGGTGTCCAGATGGGAATAGGCATGTCGCAGGAGATCGACTCCAACATGGCGGCGCGCGCTCTGCTGTGGTCGTTCGGTTCGTCGGTTCAGGACGAACATCAGAAGGTGGTCATTAACAACCCGCGGACGGTGAAAGCGGTCGAGTACATGACCCGACTGTATAAGGAGGCGATGACGCCGGAAATTTTCTCGTGGGCGGCCGTTTCCAACAATCAGTCGCTCATTGCCGGCCGAGCGTCCTACATTCTGAATTCGATCTCAGCGTATCGATCCGCTCAGGAGCAGGTTCCCGATATTGCAAAAGATGTTTTCTTCGTTCCGGCGTTGAAAGGACCGGGCGGCATGAGATGGAGCAGCGAGCACGTCATCTATGTCTATATTATCCCGCAGTATTCGAAAAATGCGGACACCGCCAAGCAGTTCATCCTGTCCCTTGTTGAAAACTACGACAAGGCGGTCTACTCAAGCAAACTCTACAACTCTCCTGCTTTCTTCGATACCCGAGTTCCCTCGGGCGAAAGGGGCTACCCACAGGTCAAAGGCGCAAAAAATCTTCTGGATTTGAGTGACGCCTGGTTTGATGACGACCCGTTCCGGCTGGAAGGTGAGGCGAAGGGAAAACTGTCCGTACTTAAGGATGCGCGCCAGTGGACCACCAATGTCGGTCATCCTGGCCCGGCCGATCCGGCCATCGGAGAAATTTTCTCCACCTTTGTGCTCCCCAACATGATGGCTCAAGCGGCCCAGGGAATGAAGCCGTCGCTTGCCGTTCTGGAGGCGGACAAGCGGATCAAATCGGTTTTTGAACAGTGGCGCAAGCGGGGGCTGGTCGGGGGATAGCAGGCAAACAGGAGCAAAGAGCCGATGGCGCTGGTAGAGATACGCGGGCTTACGAAAAAATTCGGAGCAGAGACGGCAGTCGATGACATTTCCCTTGCCACGAAAGAGGGAGAATTTCTCGTTTTGCTGGGTCCTTCCGGCTGCGGAAAGACCACCTTGCTGCGAATGATTGCCGGACTCGAACAACCGACTTCCGGGGAGGTGTTCATCGGCAGCAAGCGGGTGAATGATTTGCCGCCGCGCGTACGAGACATCGCCATGGTTTTTCAGAGTTATGCCCTTTACCCCCATATGACGGTCTTTCAGAACATCTCCTTTCCGTTGCGCGCCCTGAAAATGGACAAACGGGAGATCAAAAGAAAGGTCGAGAGAGCCGCACAGATGTTCGAAATCGAGCGGCACCTTCAGAGAAAGCCCCGGGAGCTTTCCGGCGGAGAGCGTCAGAGGGTGGCGCTGGCCAGGGCAATGGTGCGTAAGCCACGGCTTTTTTTGCTTGATGAGCCGCTTTCGAATCTCGACGCAAAACTCCGCACGGCAGCCCGCAAGGAGCTGAAACAGCTTCAGCACGATATCGGGATTACCACCATATATGTAACCCACGATCAAGTGGAGGCCATGGGGCTGGGCAATCGAATCGTGTTGATGAATAAAGGGAAAGTCAGGCAGATCGGCACACCGAGGGAAGTTTATTACGAACCCGAGGATACGTTTGTGGCGACCTTCCTTGGATCACCATCTATGAATATTGTCGCCGCGAGCGATTGTCTGTTGGGTTTTCGTCCCGAAAGCTTTCTGCCGTTGGAAGTGAACCGAGGGGACGCCGATTTTAAGACGTTTGAATTTTCAGTAAATCTGGTTGAAGATCTGGGCGGAGATAGGCTGGTTTACGGAAACCTTGCGGCCCCCCTTGATCGGGAGCTCGTCATATCCCGGTTCACCCCGCATGTCAATTATGACGTGGAAGCCGGGAAAAAATACACGTTTTCGGTACCCCGGCAGGGAGTGTTGCAGTTTGACCATGAGACTGGGAGGAGAATCAAAAATGGATTCCCATCCTGTGATTGAAGTAAAAGAGAGTGGAAAAGGTGCTTCCGGAAGGCGAAGACGCTTTTGGGATACAAGACGGGTGCTGGCACCGCTGCTGATCTCTCCGGCCATCATTTATATCACGGCACTCGTTGGGTTTCCTTTCGTGCTTGCCATATTGTACAGCCTGAGCAATGCCACGACCGGAAACCCTGCCATTCATTTCATCGGGCTTGCGAACTTCGAAAACATTATCCGGGATCCTGTTTTCATCAGGGCTTTGGAAAACACGTTTTTGTTTACCCTCGTCTCCCAGGCCTTGGTCGTAATCTTTGCAAGCATTCTCGCCATTGCGCTTTCCAAGGACTTTTACGGGAAACGCGTGGTGCGGTTTTTGATTCTCCTGCCCTGGACTGCTCCCATCTCTTTGGGGGCCATTGGTTGGTTGTGGATTTTCGATTCGGTGTTCAGTCCGTTGGACTGGCTCCTGCGCACACTGCACCTTCTCGGTGCCCCGGGAGCCGTTTTCGGAGCCGATTCCAATCTCTATTGGCTGGGGAGGCCCATACTGGCGATGACGGCGGTCATCCTTGTTCAAACCTGGCGGATACTGCCGTTGGCAACCGTCATCATGCTGGCCGGCATTAGTTCCCTTCCCAAAGACGTGCTGGAGGCTGCAGATGTCGACGGCGCAGGTTTTTGGCGGCGGCTGTTCCAGATCGAGATTCCGCTGCTGCTGCCGATTATCAGTATCGCGGTGCTTTTCGGGGTGGTTTTCACTTTCACCGACATGACGGTTGTCTATGTGCTGACGCGAGGCGGACCCGTCAACAGCACACAGGTCCTGGCCTCCTGGGCCTTTTTTCTCGGCATCGAGGCTGGTGATTTGGGGCAGGGAGCGGCGGTGGCCCTGTTCCTGTTTCCGGTCCTTGCAGCCGGAGTGGCGCTGGTGCTCAGGCTGGCGCGCCGCACGGAGGTGGCATGATGTATTCCTTGAAAAAAGCCGGCAAGATAAGCGCACTCTATTCGGTGGTCACTTTTTTTGTTCTCTTCTGTGCTTTTCCATTTTACTGGATGCTGGTCACCACATTCAAACGCGACGGCGATTTGTTCAATCCGGCGAACAACCCCTTTATCTATAATGCCTCCCCAACCCTTGCTCATCTTCATGTCCTGTTTTTCGATACGCTTTTTCTTCGCTATTTGATGAACACATTCATTGTCGGAATAGCGGTTGTCGTCATCACATTGCTGGTTTCGGTTCCGGCCGCCTACTGCCTGACCAGATGGGCAGGACGGTGGGGAGAGGGTTTGGGGATAGGGATTTTTCTCACCTATCTGGTGCCCCCGACCTTGTTGTTCATCCCGCTCTCCAGAGTGGTTGCCGTTTTACACCTCACCGAATCCATCGGTTCGCTGATTTTGGTCTACCCAACATTTACCATCCCTTTTTGCACCTGGCTTTTGATGGGCTTTTTCAAATCTATACCGAAGGATATCGAAGAACAGGCCCTCATCGACGGGTATAGCCGTCTGGGGGCCATGGTGCGGGTGGTGCTTCCGCTTTCAATGTCCGGGCTGCTCACCGTTGTCGTCTTCGCCTTTACCCTCAGCATGCAAGAGTTCATTTATGCTTTAGCCTTTATTTCCGTCTCCGCGCAAAAGACCGTAAGTATCGGGGTCCCCACCGAGCTTGTCCGGGGAGATGTTTTCCGCTGGGGCCCGCTGATGGCGGCTGCCTTGATTGCCAGTACGCCTGTGGCCGTTCTCTACAGCTTGTTCCTCGATAAGTTCATTGCCGGTTTTACCTTGGGGGCAGTCAAATAACTGCGGGCTAAGGCTGGAGCATTGATTCTTCCTGTGGTGTTTCTTTTGAAAGGCATTATTGTCTCTCCAAGAGTCGTGTTATTCCGGGGACTTCATGTGGACAGAAGGAAAAAGTGCGTGTTTTGGTCCCCAACTCCTTGCAGTGGCAAATAATGAGGAAGAAAATCAGGTTGTTGGGGCGCATACTGGTGCAGTTCCAACAAACCGGAGGACGGATATGAAAATCATAAGCCTGATAAGCATAATGGTTACCGGTTTATTAATTTATGCCGGCATAGCCGGTGGAAGTGAGGAAAAGACGATGCAAAATGATAAGACTGGAGGGGAATCAGCAGGATTAGCCAAAGCGATGTTTGCCGGCGGGTGTTTTTGGTGCATGGAAAAACCTTTTATGGAACTCATTGGGGTGGAGTCCGTGACGGCGGGGTATGCCGGAGGAAAAACCGAGCATCCCACCTATCAGGATTATGCGGCGGGGGGGCATATCGAGGTTGTTCAAATTGTTTATGATCCAAAGAAAGTCGCTTACGGAAAGCTTCTCGATGTTTTTTGGCATCAGATTAACCCCACTGACGCCGGCGGGCAATTTGCGGACCGCGGTCACGCCTACACCACTGCAATCTTTTATTACGATGACGATCAGCGCAGGTTGGCGGAAAACTCGAAGGCCGAACTTGAAAAGGGGCATATCTTTTCCAAGCCCGTTGTTACCCCCATCGTTCCTGCGGTGACCTTCTGGCCTGCCGAGAAATATCATCAAGATTATTCCCACAAAAACCCATTGCGGTATACATTCTATAGACTTAATTCCGGTCGAGATCAGTATCTCGAATCGGTATGGAATAAAAAGAAAGAAGATGTGGGCCAAAATGGCGAGGATTTAAAGAAAAAGCTGACGTCCATGCAGTATACGGTCACCCAGGAAAACGGAACGGAACCGCCCTTTGATAATGCCTATTGGAATAATAAAGAACCGGGGATTTATGTGGACATCGTCTCCGGCGAGCCTTTGTTCAGCTCCACGGATAAATATGATTCCGGAACAGGCTGGCCGAGCTTTACCCGTCCATTGGTCAAAGAAAATATTGTGGAACATACCGATAAAAGCCTTTTTATGGAACGAACGGAAGTGAGGAGCAAAAAAGGCAATTCGCATTTGGGGCATGTCTTTGATGATGGTCCGCCTCCGACGGGATTGCGTTATTGTATTAATTCGGCGGCCCTCAAGTTTGTGCCGGTCAAAGAGCTCAAAAAGGAGGGTTATGGTGAATTTTTAAAACTATTTGGAAAAGAATAGAGCAAATCCGGCGATTCGACGATCGCAAGAGCGGTCGGGATTGTGACGCAACAAAGCCCTTCGGCAGAAAAAATCTCCTGCGGAAGGGCTTTTTTGTTTATTGATCCAAAGGGGCGGAGCTTATTCTACTTCAATGCAGTCAGCGGGGCAGGATGCTGCCGCCTCTTCAGCGCAATCGGCCTCTTGGTCGAAGTCGTCAAGCACGAATGCTTTTTCTTCCTCATCGTCAAAACCGAATACCTCCGGGCAGATTTCATAACAGCTCTGACATCCAATGCATTCATCTTTGTCGATAGTAACACTCTTTGCCATATGTGTTCTCCTTTTAATTTTAAATATGAACCGATTTGAAACGGTCCGGTGAAACACTTCCCTAACAGTAGCCATCGTCCCGAAAAAGGACAAGCAAATTATATTTTCGTTTTTATTGTTTTTTGGGAGTTTGAGGAATGATCTGAAATTGATACAATGAGCATAGGTTGAACAGAGCATGATGTCCAGAAAAAACAGCGAGGAGAAAAGAAATCGAAACACAACAACATGAGAAACGTAAAGAAAAAGGAATGTTGGCCGTTAATATCGGATTGGGAGCCAATACTTTTCTTGCGTTGTTGAAAACGGGATTCGGCATACTCGGGCATAGTCCGGCCCTTTTGGCTGATGGTATAAATTCCACGTCGGATGTGGCGTACGGGATAGCTATGTGGTTGTTTATGCGAATATCCGGTAAACCTGCGGACAGAGAACATCCGTACGGCCACGATCAGATCGAATCCATCGCCGCGGTTGTGGTTGGTGCCTTCGTGGTTTCAACCGGAATTGCCATTCTGTGGAACTCGATCAACGATATATATGAATTGGTCAGATCAAACGGAGGACATGATGGGGCATCATTTATGACCTTTTGGGTGGCGATTCTGACCATAGTGATGAAAATTTGTCTAACAATTTGGACAAGAGTAATAGGTGATCAGACAAAAAATCAGGCTGTCATCGCCCTTGCTCAAGATCATCGGAACGATATTTTTGCCTCGGCGGCGGTGGCCATAGGTATTTTTGCAGGGAGAATGGGACATGCCTGGGTCGATCCCTTTGCCGGGGCCGTTGTTTCCCTCATCATCCTTCACACCGGGGTGGAAATCCTGCGTTCGGCGACGGCTGATTTGATGGACACCGTTCCCGGTAAATCTCTGGCCATGCAAATCACTACCTTGCTGAGTCCCATTGTGGGCGTCCAGACCGTTGAGGAGATCCACGCCCATCGATTCGGACCGTATCTTGTCGTTAACATAACCATCGGCGTTGACGGTTCTCTCACCGTTGCCGAAGGTGATCGGATCGCTACCCAAGTGGAACATGTTCTCATCGGAGAAATAGAGTTTCTGCGCAAAGTCCATGTTCATTTTCATCCATTTCGCTCGTCTCATAACATGCATATACTCTAGCCTGTTTCATCTTGCAGATTTCTCTGGAACAAAAAAGAACATAAAGATCATCTCTCCAGACCGTTTCCCTCTGGTCGTTTTCGACTCGATTAAACAGCGGTTGTCCTGTGTGAGTCCCCTTGTCGTCTATTTATACGAATTTATTTTGTAATTATCGTTGTTGTTCGTCATTCGCCGGAGTGTTCTCCGGCGAATGGGCGTCCTTGACTTGAAATGGAATGGCCTTATTCTTGCAAAAATGGGGGCTGTCTGCATGTCCGATTTTTGGGACAAGGCGAGATAGAGATGCGTTTTCAAACGGGTTGACGGCTTTGCCGTGAAAGACGGTTTGTGATGTAGCCATGGGCAAGCTGAAATTTTCCGGTGCGAATTTGACTCCGGCCGGAATAGCATGTTTAATAAAACTGTGCGCTGAATTGGTTCTTTTATTAACGAAATCGCGTAGGAACGAGAATTATTGCTAATAAAATCTCGGGCCGGATTTCTCATCGGTTCAGGCGGCGTCGGGTTCGACGTTTTTTGGCAAAGAACTATAATTGATTATGTTTATTGCCAAAAGACTGAAGAAGACGGCACCGGCCAAATCGACACGGCGTTTATGAGAAATCCGGGTTAGGCTGCCAACCGGACAGGCGCATCACTATCCCTGGATGATGATTTTAGAATTTCGGTTAGAGTTATGACGAGTAAACCGACATATGAAGAATTGCTTGAGAGGAACAAAAGACTGGAACGTGAAAATGCCGCCTTGTTGGAAACTCAATGGAAACTTAAAGTAATTTCTGAAAATTCCTATGATTGGGAGTATTGGATTACTCCGGAACGAAAACTCAATTTCATCTCGCCGTCATGTGAGCGGATCACCGGCTATAAAGCGGAAGAGTTTGAATCCGACCCTTCCCTGTTGATTAACATTGCAAGAGATGCCGAGAAAAAAATTATAGCTCAGCATTTGGAAGAGGAATTTTCCGTATCGGACGTTTGTCATCTTGATTACAGCATTATAACGCGGCAGGGAGAGGAAAGATATATCTCCCATTATTGTCAGCCGGTGTATGCAGAGGACGGTACCTTTCTTGGACGGTACGTGAATAATAGAGACATTTCCGAGAGGAAAAATATCAAAGAAAGCCTAGAGGCTCATATCGAAAAACTGGAGCAGAGCAACAAGGACCTGCAGGCCTTCGGCTATATGGCTTCCCATGATCTCAGGGAATCAATTTTCCTGGTGCAGGCGTTCAGCAAGCGTCTGCGGGCAAAATATTTTTCCGATCCGTTACAGGAGGGGCATATTTACCTGCAGCAGATTGAGAAAGCGACAAAGCACATGCAGATGCTGCTCGACAGCATGTTGAGCTATTCCCGGATTGCCACCCAACCCAACGCCATCGCCTCCATTGACTTGAACGCCATCGCCAAAGAGGTCATCATGGATATGGATTTTTTCCTGAGAAAGGAAAGCGCCGTGGTCACCTTGGATGACTTGCCGTCCGTCCATGCCGATTACGGTCAGATGTATCAGCTTCTGAAAAACCTGATAAGCAATGCGTTGAAATTCCACAAACCAGGAGAGGTGCCAACCATTTGTATTTACAGCCGCCAGGAGACCTCCTCTGCCAGGACGGGGCAATGGGAAGTGATTGTCGAAGACAAAGGCATTGGCTTTGATGAGAAAGAATCAGGGAAGATATTCAATCTCTTCGAACGCCTCCATTCGAAGGATCGTTACGAAGGAACCGGAATCGGACTTTCCATATGCAAGCGAATCGCCGAACGCCACGGCGGGGAGATTCTGGCCACCAGCATTCCGGGAAAAGGGTCGAAGTTCATTATCCGTTTTCCGAAAATACGCCCGGGTAAGGAGTAGACCTAGTCCGCATTTCTCAGAAACACTGGGGCAACTGGGAGGAAAGTTAAGAGATCAAACGTCTATAGAGGTTTGAGAAAGGTGAAATTCAGAGGAGAGCTTTCCTCCCTGCCTCATATCTCATCTTCAAAACTTCAAGCCAACCACTGCTAGTACCGTGCGATTACAGATCAATAACGGGGAGGAGGTCCGCCGGGGGGGGACCTTTGGGCGCTTCATCCCTGGAAATGTATCCGTCATGATTCGTGTCGAAAGAATCGAAACGGTTCGGTGGACCGTCAAACTCGGATCTGGAAACCCGGCCGTCGCCGTCCCTGTCCAATCGTTCAATGAATCCCTTTCGCACGGGCATACTCTGGTCCTGTCTGAAATTTTCTCTTTGGCTACCAGTTCGTTCTTGTCTCCTTGTCTCTTTGGAAATTCCTGGAAGGCTTGGGGAAAGCCTTATTATTGGGCATCCTGTCCATAAAAGGCCTCTCCCGGATTTGGACAGGGAATTTTGCTGAAATTATTGTAGCAAAGATTCTGCCCGGTATCGACGATTCGGTAATCGGTACTTCTTGCCTCGGTCGAATAATCTATCAGACATAAACTGATGGCCAGACTGAGAAACAGAGTTTTTATGCATCTTTTCATCAAACGTCTCCTTCCCGGATGAGGGCAGCATTTTTCGAGAGGGGCATCCCGCCGACGCGACTGATTTTCAGAAGTTCTCTGTTCAGAGAACATAAGTGATTATAGTTTCTATACCGGAAAAAACGAATGTCAAAAATTCGTAAGAGCGAAGAGAATGGGCTGCGGCTTTGCGATTTCCGGTAATTGAAGGAGATGATATGAAATGGATTTTGCTGCCGGCAATGGCTATGGTCTCTCTCCTGATGGTAGCTTGTGCCCCGGTTCCTGCACAATATGGGAATGCAGCTCTCTACAACGAAGAGCGAGTGGCGCCGTTTTTTCCGCCACCCATTGATACGGAACCCTATTTTTTATACGAAGGGTCTCCTGTCCGTCATTTTCACCATCACGATTTCGACCGGGACGACCACAGAGATTGGGATCATGACCGCGGCTTTCACCATCACTTCGATCGTGATCATGATCATGAATTCAATCGTCATTTTGATAACGACCACGATCACGACCATGATCACGATCATGACCATCGTTGATCGTTGATGGGATTATCGAAAAATGTATTGACGGCGTATTTTTGTTTGATTATAGTTCATAGTATGAACAAAAAAGAGGGTGCAATTCATATTCCGGAGAGAGAGATTCTCGAGTTTCATGGACTCATTGATTCGCTCTTTCAATGCTGCCAGGAAAGGATGCAGTATCAGAGCGAGCGTTTCGGCCTGCCCGAGGCTGCGCTGCGCTGCCTGCTTCTCTTTCGGAACGACCGGTATCTGACGGCAAAATCCATTGCCGGCAGAATGAATGTCGCCAAGAGCCGGGTCACCAAGATCGTTGACGGCTTACTGCGTAGGAAACTGGTCGAGCGGACCGATGATCCTGAAGATTCGAGGGTCAAGCTATTGAAGCTGACACCTGAAGGAGAGAAGCTGGCAGCGGAAATCGTCTCTTTTCGTAACGAGTTGCACCTCAAGGTCCTGGATCAGTTTTCTCTGGAACAGCGGTCCGCGCTTCTCAACGGCTTGTCACAGCTTAAAAGATCCATGGAATCCGTAAAAGAAATGCTGATTTAAGGGGAAATTTTTTTTTCACAAATGTTAACAGTATGAACTAAAGTGGAGGCAACCATGTCTGAAAATCAAAAAAAGAAATACCAATTCATCTGCTCCCGTGGAACTCTGGACGGTGCTTATCCTTCCCTGGTTTTGGCGCTGAATACTGTCAGGCTTGGCCATGAGGCAACCGTATTCTATACGTTTTTCGGGCTTGAGGTTATCAAAAAGGGCGGGGCTGAGAAACTGAAATTTTATCCGGCCGGCCCGCTGGGAGCCATTCCCGGCATGCCGCAGGTGGCGTCGTCCATGATGCGCAAGCAGGTGGAAGAAGCCAATATTCCGGATATTCCGACCATGCTGGAACTCTGCCGGTTCGAAGGGGTGAAGTTTGTGGCCTGCCATATGACCATGGAGATGATGAAGATAAAAAAGGACGAGTTGCTCGATGAGGTCACCGTCATGACAGCGGAGCAATTTCTCAAACAAGCAGGCGATTGTCAGATAAACATGTTCACCTGAAAATTCCGTATGCCTTTCTGCTTCCACCTCTCATCTTCAAGGATCCGATCCCTTTTAGACCGGCGGTACCGATCTTTCCATATCCTGCCTCCCTTTTAATTTACAGGGAATATACCAACTTGCACTCTCCAACCGATACGGCAACTCCCGCATCGGTTGGGATGAGTCAAGTCCATATATTCCCGAGTACATCTCGGTTTATCTACAAGATTTCCGTTTCATAGAACAGAAGTGCTTTTGGTTGGAAATGAGTGAAATTTTCAAATTTGAGAAGAAACGTTTTTCAACAGCGAACTATTGTGCTAAAATCTCATGGCGTAAAAGGGGGGATTAAGAAAAAACTAAAAAAACAGGAGATTGTTCATGTTTTCACTGCTGCAGAAGATCCTTCCTTCCAGAGTCAAAACCAAGTTGCTCACCATCCTGGGAATACTCATTACCTTGATGGTGGCCGTTCCCAGCCTGTTTTCCTATAGGTCGACATTGCAAAACGCCACTTCGCGGGTGGAGCGGGACCTCTCTGAAAATATAATCCAAGTTAGAGATAAGCTGACACAGGGTAAGGCCGAGCAATTGCGTCTTTTGGCCCATACGGTGGCCGGGATGCCCTCAATTCAGGATGATGTGCAGTTTCAGGATACCTCGGCTCTGTTGACTGTAACCGGTCCTCTTTTTCAGGGACTGAAAAAAATTATCGATCTCAACTCATTTCAATTTCACACTTCTGCGGCCGCCTCCCTGCTACAGGTGGATAATCCCGAAAAAGCAGGAAAGGCTCTCTCCCATGCCCGCCCGTCGGTCATCCTGGTCAACAAAGACCATAAGGATGCCGTCGGAATAGAAGCCGGACCGGCAGGGCTTTCCATCCGAGCCGTGGTTCCTGTATTGTATCTCAATAAAAAACCAGCCGGTTCCGTGGAATTCGGTCTGCCTGTGGATGATAAGCTCTTAAAGGAAATAAAGCAGCAATTTCAGATTGATATTTCTGTTATCATTCCTGATGGCAACGGATATAAAGTCCAGGCTGCGACCAATACCTGGGACCTTGCACGCGATCCTTCCTTTCTCAATGGGGTGATGCAGAAAAACGCCGTCACAATTCAGAGGTTTTCGCAAAACCACAGAGAATTGATGACGGCATATATACCTATCCCCGATTATTCGGGAAAAGCCGTCGGAGTCCTGGCGATTCCGAAGGATATCGACGATCTTCTCTCTGCTGCCAGAAAGACAGCGTTAACTTCGCTTGTCACGGGTCTGGCCGTACTCATTGTGATTCAACTTTTTGTCTATTTTCTCTTTTCCCGACTCGTTGATGCTCCGATAAACAGGTTTACCGCTTTACTTGAATCAGCCAGCCGCGGCGATCTTTCCCGGGAAGTGGATATGGCATCCATTACCCCCGTCAACTGTTCGGAAAAGACACAATGCAACAACAAGGATTGTCCTATGTACGGCAAGGAAGGATTCTGCTGGGAGGAGGTCGGATCGGCTGCCGCATCAATCCAGTGCCGGCAGATCTCCAACGGTGAATTCACTTCATGCAGTGAGTGTAAGTCCGTGTTCCGAACTGGAGTACGAGATGAATTTGCCGAGCTGACAGCTTATTTGCATTCTTTCCTGAATACCGTTCGAAGCCTTGTCAAAAAGGTGAATACCAACAGTCTGGATCTGAATACTTCTTCGAAAAGACTGGCGGATATCTCGGAAAAAATAGATGCAGGATCGTCCGACTCGGCTGGAAAAGCAAATTCCGTTGCCGCTGCAGCAGAGGAGATGAGTTCGAATATGACGTCTGTTGCGGCCGCAACGGAAGAGGCGGCGGCCAATGTGAATATGATGACAACGGCCACCGAAGAGATCGCCGCCACCGTCAAGGAAATACAACAGTCCACAGTAAACGCCAAGGGTATAACCGGCGATGCCGTTGTACAGGCAGTAGATATCTCTAAAAAAGTCGATGCCTTGGGGACGGCTGCCCTTGATATCGGCAAAGTGACTGAGACCATTGCCGAGATATCCGATCAGACCAATTTGCTCGCCCTCAATGCCACCATCGAGGCTGCCCGCGCCGGTGAAGCTGGGAAGGGATTTGCCGTCGTTGCAAACGAGATCAAGGACTTGGCGCGACAGACAGCCGTTGCAACCGGCGAGATAAAACAGCGAATCGACGGTATTCAGTCTTCCACCGATGTGACCGTAACCGGAATCAAAAAAATCTCCGATATCATTACGGAAATCGATAAGATCGTTTCAAATATAGCCACTGCTCTCGACGAGCAGAGCGCCACGATGGGTGAATTGACATCAAATATTGTCCAGGCAGGTGAAGGAATCGGTGAGGTATCGGAAAATGTCGCCCAGAGTTCCACGGTGGCTCAACAGATCTCAATGGATATTTCCAGGGTGAATGAAGCAGTCAACAATATCTCGGTGGATACAGGCGATGTGAGGCAGAATGCGGAGGAACTGCGGGTTCTGTCCCATACATTGCAAGAGCTTATTGAGAATTTCAAAGTATGAAGATATTTCCAGTGTGAAGAGAAATTTTCACAAAAAAAGGGATGCCATGCCGGGCATCCCTTTTTTTCTTTATCTGGCGAAAACTTACTGATGGCCGGTTACAATCAACCAGCAGGAGTCGAGCGGATGGATGTATACTTGGTCATGACCCATCCATGCAGGCCGTCGGAGGTCCTGATATAGAGCCAACCAGGATTTTCGCCGATAACATCGAGAATTTCACCTTTGTGTACCTGGTCGATGATCTGAGTGTCAAGACCGGGGCCCGAACGGACGTTTAATATGGATGTGGTGATGCCGACTCGATTAAGTACCACCTCTTCAGCCGGTGCAGGAGGAGTGTACGAATAGTATGCGACCGGAGGAGGAGAGACCACGACCGGCGGAGCCTGACGATAGACAACCGGCGGTGGAGGGGCAGGCTGGGCTGCAGCACCTGCAATGATGGCACCTGCGATCAATCCGAATCCCAGAGGAACCAGCACATCAATGCCGTCGTATCCATGATGGTAATATCCTCTATAGTGTCCATAGTGTCCATAGTGTCCGTAGTGTCTATAGTGGGCAAAAGACGCCGTAGAGGAAAAGGCCAGAAACATACAGGAAACGGCAGCAACAAAAATGGATCGTAAGACGGACTTTTTCATGGCGTGTCCTCCTGTGGACAGGCTTTCCGAATATGTGAAATAAAGACGGTGACTTCTCCAATAGTAATAATATAATACAGTTCAAAATGCTTGGCAAGAAGCCGGTGCGGCCGGTTTCGCGGGGGCCGGAAGTATAAAACGGACAGCGGCAGACGATGAGCCCGTACTTCTCATCAGTTCAGGACATGTCTGTCAGGGCACCTTTGGTGAACAGTGTGAAAATTTTGTAAGAGAGGAGTTTTCTCAAAAGATGTTTTATCTTTTAAGTTCCCTCCGAATTGCCACAGTGTTCGTGAGAAATGCGGGTTAGGACAACAGCATTCCGTCTTTCAATGTAAGACGGGTATCCATTCGGTCAGCCAGTTCCATATTATGGGTGACCATCAGCGTTGCCAGCCTGCGTTCTCTGCACAGCCTGTGAAGAAGATCGAAAACCAGGTTTCCCGCTCTGCTGTCGAGATTGCCGGTGGGCTCGTCCGCCAAGAGAATCGCCGGTTGCAGGATCAGAGCCCTGGCTAGGGCCGTCCGTTGCTGTTCGCCCCCGGAAAGTTCATTTACACGATGGTCGACACGCTGGTCGAGTTCGACCGTGGCAAGCAGGTCACGGGCCGGAGGTTCCATTTCCTTTCGACTTTTGCCGGCGATCAAACCGGGCATCATCACATTCTCCAGAGCTGAAAATTCAGGCAACAGGTGATGGAACTGGAAGATAAACCCCAGTGATCGATTGCGGAAAAGCGCCAGTTCCGCATCCGTTTTCCGGGTAAGTTGATCTTCTTGGAAAAAAATACTGCCCGAACTGGGATTTTCCAGCGTGCCGAGAATTTTCAACAGGGTCGATTTTCCCGACCCCGACGCCCCGACAATGGCCGCCATTTCACCGGGTTCGATGGCGAGATTTATCCCTTTTAAGACATCGAGAGTCTTTGTCCCTTGCTGGAAGGTCTTCGTTATTTCAACAGCTTCGAAAAGTGCCATCAGGACAGAACCTCCGCAGGTTTGACTTTTGAGGCCTTCCATGAGGGGTACAGGGTTGCTGCCAACGTGATGATGATTGCGCTGATCGCAACGATTGTGACATCCGAGGGCAGAACCTTGATGGGCAGGGTGGACATGGGATAAACGTTGGACGGCAGTTTGATGAATTTATAGCGCGCCAGCAGATCGCACAGACCGAGCCCGCCCAGAACTCCGAAACAGGTTCCGGAGACAGCTATTATCAGACCTTGAAAGAAGAAGATCTTCATGATGGAGCCGGATGTCGCGCCCATGGATTTCAAGATGGCGATGTCCCGTCCTTTTTCCATAACCAGCATGATCAACGCGCTGATAATGTTTAACGCGGCAACAAGAATGATCAAGGCAAGACAGATGAACATGCCTATTTTTTCCAATTTGAAAGCGGCAAAAAGGTTGCGGTTCATGGACATCCAGTCCTTGGCGACAAAGCCGCCTCCCAATTTGGCTGCAATTCTTTTGGCGATCACGTCGGCACGGTTGAGATCTCCCCGGTTCACGGACACCTCGATTCCGTGGACGACATCGCCCGATTCGAGAAAATTCTGGACCTCGTAAAGATTCATGTACGCAAGAGACGCATCCCACTGCGGCATTCCCGTTTCGAAGATACCGGACACCCGGCAGGTTTTGATCTTGGGAATGACGCCCATGGGCGTAAGGGGGCCTGAAGGTGAGATGAGACGAACCTTGTCGCCGACCCGGACTCCGAGATCCGCGGCGAGGTCTTTTCCTAAAATGATATTTGGAACCGGACTCAAATCGTTCTTTTTTTCGATGAGAGCGGAAACTTTTCCTTCAATCATTTTCCGGGACAGGTCGACGACGTTTTCGGCGGTTGTCGGATCCATGCCCCGCAAGACGATGCCGCTGCCTCCCGTGGCGCTGCTCAGCAAGGTCTGGGCATAAAGATACGGGGTGGCCGCTTTGACCCCGTCGGCCGTCAAAACCCGGTCTCTTACCAGTTCATAGTCCTTGATGGGCCCCCCGATCTGCTGGACGATAATCTGGGAATTGACGCCTAGGATCTGGTCACGGAACCCGTCGGTGAATCCTGAGTAGACGGCCAAAACGACGATCAGCGCGATCACGCCCAGAGTTATTCCGGCAACCGAGATCAGCGAAATCAGGGAGATAAAACCCTGCCGATGTTTTGATCGCAGATAGCGAAAACTGATGAACCATTCAAACATATGGGCTCGTGGTCATGAAGCGTCCGGTTTTTTGCTCTTTTTACCCGGGTCCTGTCCTCTGGCCTCCGGTTTCAGATGCGGGAAAAGGATGACATCACGGATGGACGGCGAGTCCGTGAGCAACATCACAAGGCGGTCGATGCCGATGCCTTCGCCCGCGGCGGACGGCATGCCATATTCCAGGGCGCGCACGTAGTCTTCATCCAAAACGGGATGGATTTCCTCGTCCTCTCCCCGCTCTTCGATTTGTTTTTCAAAGCGCATGCGCTGGTCGATGGGGTCATTGAGTTCGCTGAAGGCGTTGGCGATTTCACGCCCGGTGATAAAGAGTTCGAAGCGGTCCGTGATTTCCGGGTTAGCTTCATTTTTTCTGGCCAAGGGCGAAACCTCAGTGGGATACGAGGTGATAAAGGTCGGATCGATCAATTTTTCTTCCACCAGCAATTCGAAGAGTTCTGTCTTAGCCTTCCCGGGCCCGGCCTGTTCCTCGAGCTTTATGCCTTTTTCCTTGGCAAGGGCGATAACTTTCGGCCCGTCTGCAAGGATTTCCTGGGCGATGCCGCCAACCTGAACCAGCGCTTCATCCATGGTCAGCCGGGTCCACGGCGGCGCTAGATTGACCCTGGCCTCCTGGTAGGTGATCTCCATGGTCCCGTTCACCTCCTGACAGAGCCAGGAGATCAGCTCTTCGGTCAGGTCCATCAGGTCGTGGTAGTCGGCGTAGGCCTGGTAAAATTCGAGCATCGTGAACTCGGGATTATGCCGGGTGGAGAGCCCCTCGTTCCTGAAATTTCTGTTGATTTCGAACACTTTTTCAAAACCGCCCACCAAAAGCCTCTTCAGGTACAGCTCCGGTGCGATGCGAAGATACAAATCCATGTCCAGGGCGTTATGATGGGTTTTGAACGGCTTGGCCGTGGCCCCTCCCGGGACAGGCTGCATCATCGGGGTCTCGACTTCCATGAAACCGCGGTTGTTTAAGTATTCTCTAATAAGGCGAATGATTTCAACTCGTTTGCGAAAAGTCTCCCGGCTCTCCGGGGTGACGATGAGATCAACATAACGCTGACGGTACCTTGTCTCCACATCGGTGAGTCCGTGCCACTTTTCCGGCAGGGGGCGTAGTGATTTGGTGATCATGACAAGAGAGTCCGCCTGAACAGAAAGCTCTCCCGTCTGAGTCTTGAAGAGTTTTCCGGCAATACCGACGATATCTCCGATATCCCATTTTTTAAAGGCGGCAAACTGCTCTTTACCCACGGTGTCCATCTTCACGTAAATTTGAATGCGGCCTGTGCTGTCGACGATATGACAAAATGCAGCTTTGCCGAATTTGCGCATGGAAATGATTCGGCCGGCGATGGTGTAGGTAAACCGGGTCTCGTCAAAGGCTTCTGCCGCCAGATGCTGTCCTTTGGGCAGGAGGTCTTGAATGGCATTGGCCGGTTTAAAAGAGTTTGAATACAGGTTGACGCCCAGATCGGCCAGCGTCTCTGCTTTTTCCCGTCGTTGTTTGAGTATCTGCGTGTCTTTGTTCATTATACCGTGTGTTTGGATCGCTTGCCTTTATGCGCACAGCCTCCGGGGCATGGAAAAGAGGGGTGCAATAAAAAAAGGCGGCCGGAATTGCCGCCACACTAGAATAACCACCATTCGTTTAACGGTAAACATCTTTTCTGTCAATTTTTTTCAAGCAACGCGACGGCTTCGATATGATGGGTTTGGGGGAACATGTCGAATGGCTGAACATGGACGATTTGCAGCCCATGCTGTACAAGGGCCTCCAAATCGCGGCAGAGGGTCGCTGGATCACAGGAGATATAAAGCATTCGCCGGCGGGTGAGGCCGGCAAGCTCCGCTGCCAGTCCCGGCACACCCTGTCTGGGGGGATCGAGGACGACGCAATCGAAAATTTTCCCCTCGCTTGCAAGTCTCCGGCAGGCGTCATGCACCACGGCCTTCTGAAAATCCGTGTTGGTGACGCCTGCACGCTCACTGTTCTTTTTCGCACTGCGGATAGCTGAGCCCTGTCCTTCCAGGCCGACAAGGAAACGGGCGTGCATGGCCAGAGGAATCGAAAAATTGCCCATGCCGCAGAAGAGGTCAAGAACGGATTCGTTCTCCTGCAGATTGCACAATGAGACCACATGACGGACCAGTCGTTCGTTTTGTTCCAGGTTGACCTGGCAGAAACCGCCGACCTCCCAACCAAGGAGAATCGGGGAACCGTTTTTCTGTGTCGGCGGCAGAAGCATTTGCAAAACTCCGCCGGTTGTCTCCACGGCGCCTCCGATGGGGCCAACGAGGGAAAATCCGTCTCCACGAAAAAATGCGTTCTCAATAAAGGTGCCTGTTTTTACAAGATCTTCCGCCTGCAGGATATCGGCCGGCCGCGGTTTGCGTAAATAGTGGAACAAGCAGACGACCTTTGACGTTATCGGATTGAGCAGCAGCTCGACTTCGCGGGATTTGGTAAGAATCCTGACACCGGAAGGATGCTGCCGCAGTTCGGCCAGTGCCGAGTTCAGCTCATCCCTGGCCACCAGGCAGTGACCGATGGCGACTACCTTATGCGAGCGGGCGCCCATGAAACCGGGCATACCGCTTTTATCGACCTGCAGTCTGATTCTTTGCCTGTAGCCAAAAGAGGCAGGCGAGGGCCGGATTGCCTGGAGAACCGCTGATGGCACAGACGGACCCTTGGAAAATTGGCGATAAAAGAGGTCTTGAACGATTGCTGTTTTGATGGAAAGCTGCTGCTCGTAGCCGCTGTGTTGGAGATCGCAACCGCCGCACGGTCCATACCAGGGGCACGGTGGATCGATCCTTGCGGGATGAGCCTCCTCAATGGCGGCAATCTCCGCCTGGAGGTAGTGCTTTTTTTCCTCCCTGACGGAGATAATCACCTTTTCGCCCGGCAGTACATTTTTGACGAAAACGATTCGTCCATCGGCAAGACGCGCAAGACCCAGTCCGCCGCTTACGATTTTTTCTATGAAAACGGAGTGCCTAGAGTTCTTCAAACCTGTTTTTCTCTAGATTCTTCCTGACCTTATCGTAGGGGAAAATGGCTCCGTTCATCGCAATATAAATCCCGGGCTCCAGGGTCTGTACGGCTCCAAGTGCGCAACCGATATTGAAAAGAGCGTCGGTTGTTTTAAAAAGGGCGGGCGTTAAAGCACCGGTCAGGACGATGGTTTTTCCCTGAGCTTTGGCCAGATATTTCGCCGTCTGTACCATGGTGTCGGTGCCGTGGGTAATCAGGATACGGTCTTCTTCGGCTGCCAGCACCGACTGGAGAACGAGTTCCCGGTCTTGATCCGTAATTTCGAGACTGTCTTTTTTCAGCAGGGAACGAACCGTGTAATCGATTGCCAGATCCAATTCGTTCAAAACGATCTCGATATTCGGCGGTCCCACCTCATAGGCGCTCTTGGCGTCAAAATAAATTTTGTCGATGGTGCCGCCGGTTGTCAGAATCAATATTTTTTTCATTTCCAAGTTTCTATAAGTGATACAGGATAGTTATGCCCTTCGGAAAAAGGTGGTTGAGTCGCGTTGAAAAATGTTTGGCCTGCAGTTTGCCCCATGGCAGGCAAAACAGCTTGGACTATAATCGGTTCATTTCTTTGCGTCATTACTTTTTCCGTTGTTTTTGTCACTCGTCCAGAGCCATTATTCCACTTTAAGGAAAACGACTTGCCCTTGGAGATGAATGCAGTTTATAGTTTTCCAAAGAGTTTTTTTTGTGAGAAACATTTATTCCTGTTATCGGCTGTTGCGATAACTACGGTCCAATGTTTATTTGCCGCTTCCTCGTCTGCCTGCCTGCCGGGGGGAGGGCGGAGAATCGGGAACGAGTGGATGTGCAACCCAAAAAATTTCGGAGGAGATAGGCATGAAGGTTGTGGCCTTTTGCGGAAGTGCGAGAAAAAACGGCAATACGGTCCTGCTGCTCGAAACCGTGTTGGAGTCTGTTGCCGGAGCCGGCATCGAGACCGAGCTGGTTCAGTTGGCCGGCAAGGATATCCACGGCTGCAGGGCGTGTTTCGCCTGCTTCAAAAATAAAAACGGGTGCTGTGCCTTTAATGATGACGTCGTTAACGACTGTCTGGCAAAGATGAAAGAAGCAGATGCCGTTATCCTCGGCTCGCCGACGTATTTTGCCGATATCTCGACGGAGATGAAAGCCTTGATCGATCGATGCGGCATGGTCAGCCGGGCCAATGATGATATGCTTAAACGAAAGCTGGGCGCCGCTGTGGTTGCGGTCAGGAGGGCCGGTGCCATGCATGCCTTCCAGAGCATGAACAGCTTTTTTCTTATCAATCAGATGATCGTCGTCGGTTCAAAGTACTGGAATATAGGGATCGGCAGGGAAAAAGGCGAAGTGGCCAAAGACGAGGAGGGAATGAGCACCATGCAGGTCCTCGGTGAAAATGTTGCCTGGCTATTGAAAAAAATACATGCGAATTGATGCAAAAGGCTAAAAGGGGCGGGATACGACAGTGACGAAAGCGGAAAGACAGGTGACGATTCTTGTGGTTGACGATGAGCAGGTTCACCGGTTTATGCTCTGTTCCATGTTCAAGGAATGGGGATGGAGGTGCGTCGAGGCGGATGACGGTGAGACGGCGCTTGAGGCGGTAAAGAAGAATGCCTACAATGCCGTGCTGATGGATGTCCGGATGGCGAAAATGAACGGCCATGAAGCCTTTCGCAGAATCCATGAGATTCAGCCGGCTCTGCCGGTCATCATCATGACGGCCTATTCGTCGGTGGATGATGCGGTGGAGGCCATCAAGCATGGAGCCCATGACTATCTGACCAAACCGCTTGATTTCGATCGACTGCGGTTGACGCTCAACCGGGCTCTGGAACACAGGCAGGTTGAGGAGAAGAAGCGGGAGACGACGGGGACGGCCTCCGATTTGGTTACCTCCATCATCGGCGGAGCGCTGCCGATGATGGAACTCCTGGAGATGATTCGGTATGTTGCGCCAACGGAGGCAACGGTGCTGGTGTACGGGGAGTCAGGGACCGGCAAAGAATTGGTGGCCGAGTGTCTGTACAAAAATAGCGAGAGACGCGACGGTCCTTTTATCAAGGTCAACTGTGCGGCCCTGGCGGAGACCCTGCTCGAATCCGAACTGTTCGGCCATGAAAAAGGCGCATTTACAGGCGCCGATAGAAGGCGTGACGGAAAGTTCGTGCAGGCCGACGGCGGAACGCTTTTCTTGGATGAAATAGGGGAGACCAGCCAGGCCATGCAGGTCAAGCTGTTGCGTGTCTTGCAGGAACAGGAGTTACAGAGAGTCGGCGGCGAAGAAACGCTGAAGGTGGATGTGCGGATCATTGCCGCCACCAACCGCGATTTGGAGGAAGAGGTAAAAAACGGCAATTTTCGCGAAGATCTTTATTACCGGCTGAACGTGGTCATGCTCACTGTCCCGCCGCTCAGGAACAGACGGGAGGACATCCCGTTGCTGGTTGATCATTTCGTAAAAAAATTTGCCGAAAAAAATCGCAGGACCGTGGAACGCGTGACTCCGGAATGTATGGATCTGCTCATCCGTTACTCCTGGCCGGGCAATGTTCGTGAACTGGAGAATGCAATCGAGCGCGGGGTCATCCTGATGCGTGGAGATCAGCTGACGGAAAAAACCCTGCCTTTGACGATTCAGAGGCAGGAAGAAACTGAAGCCGGCATTTCCGAAGAACGGCCCGGCTCGCTGTTTGAGGCGGAAAAAAGCATGATCCTGCAGACGCTGGCCGAAACCAGCGGGAATAAAAGCGAGGCCGCCAGACGGCTTGGGATTACCAGAAAGACCCTGCAGAACAAGCTGCACAAATATGATGAAACATGACAAAGCCGTGACACTCCATCCAACCGTATTGACTTGCATTTAATGCTGTGGTAAGTCCATATGCCTCATGCGCGGGCAGGGTGCGCCGCAGCAGCAGTCATCTGGAAGGAGCTTCTTTTTATGAGAACGGACATTGTTCATATAGGTGCTGGCGAGCTGACGTACGAGATTCGCAATATCGTAAGCGTCGGCATGAAGTTGGAAAAACTGGGGCTGAAAGCCAACTGGGAGAATATCGGTGATCCCATCGCAAAAGGTGAGACGGTTCCCGGATGGATGAAGGAGATCGTTGCCGAAGCGGTGATGGACGATCATACTTACGGGTATTGTCCCACCCGGGGAGTGCTGTCCACCCGCGAGTTCATCGCCGAGATGACCAACAGACGGGGCGGGGCTCAGATCAGCTCCGAAGATATCCTGTTTTTCAACGGGCTGGGGGACGCGATATCAAAGGTTTTCGGTTTTTTGAGGCGGACGGCAAGGGTTATCGTGCCGACGCCGAGCTACACGACCCATTCATCGGCCGAGGCCGCCCACGCCGGTACAAGCCCGCTCACGTATATTCTCGATCCGAACAACCATTGGTATCCGGATATCGACGATATCGAAAAACACGTCAAATTCAATCCGTCGGTGGCTGGAATTTTGATTATCAATCCCGACAATCCGACCGGTGCCGTATACCCCACCGAGATCCTGGAGCGTATTGTCGAGATCGCCCATCGTTATGATCTCTTTTTGGTCTGCGATGAGATTTACCAGAACATCGTGTATAATGGGATGACCACGTCGCCTCTGTCCGATGTGATCGGCACGGTTCCGGGTATTGCCATGAAGGGGATTTCCAAAGAGATGCCGTGGCCGGGGTCGCGTTGCGGCTGGATCGAGGTTTACAACGGTGACAAGGACCCGATGTTTGCCAAGTACATCAGCTCGATCCTAAACGCCAAGATGGTCGAGGTCTGCTCCACCACTTTGCCGCAGCAGGTTTTGCCCAAGGTTTTGCAGCATCCCGAATACCAAGGATACCTTGAAGAACGGATCTGCCGGTATGAGAGATATTCCAATATCGCCTACGAGTGCTTAAAAGATGTGAAAGGGGTGCTGGTCAACCGGCCCAACGGCGCATTTTACATGAGCGTCTGCTTTGAGGATGGAGCGCTGAACTCGCGCCAGACTCTGCCCATCGAAAATGTCGAAGTCCGGAGGATGATCGAATCTCTGGTCAGCCCGCCGGGTACGGCCTGTGATAAACGATTTGTCTATTACCTTCTCGGCTCAACCGGTATCTGTGTCGTGCCGTTGACGTCTTTTGCCACGGAACTGAAAGGCTTCCGGATAACCCTGCTGGAACGGGATGAAAAGGAATTTGTCCGGATATTTAAGACCATAGCAGAGGCGATTCGAAGGTATTTGAAAAGTTAGGGCACCGGGCGAGTCCGGATGACCCGTTGCCGCAAGGAGGGGAGGAGCCATGGACCGTCTGAAATTTTCCGTTGAACCCGTCACGGCACGGTTTGTCGCACCCGATGGTACGAAGGTGGAGAACACCATCGAGATTCGCACCAACCCGATCACCGGCCGGACCTGCCGGGTGACTCTCTCCCGCAAAGGAGAGAGGGAACGGGGAACGGAGACATTGCCCGCCCCTCCGCCGGATGCCGACAATCGAGAGAACTGCCCGTTCTGCAGACCGCAGCTAGCCGCAATGACTCCGCAATGCATCCAGTCCCTTGCTCCATCCGGCAGACTGGTCCGCGGCCAGTCCGTTCTCTTCCCGAACCTCTTTCCATACGGATCGTACTCGGCGGTCAGTCTGTTCGACGACACGCATTTTGTCGAGATCGGCACTGCAAGCGTTGCCTCCTACATCGACAGCTTCCTGAACTGTGCCGATTACCTTGCAAGGATCCGCACCACCGATCCGCGGGCCGTTTATATGGCAATCACCCAAAACCATCTGCCATCCGCGGGAGGATCTCTTCTTCATCCCCATCTGCAAATCAATGCCGACAGGGTCGCTTCGAATCATCACCGGTTTCTCCGCCGCAGGGCCACGGAATACTACCGGGAGACGGGTTCCCTGCTTTTCACCGGGTATGCTCGTCACGAAATTGAAAACGGCACGCGCTTTATTGGGGTAACCGGAGACTGGCAATGGATGACGGCCTTTGCTCCGGAAGGCTTTTTTGAGATATGGGGCATCCTGCCGGGACGGACATCGTTTCAGGATCTTATTGAGAAGGACTGGGAAGATTTGGCGGACGGGCTTATCCGGACCCAGAGATTTTACCGAAGCCTGTGCAGGAATGGGTATAATTTCGGCCTGTTGCTGGTTGAGGATGGCAACGGGTGCCTTGAGATGCGGGCCGTCATCCTGGTCCGGTCCAACTTCGCACCCTGGGTGCGCAACGATCATACCGGATTTGAGCTTATGCTGGGCGATATGGCGACTTTCGTGCCGCCGGAAGAAACGGCGCGTTCCGCCAGGAAATTCTGGATGTAGGCTTTTCTGCCTATGGCGTAATTTTTTTTGCAAAAAGCCTGACTGTCTCTTTTCTCCTCCTGCTCTTTAATCCATTGCTCTTTTATTTCCACGGCGTTTGGGCTTTTCTAAAAGAGCCGAACCATCGGTTGTCTTTCTTTGCCTTCCCTTCTATTGAAAACAGTCCTGATTTTTCAAAGGCTCCATCTTGACAAGAAAAAAATGCCTCCTTATTGTTCGCAACAGTTTTGGGTATTGAAAAAACAATGCATTCATAAGGTGTTGGCCCGGAACCCCGGACAATCTGACAACCCTGTTGCATATGTGGAGGAAATGTGAGTAAAGAAAAAAAGAAAGAAGAGATCGTGGAGGAGGCGGCCAAAGGAGGAGCCGGCGCTGCAGCCTCTGAGCAGGTTGAAGAAATTCAACCTGAGGAAGTATTCGAGGAAGCAAAAGAAGACTCGCCTCGCGATCTGGAGAAAGAACTCGCCGAGGCCGTGCAGGCGGCTGCGGAGAATCGTGACAAAATGTTGCGGGTCGCTGCGGATTTTGAGAATTTCAAAAAACGCATGGAGCGTGAACGAGCTCTCATTATGAAATATGCAGGAGAGCATATTTTACGGGAGATGCTTGCCGTGGTCGACAATCTGGAACGGGCTGTGGACCATGGGAAGAATGAAGGAACTGAGGTGGAGCAAAATCTTGCCGCCCTGTTCGAAGGCGTGCAGTTGACGCTGAAGAGCCTGCGGACCAGCCTGGAGAAATTTGAAGTCAAGCCCATCGAGAGTGTGGGACAGCCTTTTGACCCCAACCAGATGGAGGCCATGACAATGGAGGCCAGCGACACCATTCCGGCCAACCATGTCATCACCGAGTTCGAAAAAGGGTATTACTATAAGGATCGTTTGCTGCGGGCTGCCAAGGTTATAGTTTCTTCCGGAAAAGCAGAATCTTAATGTCGTGGTTCCAGAGCAAATGGACGTGAAAACTCTTGACAAATCCGGGAAGATGACAACTGTAAAGGGTGTTGCATCCCTCAGGAAAAATCAAATATGAAAACAATACGGATTCGGGGAAAAAGATTACCATCCGATTACTAGATATAAGGAGAGCGGGAATATGGGCAAAATTATTGGAATAGATCTGGGTACCACCAATTCATGTGTAGCGATCATGGAAGGTGGCGATCCAAAGGTGATCGCAAATCTTGAGGGCAACAGGACGACACCATCGGTTGTAGCCTTTACCGACAGTGGGGAACGGCTGGTCGGACAGGTTGCAAAACGCCAGGCGGTTACCAATCCTGAACGGACCTTGTACGCGATTAAGCGATTGATCGGTCGGAAATTCACCGATCCTGAGGTTTCAAAATCCATCAAGGTCAGTCCGTTTAAAATCGTTGAAGGTACCAGCGGTAGCGTATCCGTCGAAGTGTCCGGAAAGGTCTATCGGCCTGCGGAAATCTCGGCCATGGTGCTGAGCAAGATGAAACAGACTGCGGAAGAATACCTGGGTGAAGAAGTTACCGATGCCGTGGTTACCGTTCCTGCCTATTTCAACGATGCCCAACGCCAGGCAACCAAAGATGCCGGCAAGATTGCAGGCCTCAACGTCCAGAGAATCATCAACGAACCCACCGCGGCCTCTCTTGCTTACGGCCTCGATAAAAAAGGCGAGGAAAAAATTGCCGTGTTCGATCTGGGCGGCGGAACCTTCGATATTTCGATCCTCGAGATCGGCGACGGTGTCTTTGAAGTTAAATCCACCAATGGCGATACCTTCCTCGGCGGCGAAGATTTTGACATGCGTATCGTCAACTGGCTTGCCGACGAGTTCAATCGCTCCCAGGGTATCGATCTGCGCAAGGATAAGATGGCTCTGCAGCGTTTGAAGGAAGAGGCTGAGAAGGCCAAGATGGAACTTTCCACCACGATGGAGACGGATATCAACCTGCCTTTCATTACTGCCGATGCCTCCGGCCCGAAGCATCTCAACATAAAGCTCAGCCGCGCCAAGCTCGAAAGCCTGGTCGAAGACCTGATAGAACGCACCGACGGCCCCTGCCGCACCGCTTTGAAAGATGCCGGCATGAAAGCCTCGGATATCGACGAGGTTATCCTGGTGGGTGGAATGACCAGGATGCCCAAAGTACAGGAGAAGGTGCGCGAGATTTTCGGCAAGGATCCGCATAAAGGTGTCAACCCGGACGAAGTGGTTGCCGTCGGTGCCGCTATCCAGGGTGGTGTTCTGCAAGGCGACGTAAAAGACGTTCTGCTCCTCGACGTAACTCCGCTGTCGCTGGGTATCGAGACCTTGGGTGGTGTTATGACCAAACTGATTGAAAAGAACACCACCGTTCCTACCAAGAAGAGCCAGATCTTCTCCACGGCTGCCGATAACCAGCCGGCTGTCTCCATCCATGTACTGCAGGGAGAACGTGAGATGGCGCAGGACAATAAGACCATCGGCCGCTTCGAGCTTGCGGATATTCCGCCCGCTCCGCGCGGTGTGCCGCAGATCGAGGTTGCTTTCGATCTCGATGCCAACGGTATTCTTCATGTTTCCGCCAAAGACTTGGGAACAGGCAAAGAGCAATCAATTCGGATCACCGCTTCATCCGGTCTTTCCGAAGCCGAAATCGAGCGGATGACCAAAGATGCGGAAATGCATGCCGAGGAGGATAAAAAACGCCGCGAACTGGTCGAGACAAGGAATCAGGCTGACGCATTGATCCATGCCACCGAAAAAAGCCTCAAAGACCTTAAAGACAAGGTGGATTCGGAAACCAAGGGCAATGTGGAAAGGGAGATTGCCAATGTGAAAGAGGCGGTCAAGGGCGATGATGTCCAAGCCATCAAGACGGCCATCGAGGCCTTGACCAATGCTTCCCATAAGCTGGCCGAGTTGATGTACGCTCAGGCTGCAAAAGACAATCCCGGCGGCGGTTCCGGCGGGGCAGGCGGCGCATCAGGTGCTGCCGGCGGCGGCAAGTCCGGCAAGGACGATGACGATGTCGTCGATGCCGATTTTGAAGAAGTGAAGTAACAGCCGTCGCTTTTCCCAAAGTCCGTGGGATAAAAAACAGGCAGGGAGTGTGGAAAAAGTGTTTTCCGCACTCCCTTTTTTTTGTGTTTTACGGTATGGTGCTCCCCGAACTGAATGAGTGCCGCCCATTTTGTAAGAAAATTGAATATTTTAATTTCAACCCAATTAGCATCCGATGAAAATCCTATCCGGAATCCAACCCTCAGGCCAGCTCCATATCGGCAATTATTTCGGCATGATGAAGACGATGATCAGCCATATGGAAAACTCGGAACTCTATGTCTTCCTCGTCGATCTTCATGCGTTGACATCTGTGCACGATCGTGGGCGGCTCTCCCAAGGAACCTTGGAGGCAGCTGCCGATTTTCTGGCTTTGGGACTTGATCCCGACCGGTGTATCTTCTGGGTTCAGTCCGATGTCCCCGAGGTCTGCGAGCTGATGTGGGTTTTATCGACAATAGCTCCGATGGGACTCATCGAACGATGTCATTCGTATAAGGACAAGGTCGCCAAGGGGATAGCCGCAAGCCACGGCCTTTTCTCCTATCCGGTACTCATGGCCGCCGACATCCTTCTCTACCAGGCCGATCAGGTTCCGGTGGGCAAGGACCAGAAACAGCATCTCGAAGTCGCCCGTGATCTGGCCCAGAAATTCAATCTGGAGTTCGGCGAGACCTTTGTCGTTCCCGAGCCGGCCATCTCGCAGGAGACAGCCATCGTTCCAGGCCTGGACGGTCAGAAAATGTCGAAATCCTACGGTAATACGATTCCGATATTTTTGGAGGGAAAACAACTCAAAAAACGGATCATGTCCATAGAAACCGATGCTACGCCGGTGGAGGACCCGAAAAATCCGGATACCTGCAATCTGTATAACATCTTCAAACTCTTTGCCTCGCCCGAGCGCCTGCAAGAGGTCCACGACCTCTATGTCAATGGTGGTGCCGCCTACGGGTATCTCAAACTCGAACTTTTCGACCTGGTCAGCGAGCAATTCGCCGAGGCCCGCAGGAAAAAGGCCGAATTCCTGGCAGATCCCGGATTGATCAGAGATATCCTGCATAACGGTGCCGATAAGGCCCGGGAAAAAGCTGTTGTAACCCTGGATCTCGTCCGCGACCGGGTTGGCTTGAAGTATTGATCTAAAGGAAAGTTTCCCGGCGCCTCATCTTATTGCCGAGATGGGGTGCCGGGAAACTTTTGTGATCAAAAAGCTCCCCCGTACAGCTCATACTCTCTCTGCAACCAACTGGCCCAGTCTTTTAATTCCCTTCTCCAGACGTTCTGAGAACGGATGGCCGCAACTGATCCGGATGCAGTTTTTCGATCGGCCGGTACTGGTTGCAATGGCGCCGGGAAGCACGAAGATTTTCTCGGCCCAGGCTCTATGGAACAACTCTGTCCCGTCGACTTTTTTGTCCAGCTCCACCCACAGGATGTAACCACCCGAAGGTGTCGTCAATTTTGTCCCTTCGGGAAAATACCGGGCGATGGCCTGAACGGTGCTGCTCACCTGATTTTTCAGTGATGTTCGAAGTTTGCGTAGATGCCGGTCATAAAGGCCGTTTTGGAGATAATCGGCCAGGGTGAGCTGAGGAAGTTTGGATGGGACGATATAGGAATTGAATTTAAGACGGTTGATTTTGTCCTTGAACCTTCCAGGCACGATCCAGCCGACCCGAAAATCCGGCGCCAAGGTTTTGGAAAATGACGAGCAATAAAGGACAATGCCCTCCGTGTCGAAATATTTTACCGGCAGCGGCCGTGTTGCGCCGAAATAGAGTTCACCGAAGATATCGTCTTCGATGAGTGGCACTCTGTATTTTGTCAGGATTGCAACAAGGCGTTCCTTTTTGTTCGGCGGCATTTCAAAGCCAAGGGGGTTCTGAAAGGTCGGGTTCAGCAGACAGGCCGCGACCCGGTTGCAGCAGAGGGCTTCGTCTAAAATGTCGAGATCGATCCCAGCTCTCGGATCGGTGGGGACCTCCAAAGCCAGCAGACCCAGATCCCGTATCAGTTGCAGATAGCAGGTAAAGGTCGGGGATTCCGTGATGACGATATCGCCCGCCTTTGTGAGAGCACGCAGGCAGAGCTGAATGGCGTCCATGCAGCCGTAGGTGATCACGATATCCTCGTCGTCGATCATCTGGCCATAACCAATGGTTCGGGCGGCAATCTGCCTTTTCAACTCCACGACGCCGTCCGGTGCACCGCAGTTGAGCCCGGAGCCTTTAAAATATTTTGCCAGCACCCTTTTGGCGGACTGGGCCAATTGCTTGGTGGGAAGAAGCTCGCTTGCCGGCAGGGCGGCTCCAAAAGGAAGCATGCTTTTATCGTGCATGATCGTAAGGATGGATTCAGCTAAGGAATTTACCGTAACCTTGCGGGGGCGTCCTGCCGCATGGGGAGTCGTTTTCGGCAGGGGAAGAAGATTTTTAATCAGCGGCCTGACATAATAGCCTGATTTTTCTCGCGGTTCCACAAGCCCTCTCATCTCCAGTTCCATATAGGCCTGGGTGACTGTAGTGATGCTCAGGCCCGTCCGCATATGAAGCTCGCGCAAGGAAGGGAGGCGGTCCCCCGCTTTGTACAGACCGGAATTGATCTTTTCCTCAAGGTCAAAGGCGAGTTGTTGGTAGCGATATGTAGAGGTGTCCGTGTTTTCAATCTGTGGAGACATGAGAGCCAATCTGTTATGGTAAATTTTTTAAAAATCTGCTTCTGTTATTTTATACAGGACCGAGTATTATCTTGCAACTATGAAAAGATTATACTCTACTATCAAACAGTCTGCTTTTTGGGTTGGGGTCCTCGAATTTTTGCTGTTCCTGATTTCTCCTGAAGATTCAGGAATTGGCGCCGGCTGGGATCGCAAAACGCCACGGTGGAGGAGATTCGACAACCAGCGTTACGGAGTGGTTAAGATTTTCTTCTGGATTGGTGTTGCCGTGCTGTTCTGGATAGGCGTGCCGCTTCTATTCAAGGCTGCCGACTTGCAATAGCCTAGCTGGAAAATCGGTTATATTTTTTAACGGAGCATACCATGTCCTATGGGATAACACGTGAAAGGGCCTTGGAACTGGTCAACGAACATATTCAAAACGACAATCTACGCAAACATTGCCTGGCCTCGGAGGCCGTGATGCGGGCAATGGCTGTAAAACTTGGGCAGGATACAGACAAGTGGGGGCTGGCAGGGCTCCTGCATGATCTTGATGCCGAAAGCCATCCGGATTTAGCCATCCATACGCAGGAGACCGCCCGGATCCTCACCGCTGAAGGGGTCGATTCCGAGATCGTGGAGGCCATCCGCCTGCATAACCCTCAGGCCCATCCAGGAGAGGAACGAACCACTGCTTTTCATCACGCGCTTGCGGCGGGAGAGACCGTCACCGGTTTGGTGATTGCCACAGCGCTTGTCCAGCCGGACAAAAAACTGGCTTCGGTAAAAGCCAAATCCGTTAAGAAACGTATGAAGGAAAAAGCATTTGCCAGGGGAGCAAACCGCGAGATCATCCTGGAATGCGAAATGGTGGGAATCCCCATCGCAGATTTCTGTGCGCTGGCCGTTTCCGCGATGCAGGAGATAGCCGGGGAGCTGGGTCTGTAAAAGGACACGATCCCCGGCATGTCAGGGAGCGTCTGTTAAAAATCGACCAACTCCACATCGAAGACCATAACGGCGTTCGGCGGAATGGGTCCGCGTCCGGCCGGCCCGTAGCCGAGATCCGGCGGAATAATCAGAATTCGTTTTTCTCCGCGTTTCATGCTCAGAAGGGCCTCGTCCCAGCCTTTGATAACACGCCCCATACCCACAGGAAATTCGATTGGTTGGCCGCGGTCATAGGAAGAGTCGAATTTCGCGCCGTCCAATAACTTGCCGGTATAGTGCACCTTGACCAGCGTTCCTTTGCTTGGGGTTTCGTCACCTTTTCCTTCCTGTTCAACCACGTATTTCAGACCCGACGGTGTGGTTACGGCATTCGGCCACTCTCTTTTGATCTTGTTTTCAACTTCTGCCATGGCCTCCTTTTCTTTGTCGCGTGCCCGCTGTTCTGCGGATGCCAACAGGGCGTCAAAGGCCGCCTGGTCGCTCTTGAAGGCCTCTGCCTCTGCCCCGACACGGATGATTTCAACAGAGTTGATCTTATCTCCTTGCTGGATCTTGTCCACGACATCCTGACCGCTTACCACATGCCCAAACACTGTGTGCTTGCCGTCGAGCCAAGGTGTTGCCACGTGGGTGATGAAAAATTGGCTGCCGTTGGTGCCGGGACCTGCATTGGCCATGGAGAGAATCCCGGGCCCGGAATGTTTTAGAGTAGGGTCGATTTCATCGGGGAAGGTATAGCCGGGACCGCCGGTGCCTGTTCCAAGAGGGCACCCTCCCTGGATCATGAAATTGGGGATGACCCGGTGGAAGGTCAGGCCGTCGTAAAATTTATGACCCTGGGTTCCGGCACCGCCTCCGAGATTTTTTGTGCCTTCAGCAAGTCCGATGAAGTTGGCGACGGTCAGAGGGGTCTTCTTGTATTCGAGCATGCAGAGAATCTCCCCTTTATCCGTGGTTATCTTTGCGTATATGCCGTCATGAAGCTTTTGTGCAGCCATGCTTGTTTCTCCAAAGGTAAATGATAGTAATAAGAGTGCGACAAAAATAAGGTGAATGATCCTGTGCATAATATCTCCTCCAGCAAAAGGAAAAGAGTCGCAAAAAGTTTTTGATAACAAAAGCGTGCCCGACTTGTCAACCTGAAAAGGGACTTTCGGCACGGCAAACCCGGTATGAAGCCTGCAATCTTTCCCAATGCCGGTGCACTTCCGTGTTGACGATAGCCGATTTACCAAGTCTATTGTTGTCCATTATTTGAGGATGCGGAAATTGATTGAATTCCCCGGAGTTTTCGAACTCCGGCCTTGGAGAGACGACGTTGTATTTTGTTTATCAAATTTTTATCGGGTTGCTGTTTTATCTGAGCTTTCCGGTACTGCTTTTCATTGTGTTGATAACGGGAAAGCACAGGCAGGGATTGTCTGAGCGCTTGGGGATCTCCAGGAATATACCGAAACGGGGCCTGCAGGAAACGAGAATATGGCTGCATGCGGCATCTGTGGGTGAGGTGCGTGCTGCCGGGGCGATTATCAAGGTGTTGCGCACACGATTGCCGCAGGCGCGGTTTTTCCTGTCGACCATGACAATCCACGGTAAAAAGGTTGCCGGTGAACGGTTCCCACCGGATGTGACCACTTTCCTTGCCCCGCTGGATGTTCCGCTGGTGGTGGACCGGGTTCTTGGTGCCGTGGATCCGGCTATCTATGTCTGTATCGAGACTGAAATCTGGCCCTTGCTCATTCATAAAGTTGCCGCCCGTGGCGTGAGAGCGGTGTTGGTGAACGGGCGGATGTCGGAAAACTCATGCCGGAATTACAAAAAGATACAATGGATTATATCCGCGGTGTTGCGGCAATTCAAACACATTGCCGTCATTTCCGAGGCGGACCGGAAGCGGTATCTCACAGTGGGGGCCGATGAAAGGACCCTGAGCGTCGAGGGGAATGTAAAATACGATCTGCATCTTCCGGAAAACCGGGAAGCACTGAGACAGCGGTATCGTTCGGTGCTCGGTTTGACCGCGGAACAGGAGGTGTTGGTCACAGGGTCGACCCATACCGGTGAAGAAGAGCTTTTGGTGCCGATGTATAAGCGGTTGCGGACCGAAAAGGAGCTTCTTTGGATTCTGGCTCCCAGGCATTTGGACAGGCTGCCGCTCATTGAAACGATGCTTACCCAGCAAGGAATTGCCTACGAAAGATTCAGCGAGCTGCTTGCCGGAAAAACACGTCGGCATGGGGTGGTTATTCTCGATTCCCTCGGCGAGCTCTCAGCTCTTTATGCTGTCGCCACCCATGTTTTCTGCGGCGGCAGTCTGGTGAAA
>JBJKQT010000285.1:0-11504 GCA_046705065.1 Desulfocapsaceae bacterium
TGATTCTGCTTGCCTGAAGGAAGTACACGAATCCAAGGATTGCCAGAAGGCAGAGAAAAATGACAAAAAAGCCTGCAATTTCTTGCTTTGCTTTGGCTCTTTTTTTGAGCTGCCTGATGGGAAGCAGGTTAATCCTGAGCATAAGTATACCTACGTAGGGCTAAAAACCTTTGTTAGATAGCTGAAGGTCTGATGGCTATACCCGTTGCGATAGCCATTTCAGGGCCTATGATTTTCAAATATTCAGGGTCAATTTTTTTATTATTAACCACCATGTTTTCAAAGGGGTTGAAAAGTTCAACCGGAAGGGATGTCTCGTGAGCTAGAAATTCTGTCAACCCGGTAACCTTCGAGCCGCCCCCACTGAGAACAAGTTTGGTTAATGGTTCATCCGGGTGATTGGAGTGGTAAAGGTCGATTGCTTTTTTGATCTCCAATACCCATTGGGTGCAAGTTGAGGTGAAAATTTCCTCGATTTGTTCCTGCCGCTCCCCGACTGGAGAATGCCCGAGTTTCATTGCCTCCGCCTCATCATACTCAAGATCGAAGGCATTTTGAATCTGGTCCGTAAGTTGTCTGCTGCCGACAACGATATCTCGGGCAACAACAGAAATGCCTCCGGAGAGAATGTTGATATTCATTTTTGAGGCGCCAATATCCACAAGAGCTACATTCTCGTTTTTGGGGTTGTTGTACTCGTACGTATTTTCCAGTGCGAAGCCGTCGACATCAACAATGACCGGTTGCAGGCCGAGATCTTCCAGCATTTCGATATACCCGTCCACGATTTCTTTCTTCGCCGCAACGAGCATTACATCTGTTCTATCGGATTCCGCAGTGTTTGTCTTTAGGTCTTGGAAATCAAGATAGACGTCTTCTATATCGAAAGGAATATACTGTTCAGCTTCCGCCATGATGTGTTCTTCGAGCTTGGCCTCATCCATCACGCTCAAATTCACTTTTTTTACGATAACGGAATATCCGGAAATGGAAAAACCAACCTTTTTGTTTTTAATTTTAAGATTGGCAAAAAGTTCAGAAATGATTTTTCCTACAGCCTCAGGATCGTTTAAGGTGCCGTCATCCACTGCGCCTTCGGGGAGTACGGAGCTTCCCAAATTAACGACGGCATACCCTCTTTCTGTTCTTCTAAGCTGACAGACCTTAACGGCATGCGATCCAATATCGACACCGACGACCAACTGTTCTTTGGAAAAAAACGGCAGATTCATGACTGTTCGTTTCAATGCATTTTTTAACAGAAAGAGAAAAAGTAGATAACACTATCGCATAGATACCCGTGACCTATGCTGAACTTCATTTAGGCCATAAAAAATGTCATTTGTCAAGAAAACACTGTAAAAATTTTTCATTTTTTTTCTTTTTTAACAAGGGGTTAATGCCTGGGAAGTTGGGCTAAAGGGGCGTTTTCTACAATATGTAGCCATCTGATAGGCAGCATACTCTGTATATTGTGTGCATGGGTGTTCAAAAATTTTTACTCGGGAACTACCCGATTTTATGTTGTTTGTGCGAATCTGACTTGTAATTCGACCTTGCATGCAGTAATTTTGACCTATTCGATTGCACATTAGTATAAAAATTTGACCACCCATTAGGGTTGCGAGGTATTAGTTTTGGCTATTCCAGAGACAAAGAAATCGGTTTGGAGGGAATATTTTGAGGCGATTGCCATTGCAATCCTTCTCGCTTTGCTTATTCGAACCTTTGTAGTTCAAGCTTTTAAAATTCCATCGGGATCAATGCTGCCCACCTTGCAGATAGGAGATCATCTCCTGGTCAATAAATTTAGTTTCGGCATAAAAAATCCTTTTACCGGAAGCGTTCTCATTCCGCTGGGAAAACCTAAGCGTGGCGATATTATAGTCTTTAGGTTTCCGCTGGACAAAAGCGTGGACTATATTAAAAGAGTTATCGGCGTTTCCGGCGACACTGTGGAAATTCGAAACAAGAAGGTTCTGATAAACAACGTACTTGTAGATGATCCGCATGCACATTATACGTCGAATTATATTATGCCGGCTACCGCAGGTCCCAGAGATAACTTCGGGCCCGTCAAGGTCCCTAAAGGCAAGCTTTTCGTCATGGGCGACAACAGGGACAACAGCTACGATAGCCGTTTTTGGGGCTTTGTCGATCAACGGGATGTGCTTGGTAAGGCTTTTATGATATATTGGTCCTGGAAATTGGATACTCCGCTTTTTTCATTGGCGAGGCTCGAGTCCATTCGTTGGGGCCGTTTAGGTCATATCATTCATTGAAACTCAAGGGTTTTCCACGTGGCAACCGGGATTACTGACCATATATTTAAACATAAACATATCTTCGGCATCGAGCAGCTGTCAAAAGAAGATATTGACCATGTTCTTTCCCTGGCGCGCTCGTTTAAGGAAATTTCCGAGCGGTCGATAAAGAAGGTTCCTATCTTACGGGGGAAAACAGTTATTAACTTTTTTTTTGAGCCGTCAACGCGAACGCGTCTGTCCTTTGAAATAGCCGCCAAAAGGATGAGCGCCGACACCTTTAATATCGCCGCGTCCACCAGTTCGACCACCAAAGGCGAGACGCTCATCGACACAGCCAGAAATCTGGAGGCCATGAAGCCGGACGCCATCGTCATCCGGCATGCAAGCTCTGGTGCGCCCCAGCTCCTCTCCCGTCACATCAACGCCTCGATTATCAATGCAGGAGACGGTGCTCACGAGCATCCAAGCCAAGGCCTTCTCGATATGATGACGGTTATGGAACACAAAGGAGAGATTGCCGGCCTGAATGTTGCGATAGTTGGGGATATCGCACATAGCCGGGTTGCCCGATCCGATATAATCGGATTTACCAGGCTCGGTGCAAATGTGAGATTGGCAGGTCCAGCTACGTTTATTCCCTCGGGGATCGAACAACTCGGTGCAAAAGTTTGCGGAAGTGTTGACGAAGCAATCGAGGGAGCCGATGTCGTAATGGCATTGCGGATTCAGCATGAACGTCTGAATGACCCGCTATTGCCGTCCTTGCGAGAATATTCATCATTTTATGGTGTGAATAGGGCGACTTTAGAACGAGCACAGAAAGATGCCTTGATCATGCACCCCGGCCCCATCAACAGAGGCGTCGAATTGAGCCCCGATGTTGCCGATGGCCCACAATCGGTTATCATGGATCAGGTGACAAACGGCGTGGCGGTTCGCATGGCCCTGCTCTATCTTGTGTTGGGTGGAGATAAGAACAGCGATGCATAACATAGGGTTGCAATGAGTACTCTCATCATACTACAAAACGGCCGGATAATCGATCCGGCAGACTCTTTGGATCATACCGCGAACATTTGGATACGAGACGGCCTTATTGTTCCGTCTCATGCGGAGATTCCTGAAAATGCGACTCTTTTTGACGTTTCCGGCAAATGGGTGGTGCCGGGATTGATCGATATGCACGTTCATCTGCGAGAACCCGGAGAAGAGTACAAGGAGACCATTGATTCGGGGACCAAGGCCGCAGCTGCAGGCGGATTTACTGCCGTTGCCTGTATGCCGAACACAAAGCCCGTTAATGATAGCGCAACCATTACTCGGTATATTCTGGAGAAGGCTGTGAAGTGCTCGGCCAGAGTCTATCCCGTCGGAGCAATAAGCAAAGGCCTTGGCGGTAAAGAACTTGCCGAATTCGGCGATATGAAAAGAGCAGGAATTGTCGCCGTGACCGATGATGGACGGCCCGTTGCCGATAGCCAACTCATGCGCCGGGCCATGGAGTATGCTTCAAGCCATAATTTGCCGGTAATCTCCCATTCGGAGGAGGAGTCGTTGAGCCGCCACGGATGCATGAATGAAAGTGCCGTGTCGACGAGATTGGGCTTGAAAGGGATACCCAATGCCGCGGAAAGCATCGCCGTGTATCGTGAAATTGCGCTTGCCGAGCTGACAGGAACGCATGTTCATATCGCCCATGTCAGCACAGCCGAGTCGGTGGATCTCATCCGGGCGGCGAAAGACCGTGGCGTGAAGGTGACGGCCGAGACGGCGCCTCACTATTTTACACTGATTGACAGTGCTGTCGGGGGATACGATACACACGCCAAAATGAATCCGCCCCTTCGTTCGGAAAAGGATAGGCAGGAGATAAGAGCAGGCCTCCGCGATGGAACGCTGGATGCCGTTGCAACGGATCATGCACCTCATTCGATATTGGAAAAAAACGTCGAGTTTGACCAAGCCGCAAACGGCATCATAGGCCTTGAGACATCTTTGCCGTTAACCTTAGCCCTTGTCCGTGAGGGAGTGATTACCAAGAGCCGGTTGGTGGAATTACTCTCGACTGCACCGGCACGTATCCTGGGGGTTCCAGGGGGGACCCTGGCAATCGGTGGGCCGGCTGATATCACCGTCATCGATCCGGATAAATTCTTTGTCTATGCCAGAGAGACGGTGGTTTCAAAATCAGTCAATTCTCCTTTTATCGGCCGGCGTCTTCAGGGCAAGGCGGTGATGACCGTTCTTGCCGGCAGAATAATCCATAATGAATTATAGACATGCTTATCACGCATAAGCGATTGGATCCTTTATTCCGGCGTCCTCAAAGCCTTTTAGGCGAAGCAGGCAGGCGTCGCATTTTCCGCAAGCCTTTTCGTCTTGAGGGTCGTAGCAGCTGTGGGTTATACTGTAATCGACCCCCAGCGAGATCCCTTTTTTGATGATTTCACCTTTCGTTAGATAGAGAAGAGGGGCCTGGATTGTAAATACGGAGGTTCCGCTAATCCCCGCCTTGGTGCCGAGATTCGCCATTTTGGTAAATGCCTCGAGAAATTCGGGGCGGCAGTCAGGGTAGCCGGAATAGTCGACCGCATTGACGCCGATGAATATGTCGTCGGCACCGAGGACTTCAGCCCACGCGACGGCGTGCGCCAAAAGGATAGTGTTTCGTGCGGGAACATAAGTAACTGGAATTTCTAATGCGGGTTTGTCGATATCCCTTCCTTTTGGGACGTCGATTTTATCCGTTAACGCTGAACCTCCGATTTTATCCAGATCAAGATGCAATATGAGATGCTTTTGGGCCGATAGGGCTTTGGCCACTTGGGCTGCTCTTTTAAGCTCCAATGTCTGCCTCTGGCCGTAGGAAAAGCTGAGGCAATAGCAGTCGAATCCTTTGGAACGGGCAATGGCCAGTGTGGTCGTCGAGTCAAGACCTCCGCTTAGCAAAACGACGGCTTTACGGTGGAAGATGTTCTTTTTGTTCATTGGTTAGGTAAGCGTAGATGATGTTGAAATTTAAAATGAAAACGGCAAAGGTCTGACAATCTTGATCTCCTGGGGAAGCACCTCGGCTTGATAAACAAGAATCCGGACGCCATTTTCCCAAACCTTTGCCAAGGTTTCGGCATAAATCGGATCAATATGGACGGCAGGACGGAAGTGATCCGCATCCCTGCGTTGGACAAGAAAAAAGATGATCCCGTTCTTTCCCTGTTTGACCAAATCGGCAAGTTCCAACAAATGTTTGGTTCCGCGCTTGGTAACCGCGTCGGGAAACATGGCGCAATGATCCAGGGCATATGTACTGCTCTTGATTTCAATATAGGTTTCTTCTGATTCTTTCGTCAACATGAGATCCAGCCTGCTCGCAGCAGATGTCTTTACCTCGCGACGAAGGCTGTCGGGATTCATTAATTCGGCAATGTTCCCGTTTTGTATTGCCTCAACGACCAGACTGTTCGTGCGTTGAGTATTGACACTGATCCAGGTTGAATCCTCTTTAATCATCTCGAGAGTGTGCCGGTACTTTCGTTTTGTATTCAAGGATGATGAAAGGTAAACGTCACTTCCGGGCGTTGAGCATGTGAGCATGGAACCGGAGTTGGGACAGTGGGCGGTAATTATGTTCCCGTCCGTTAGCTGAACATCAGCCAAAAAACGTTTGTAACGTTTTAGCAGAATTCCCGGTTCCAGCGGAGTTGGAAAAATCATTGTAAATATAAGGGAATCCTGAGGTAATCAATGGGTAAGCTTAGAATAAATCGTTTGCATAATACCGGTATTAGTGATAAAATCCCCACTGTTCCTTAAAGCTTTTGTTGCATCAAGTTGTCACGGTTGCTTTTCTTTTATAATCGGAGACTCAGCATTATAAATGGCATTCTACTAAGAAAGGAGATGCATTGCTATGAAATTAGGTATCAACGGCCTGGGCCGGATTGGAAAACTTTCAGTATGGCATCACGTCTCAAGAAAGCATTTTTCTGGAATTGTAGCCAATATCGGTCGCGAAGTCGGGAAAAGTCTTGAAGACTTGGCGGCAGCAATTGAACGCGATTCATCCTACGGCCGTCTAAGTGCGTATCTGCATGGTCACAAGGGAGGAAGGGTCATTGAAGAGTTGAATAATGACGCCGGAACAATGAGGATCAACGGTGTGCCGGTTACCATTTTGAGAACAGCCCGGAATCCCAAGGATATTGCCTGGCATGAAAATGGTGTCAAACTTGTCGTAGACACCACCGGTGTTTTTAAAGATCCAACTGCAGATTCCGATGACGCCAAAGGTGCCCTGCGCGGCCATCTTCAAGCCGGAGCTGAAAAGGTGATTCTTTCGGCGCCGTTTAAAATCAAGTCAAAGGGGCTGGAAATGCCCAAAGACGCGGTAACTACGGTGATGGGGATAAATGACGAGGATTACGACCCGGCAAAACACTCGGTAATTTCAGCGGCCTCGTGTACGACTACCTGTCTGTCGTATATGATCAAACCGTTGATGGAGACCATCGGATCGGAAAATTTTCTCAGTGCTTCAATGGTGACGGTTCATGCGGCCACCGGCAGCCAGCAGGTCCTGGACCGGCTTCCGGGCACAGGGGCGTCCGATATGCGTAAAAACCGGTCCATTTTGAATAATATTATCTTGACGACAACGGGTGCGGCCAAGGCTTTGTCTCTGGTGATACCGGAGATGAAAACGATTGGTTTTATAGCCGAATCCGTACGTATCCCAACCTCCACGGGTTCTCTCATCGTGCTGGTATTAAATCTTCAGGACGATTTGGAAAAGCCTATAAAAAGGGATTACATTAATGCCATCTACCGGGAATTTGGAAAAAACAACAAATACCTGGAATACAGTGAAGAGCAAAATGTCTCTTCCGATATCATAGGCGTTCCGCAGGCGGCAACCGTCATTGAAGGAACGGAAACACACACACGGACCGCTTCAATCAAGGTAAATCTGAAGAAGACTGTGGTAGCCGGAAAGCTCGCAGGCGATGTAAATCCGATTTTAGAAGTACCCGTCACTCAGGCTGTTGTGTACGGCTGGTACGATAATGAGTTGGGGAGCTACACCAATATGCTTGGTGATTTGACGGTTAATATTGCAGGCAAAATGTTATAAGGTTGTCATACGGCCCATGAGCCATGGTGATGTTGAGCGTGTTGCTGCCATCGAGCAGGCTTCGCCGTCACCGTGGCAGCTTTTGCCCCTTACTAAGGAGCTTGAGCGAGCGCATGGCATACAGTTGGTAGCCACGGACGACAAGAACACCATTTTAGGCTGGTGCTGCGGCTTGTGCATGGAGGCCGAGGCGGAGCTTTTTAAGATAGCCGTCTCGCAAAACTGTCGACGTTTAGGGATCGGAACGGCGTTACTTCTCCGATTCGAGAATGTTTGCAGGGAGCAAGACTGCAAGTCGCTTTTCCTGGAAGTGCGGGCTGCTAACAGTGGGGCCATCGGTCTGTATGAAAAGCTCGGGTACAAAAAAATCGGCTGTCGAAAAGGCTACTATACTGCTCCTCAGGATGATGCATTGATTTTGAGTAAACCTCTTCTTCAACAGAAATGAAGAAGCCATTTCAGCGGAGACATTTATCATGAAAACTCTTCGAGACTTGGTTCTCACGGATAAACGGGTGTTGGTACGAGTCGATTTCAATGTACCAATGGATGAACAAAAAAATATCACCGATGATATTCGCATACGTACCGCACTGCCGACAATAAATCATGTTTTGGAAAATAACGCGAAGCTCATTCTGTGCTCTCATATGGGCCGCCCCAAGGGAAAAAGAGTGGAGGCCTTCAGCCTGGCCCCCGTTGCAGCGCATCTGCAAAAGATTCTGGGCCGCAATGTTCGCCTGGCGCCGGATTGTATCGGCCAAGAAGTTGAATCAATTGTTGCCGATATGCGCTCCGGAGATGTGGTCCTTCTCGAAAATCTTCGTTTTTACAAAGAAGAAACAGATAACGATCCCGGATTTTCAGAAAAACTGGCTCGTCTTGCAGATGTCTATATCAATGACGCCTTTGCCGCTTCGCATCGCGCTCACGCCTCTATTGTCGGTATTACGTCCCATGTCAAAGAGAAAGCCGCCGGCTTTTTGCTTCAGACCGAGATGGAGTATTTTCATAAGTCCATGGACGAACCTGTTCGTCCTCTGATAGCCTTGGTCGGTGGGGCAAAGGTTTCCTCAAAGCTTGGTGCCTTGGAGAATATGCTCGATCGGGTGGACCGGATGATCATAGGCGGGGCCATGGCCAATACCTTTCTAAAGGGTATGGGCGTGGATATGGGAGCTTCCAAAATTGAAGATGATCTTCTGGAAACGGCAAAACAGCTTCTTGAGACGGCAGAGAAAAAGGGCGTTAAAATCTACCTTCCCATCGATTTTGTTGCGGCCGACAACTTTTCCGCCGATGCAGTCATAAAGAACGTGACCTTTAGGGATATCCCGAAAGAATGGATGGCCTTGGATATCGGACCGGCGACGGTTCTCTATTTCCAAGAGGCATTGGCGGATGCACGAACCATTGTGTGGAACGGGCCCATGGGTGCCTTTGAGATGGATTCCTTTGCTCGTGGGACAATGGCGATGTGCAACGCGGTGGCCTCCTCGCATGCGCTTTCCATAATCGGCGGCGGCGATTCAAATGCCGCGGTTAAAAAATCGGGAGAGGAAAAAAATATCTCCTATATGTCCACGGGCGGAGGTGCTTTCCTTGAACTTATGGAAGGGAAAATATTGCCCGGCGTTGCCGCTTTGGAGTAACAGGACGAACCAACCAACGGGAGAAAAACAATGGAAAGAAGAGCGCTGATTGCGGGAAATTGGAAGATGCATACCACCGTCATGGACGCCTGTCATCTGGCGGCTGCAATTGCCGGGCAATGTGGTGACGTCCCTGATAGGGATGTGTTGCTGGCACCTCCCTTTACGGTGCTCAGCGAGGTCTCGCATGTCATTCGGGAAAGCAAGGTTATCGTGGGCAGTCAGAATGTCTGCTGGGAGGAGAAGGGCGCTTTTACAGGAGAGATTTCTCCGGTTATGGTCAAGGACGCCGGCGGGACGGCTGCCATTGTAGGACATTCCGAGCGTCGTCAGATATTTCGCGAGGATGATGAGCTGATCAACAAACGTCTTCGCGGCTCGATCAAGTTTGACCTCTTGACCATCCTCTGTATAGGGGAGACTTTGGAAGAACGTGAGGGCGACAAAACCTTTGATGTCGTTGAGAAACAGATTCGTGCCGGACTGGCCGGTGTCGATGGAGGCATGATGGCCAAAGTTGTTATCGCCTATGAACCGGTTTGGGCAATCGGCACGGGCAAAACGGCTACCAAGGAACAGGCGCAGGAAGTTCATGCCTTTATAAGAAACCGCATCGCGACTATGTATGAAAAAAACATTGCCGACCAAATAAGAATATTGTATGGTGGCTCGGTTAAGCCGGACAATGTTGATGCCTTGATGGCACAACAGGATATAGACGGGGCTTTGGTTGGCGGTGCGGCTTTGGATGCAGAGTCGTTCAGCCGGATTATACATTTTCGATAAATCAAATAGGACCTAATCCTAAATGATTACGCTACTTATAGTATTGCATGTCATCGTTAGCCTCTTCCTGATCGTTATTGTGTTGTTGCAGCACGGTAAGGGAGCGGATATCGGTGCAACCTTCGGAGGAGGGGGGAGTAATACCCTCTTCGGCACAGAAGGGCCGGTCCCCCTTTTAAATAAGGTGACCACCGGTGCGGCAATCATCTTTATGCTCACATCGGTTACCTTGGCATATTTTTCCTCCCATACCAGCTCTTCATCAGTAATGGACAAGTTGAAGACTCCGCCGGTGAAGGTAGAAAAGACGACCGAAAAGAAAGACACGGTTGCCCCGGCTCCTGCAGAGAAACAGCAGCCGGAGAAACAGCAGGCCAAAGAAGAGCAGCCGAAGGCCGCTCCATCTGCAGCCGAAAAAGCGGCCGTCCCGGAGGGTGCAAAGACAGAATAATCCTTGAGTGCCGAAGTGGTGGAACTGGTAGACACGCTATCTTGAGGGGGTAGTGAGCCACGCTCGTACGAGTTCGAGTCTCGTCTTCGGCACCATTTTTATATCCAACGAAGTTCGTTGGAACCTTTTAACCCCGTAAATCTTCTAGGTTTACGGGGTTTTTCTTTGCCTTTTATATCCTATACTGTCCATTTTTATCCGTTGACATCCGGGTACAAAGCAGGGTACGGCGTTCAGGGAACCGAAGAACCGGTCTCTAAAATATATTCAGGAATAAGATCAGCTTTGTCCTCTCACGACTGAGGTGAAGATGTTCATGGACAAGCTTTTCTCCCCAATTCTTATTTTGCTGTTAGGTTCTTGAGTCAGCAGAAATTTCAAGAAACAGTAGGTATGTAAAACCCAGAAAAATGACTTTTCAGTTTAGGTTCAGCATGGAGATCTACACTATTTGGCGTATAATCTGCATAAATGAGGGCGTATAAAGCTTGCTGCTTCTGGCACAACGATTGGTTCTTGTTCATGACTATAGTTTTCCTCCGTAGACAGGAAACTTACTGGCTTCACCATAATCTTTAATTTTTTCTACATGCTGCAGGATTTCCATGTCTTCTGCAGAAATTACAAAATCCACCTCGGCATTGTTTTTCATATGCGCCGGATTTGCGGTTTTAGGTAATGGAATAAGGCCAAGCTCAAGGCAGTATCGAATAGACAGTTGAGGCACTGATACGCCATACTTCCTGGCAATCTCAGCGACTTTTTGATTTTTCATCAATTCGCCATGCGCAACCGGAGAATATGCTTCTACAAGAATGCCGTTGTCCTGGGTGTATTGAATCAGCTCTCTTGGCGTGTTGCTTATATGCACCAGAATCTGGTTTACCATTGGTTTGACTGAGCAGGAGTCGAGGATATTATCAAGGTCTGCTCTTTCAAAGTTAGAAAGGCCGATGGCACGGAGTTTTCCTGCCTTATAGGCCTCCTCAAGCGCTCTCCAGGCTTCACGGTTGCCTTCGAAATACGAATCATTTTCGTGGAACTCCCTCCAGGGTTTCGGGCTGTGGATTATCATCATGTCAATATAATCAAGCCCTAAAGTCGTTAGAGAATGATCTATGGATGCAACAGCTTCTGAATAGGACTTTACTTCTGCGGCCAGTTTTGTGGTCACAAAAATATGTTCTCTTTTTACACCACACGTCCAGACGCCTACA
>JBJKQT010000286.1:0-2522 GCA_046705065.1 Desulfocapsaceae bacterium
CCAGCCAGGGTGCTGGATCCGTTCCGGACCTTCCGGGACCGGCAGGTTGAGCTCTATCATTTTGGAAAAGCTGCCGTACCGCTCAACCGGATTAAGGTGAGAATTCGGTTTTTCAGGGCCAAAAACCCGTTAACCGTTCCCCTGATAAAGAACAAGATAAAAGACGGCTATCGCCTCTTCGATCTGCTGACAAATAGCGAGGTGAACAACTTCTTCCAGTTTGTTGACGATGCTTCTTTAGGTATGATTCTGAATAAGAATAATTTTATTCAGATCCCTCGGGCCATTGACTCCCAGGGACAAGCTCAGCTCGAGATTATTAAAAACGCGGTCGTCGAGAGCACCGTTCGTAAAACCAAGCAGACCGTATTGAAAGACGGCAATGGCGAATTTACCAAAACCCTGGAGAAACTCTCTGTGCTCGGTGGGATCAACAGCAGGGTTTTTATCGGTGATTCCTTCCCTTCTTCCGAGGTAATAGACGCACTGAAAGCCAGCGGAGTCAGAACCTTTTTGATCAACACGGACAATCCCTCATTCGAGGACGATTATGTCAAAAAGATGATCAAGCTCTCCCACGCGGCCACCTCGGGCTGTGAGTTTTTGCGCTATGATGCAGAGACCGACAAGCTTTATACCTTCTATCACGGTTGCTTTCTCGAACCGGATGACAGAGAGCGTTTCGATGAAGTGCGGTATTGGTTTGCTTTTTACGGCTCGCATACCAAGGAGGCGGATAACCGCCTGACCATAGATCTGATTAACAAGCTGGCCCGGAAATTCGGCGGAGAAATGGGCATCGTTCATGGCGGGGGACCCGGTCTCATGAAAGAAGCCAATGATCTGGCCAGGCAGCACAATATTATGAGTGTCGGTATTGCAATCGATCTTGAAGGGGAGCATCAACTCTCTCTTACCACCTGCGATGGTCTTATCAAATATCAGGAGGGCCTCAGGCTCGCCCGGCAGGATCATCTCCAGAAACTAAGCAATCTGCCCATTATCAATACCGGCGGCTACGGCAGTGCCGAGGAGTTGTCCATTACCATCACCTCCATGAAACTCCATGAAAATCCTCTGACTCCGGTCATTTTACTGGATCCGGATAATCTGTGGTCACATTATCAATCGCAAGTGTTGGAAATTGCAAAAAATTGTTACGGTCCGCCTTTTATCCCGAATCTGATCAAGCCGTGCCGCAATGCCGATGATGCGCTCTCTGAGCTGCTGCGATTCTGCATGGATCCGGACGCCTGGTATTTGAAAAACACTATCCCCGAAAGCAGCGTCCAAACGGCCAGGATAAGATCGAGCCGTATCAGGACGGAAACACTCTGCCTGAAATCCATAGAGGTTTTCGACAAGCCCAATTTACGGCTTTCTCAGTGATTTCGTTGAGTGGCCGGAGCTGCAGCCGGAAAAATTTCACACCTTCCTTGAATTTGAACGAAAAATCGAATATTTCAAGGTGGTCTGACGGGATTGATGCTGTCGATTACGTAAAAAAAAGGAAATGATTCCACGATAGAATCGCAAACAGAAGCCATCCCGTGTGATCGTTGTTATTATTTGTTGGAGATCCTTGGATTGTTGCCGGTCTTTCTGCCATGTACTCTGCGTATCAATGGAAGTTTGATTTTTCGCTCAATAACGAAGTCTGCTAGAGATTTTACCTCAAGCCTTGTGGTAGTGAAATTCAGAGGATAAAATTTGAGTACAGCGAAGATATGAACGAAAGGCTGATATATTTGACCTTTTCTACAGGCATGAAAACGAATTATCATCAGAAAGATTTGCTTGAAAAAGGAGGATTCCAATGTATTCAAAAGAAGAATTGTGTAAAAAGATTACAGCTCTATATCCTGACATCGGCGAGTGCGGAATCGACATTACCGTTGAATATGAACCGAAAAAGAAGATTTGGCTGATCGATTTGAAAAAAGGTGGACATGAGCTCAAACATCACCTGGAAATACCCGATGCAGACGCCTGTATGGAAGGTAAACAGTGCGTTTCCCTCGGTCTTGAGATTGGCCAGCTCAAAAAGAATTTGGAGGGTGAGCAATACTAGGCGGAGAATAGCATGCGTCTTTTATTGATTTAACCGTCCGTAATTTCTGACTGCATAAGAAGCGCTTCTACTCTTCCAGCAGCGTTTTTGCATTACGGAGCAGACACTGTGTAAGTTTCTTTAATAAATCTGATTTTAGATTCCAACAATGCCAGTAGAGTTTAACCGATACATGGCAGTTGGGTGACAGATCTACTACTTTTCCTGCGCGTAATAAAGGCGAGTTCTGCTGATCCGGCAACATGCCATAGGCAAGACCCATAGTGATGAATTCTGCAAACTTTTCCACAGACGGCACATAGTGGGTTGGAAGGGAGACAGGCGCCTCCTCAAGGGATTGGTGGAGAGCTTTGTTATGCAACTCGTCCTGCCGATCGAAAATAATGGCCGGGGCACGGCGCACATCCTCCAGCGTAATTCCCCCAGGAAACCATTTGGATGCAAATTCCGG
>JBJKQT010000287.1:0-22957 GCA_046705065.1 Desulfocapsaceae bacterium
TATTCTATTATGCCTTCGGCACCGTGCTTTTTCAATTTGGGGATCAGATCGCGTACCGTATCCTCGGAAACCACTGTCTCCACGGAAAACCAATCGGTCTGGTACAGATTGGCAATTGTCGGTGCATTCAGGCTCGGTAGCAGAGCGACCACTTCATCAAGCCTCATCTGCGGGACATTCATCTTCAAGCCGACTATCCTGTCGGCGCGCAGAGCTCCTTGCAGCAACATGGCAATATTTTCTATTTTTTCCCGTTTCCATGGGTCAGCCCACGCCTCTTTGTTGACGATAAACTGGGTGTTGGATTGCATGAGTTCATATATGATGCGCAAACCATGGGCGCGAATGGTGCTTTCCGTTTCCGTCACCTCCACTATGGCATCGGCAAGCCCTGAAATCACCTTCGCCTCCGTGGCTCCCCAGGAAAATTCAATCTCGACATTGATTTTCTTTTCCTCAAAAAAACGACGAGTAACATTGACAAGTTCCGTCGCTATTTTCTTGCCTTCCAGGTCTTCGATGGTTTTAATTTCTGAATTGCCGGCCACCGCAATAATCCAGCGGGTCGGTTTTCTGCTCACCTTTGAATAGATCAAATCGCAGACCACAACGGCCTCCGATTCGTTCTCCATTGTCCAATCTTTACCGGTGATTCCGGCATCCAGCATGCCGCTTTCCACATATCTCGACATCTCCTGAGGACGACAAATTGAACAAGCAAGCTCCGGGTCATCTATTTCAGGGAAATAGTTTCTTGCGGTGGGTTTGATCAACCATCCGGCACTTTCAAAAAGTGCGATTGTTGCTTTTTCCAGACTCCCCTTCGGGAGCCCGAGCTTTAATTGATTCATGATTATGCTCCGAAATTTCCGTATTATATAATGTTATACCCTGGAGTTGGATAGATGTTCATGTTTTTCCATAGACCTTTTCAGGATCAAAAATCTTTTCGCCGATTACCTTTAACTCCTGACCGTCGACAAGGCGATGGAAGCACGATCTGTATCCGGTATGGCAGGCTGCACCGCCGAGCTGGTCGACCTGGAATATGACCGTATCCTCGTCACAGTCTACGAGAATATTTCGAATAAGCTGTACATGACCGGATGACTCACCTTTCAACCATATTTTTTCCCTTGATCGACTCCAATAATGCGCCTTTCCCGTCGCGAGCGTCATATCCCATGAACTGCGATTGATATAGGCGAGCATCAAAACTTCACCCGTTTGGTGATCTTGAACTATCGCGGGTAATAGCCCATCGTTATTTTTCGAAAAATTTAAACTTATCATATCTTATCCAATGTTTTCGTAATATTTTCTCAAGCGTCTTACATTATGCAGGCAATATTTTTTTGTCAAGGCAAGGTTATGTTGTAAAATACACTATTTTAGGATAGCATATGCCGCGGTACGCGCAGATTTTTTAAAAGGAAGAATGTCAAAGGAGTTGTTTTAATGAAGGTAGTTGAAGAAAAAGACACTGTATCGATAGCCTACACAGGAAAATTAGACAACGGAGAGGTATTCGCAGACATTACGGAACAGCAGCCGTTTATTTTTACTTTGGGCAATAACCAGGCTCCACCGTCTTTGGAGCAGGCAATTATCGGGATGGCTGTCGGTGATAAAAAAACTGTCCGGCTGGGCCCCGAAGAGGGCTACGGTGTTAGACGAAAAGAATTGCTCCACACCTTAAAACGAAAATCCATCAATCAAAAAATCTCACCTAAACCCGGAATGATTCTTTCATTATCCGTCGAAAAGGAAGGGAAAACACACCAGGTTCCCGCCACCATAGTCGAGGTTACTAAGGAAAGTATCGTCGTTGACTACAACCACCCCCTCGCCGGTCATCATTTAACGTATGATGTAACAATTATCGATATTGCCGGATCGCTTTAATGCGTTTCCGGCGTTGGGTGGTGCATTGTCTTTTTTTATCCATTGCAAGCATCGGCACAAAACGCCCTCGTTATATCGCTTCGCTTCAATAATTCCCTGTACATTCAAGTACCCATAAGTATAAAATGGATGAAGGCAGCCTCGATTCACTATAATGCGAAGGAGTTGAAAGTATGCAAATAGAAGATGATGAAATATTGCAGGGATTCATTGAAGAATCATTGGAACACCTTTCCGACATTGAAAACGATCTTCTTGCCATCGAGGAGGCGGGAGAGAATATTGATGAAGACTTGGTAAACAAGGTCTTCCGTGCCGCTCATTCCATTAAGGGAGGCGCTGGTTTTATGGGGCTATCCGTCATACAGGAGCTCTCCCATGCCATGGAAAATGTCCTCGGCATGATTCGCGGCAAAAAATTGATTCCCACACCCGATATTATAAATGTTCTCCTTCTTGCATCAGATCAACTCCAAAGGATGGTTGAAGATGTCCACTCGAGCAACGAGGTCGACATCACCGAACATTTGGTTCCTCTTAATTCCATTGCGGAAGGAGGAGCTGTTTCTAAACAACCGACTCAACCAAAACCAGCACAGCCTGATACTGCATCCAAGGATAAAATCAAGCAGGAAGCCAAAACAGAACCTGAACCATCACCCGAGCCGGAGCCCGAGATCGAGCCGGAGCCCGAGATTGAACAAATAGCCGAACCTGAATTTGATCAGGAGACAGATTCTGAATCCGAATTGGAAGAAGAAGCGGAACTCGACGATGAGCCGGTACCGCAGGCTGTACAAACAGTGAAAAACTCACCGAATGCTACAAGAAAGAAAAAGCAAACGGAAACATTTTCTGCATCTGACCCCGAAAGTGGAAAAACTCAGCAAAAGGTTGAAACGAGCATCAGGGTTCATGTAAGTCTCCTCGATCAACTTATGACACTCGCGGGAGAGCTTGTTCTCAGTAGAAACCAGCTTCTGCAAACCATCGGGGCAGAGGGATTTCGCAACGCTGAAGGCGTAGGGCAACGTATCGATCTCATTACCTCCGAGCTGCAGGAAGCGATTATGCTTACCCGCATGCAACCCATCGGAAATGTATTCAATAAGTTCCCTCGTGTCGTTCGAGATTTGGCCAGCAAACTGAATAAAACCATCGATCTGACAATTGTCGGTAAGGATGTTGAACTTGATAAAACGATCATTGAAGCCATCAATGACCCTTTAACCCATTTGGTCCGCAACTCCGTGGATCATGGAATCGAATTACCTTCCGAAAGAAAACGCCAGGGGAAAGCTGAAGTCGGAATGGTCATTCTGAAAGCATTCCATGAAGCGGGACAGGTTGTCATCGAGATAAGCGACGACGGCAGGGGAATTGACGGAGATGCATTGGCTGCAAGTGCCATCAATAAAGGGCTGATTACATCCGAACAAGCTCAAATCATGTCCGATAAAGAAAAAGTCAACCTCATTTTCCTTCCCGGCTTTTCCACCGCAAAGGAAGTGACGGACGTATCGGGCAGAGGGGTGGGCATGGATGTCGTCAAGACCAATCTTGACCAACTGGGCGGCAACGTCGACATTATCTCCGAAGTTGGTCATGGAACAACCATTTCTATAAAGCTCCCGCTCACTCTGGCAATCATCCCATGTCAAATCATAATGATGGGAGGGGAACGCTATGCCATTCCCCAGGTTAATCTGGAGGAACTGCTCCGTATCCCTGCCAGTCAGGTAAAAGAACGGGTTGAACGAGTCGGTAATGCAGAGGTCGTCCGGCTACGAGGCAATCTCCTCCCGCTCATTCGTTTGGCAGATGTCCTCGGCGTGACGCGGACCTATTGGGACCCAACCGACAACACGCTCAAGCAAGACAGAAGACAGCTGATTTCAGATCGAAGAGGAATGTCCTCGCCCACCTTCCGCGACAGAGATACGGAGGAAGCAACCTCGAGTGCCGACGAGAGGAACTTTTCCCGGCGCGAAGGGCAGGATCGAAGGACAGCGCCCTCCAGCGCTCTCAACATCGTCGTCGTTTCCACCGGCGCAATGAAATACGGCCTCATCGTCGACCGGCTCCAAGATTCAGAAGAGATCGTTATCAAACCCCTTGGACGGCATCTGCAACACTGTAAAGGCTATGCCGGCGCAACCATTATGGGGGACGGCCGGATTGCACTCATTCTCGACGTTGCCAATTTGGCCAGAATGGCCCGTCTCACCTCTCTTGAAGGTTCGGATAGAGCGCACGAAGTTGCCGTTGCTCAAGAGGAAGCCAGACGGGCCCAAAAAGACAAACAGGCCCTCCTGATTTTCAGAAACTCGGAAAAAGAGCAATTTGCCGTGCCCTTAAACCAGGTTGAACGCATCGAAAAAATAAAACGATCGGACATTGAAGATCTCGGCGGTAAACGCGTAATGCAATACCGAGAGGGAAGTCTTTCCCTCATCTGTATTGATGATGTTGCCTCTGTCCAACCTCTTGCCGATTATGAAGATTTGCTTGTTATTGTCTTTAAAATTGCCTCGCGGCTCGTCGGGCTGCTCGCCATCGGCCCCATAGACGCTATTGAAATCACTGCCGAGATCGATGGAGTGACGCTGCGTCAAACAGGAATCATGGGTTCTGCAATCATAGGCAAACATACGACCATGCTCGTAAGTGTTTTCGAGCTTGTACAGACACTCTATCCGGAATGGTTTGAAAACAGGGAGGTTTTTGAAATACAGGATGATTCTGCGGAATTTCCTCCGACAATTCTCATTGCCGAGGATTCAAATTTTTTTCGGACCCAAGTCAAAGGATATTTAACGGAGGCAGGGTATAACGTGATTGAAGGCGAAGACGGTCAGGTAGCCTGGGACCTGCTACAGGAAAATGCCGACATGATTTCAATGATCGTAACGGATATTGAAATGCCGAATATGAATGGGTTCGAACTCACTCAAACAATACGCAATGATCCTCGCTTTTCCCAAATGCCGGTCATCGCATTAACGACACTGGCAGGTGAGGAAGATGTCGCCAAAGGAAAAGCGGTAGGAATCAATGAATATCACATCACGCTCGCCAAGGTAAGGCTGATGGCTTGCGTCCACGATTACATGAAACGGATGCATTGATACAGGTTCCTGCACTACCGTATGTTTAATGTTTTTATAACAAATATGAGAATCTGCCCGGTTGAATATCCGATGGGAATAAAAAGGATGGAATATGAAAGAAAATAAGGTCGTAGCCGATAAAAAAATCGTCGAACTTGCCACCTTTTACGTGGGAAACGGACTCTGCGGAATGGACATCCTGAAAGTGCAGGAAATAAACAAACTGATGCAGATGACAAAAGTCCCCCAAGCTCCGGAATACGTGCTGGGCATTCTGAATCTGAGGGGACAAATCGTGACCATCATCGATCTTGGGAAAAAACTCGGTCTTGGAGACACGGATATTACGAACGATCCCCGCAATATTATTGTGAATTCATCAGGAGGTCATGTCGGACTTCTAGTGAAAAAAATAGGTGATGTCGTAGCTGCCGACATGTCCAAGCTTGAGCGTGCACCAGCCAATATGAGCGGTATTCAAGGTGAATATTTTACCGGTGTGTACAAAACAAAAAACAACCTCATCGGGATATTGGACGTTGATAGAGTGCTTCGGATTGATGATTGATAATTGACATGCTCCCACAGAAAAAACTCAAAGTACTCGTAGTTGACGATACCATTGTTTACCGTAAAACGGTCTCCGATATCATGCAGGAATTGCCGGAAGTTGAATTGGTCGGAGTTGCGCATAACGGCAAAATTGCGATGTCGAAAATCGCTTCTTTAAAACCGGATCTCATTACACTCGACATTGAAATGCCCGAAATGAATGGCATAGAGGTCTTAGCCGAACTCCAGAAACAACAATTGGGTATTGGAGCCATCATGCTTTCAACTCTCACTGCGGATGGAAGTGAAATGACAATGAAGGCTCTTGAGCTCGGAGCGTTCGATTTTATTCTAAAACCCCAGGCTAAGAGCCTGGCGGAGGGCAAAAACGCAATTAAACAGCTCATCCATCCGATGATTCAGGCATACGCCAGATCACGAGTCGCCTCCCGTTTGCTCGGCAACCGGCAAATTTTCGGCCGACATCGACCAGGCCTTAAGAAAATCTGCTCAACTTCCAGTGAGACGGCCTCACAGGCACCACATGCGGCATCGGCCAGAGTCTCGTCTTCCCGCAAAGGAAAATCGGAGATTGTCACCATCGGCATATCCACAGGCGGTCCGAACGCCCTCACCCAAATGTTACCGCTCTTACCCGGTGACCTTGGCGTTCCCATCGTGATAGTGCAACATATGCCTCCGATTTTCACAAAATCCCTGGCCCAAAGCCTGGATAAAAAATGCACGCTCACCATAAAAGAGGCCGACGACGGAGAAGCCCTCAAAAACAATGTCGTTTATATTGCGCCCGGCGGCAAGCAGATGAAACTCATTGCCAGCAATGACGGAAAGAACAGGTTAATCAAGATAACCAATGATCCACCGGAGAACTCATGCAAGCCGTCTGCCGACTATCTTTTCCGATCCGTTGGGGACTATTATGTCGGTCGGTCAACGGCCGTAATCATGACGGGAATGGGATCTGACGGTACCAAGGGCCTTGAAATATTAAAAAATAAGGGCTCCTTTATTATCGCTCAAAATGAAGAAACTTGCGTAGTTTACGGTATGCCGAAAGCACCGGTTGAAACAGGTCTTGTGGATGTTGTCGTTCCTTTAAATAAAATAGCAGAAGAAATCGTCAAATCCGTACGTTTTGCCTAATATGCGCTCAATTCACGCTAACCCTTCATTCCACGATAACGATTTCTCTTCATTCTAATGTTAAAAATTTCTCCAAGCGAACTCAAAATAATAGCTCAATACATCTACGATATTTCAGGTATATATTTAGATGAGAGCAAATCGTATCTGTTCGAAACCCGTTTGAGTTCCATTGCAGAACAACTCGGATGCACGTCCTATCAAGATCTCTGCACCAAAGCAAAGCGAGACCCCCAAAAAAACATCGAGCGGCAAATTATCGACGCAATTTCCACCAACGAAACTCTTTTTTTTCGCGACAAAGGGCCTTTCGAGCTTTTACAGCACAAACTCTTGCCGGAAATAATCGACAAGAGAGCGTCCTCCTCTATGTTGAAAACCAACCTCAGAATCTGGAGCGCAGCATCATCAACAGGTCAGGAACTTTATTCCATCGCGATCGTGATAAAAGAACTTCTCTCTGATCTTTCCCGCTACAACATTCACTTGCTTGGGACTGATATTTCCGATGCTGCCGTAGCTCAGGCCAGTTACGGCAAATACAACAAATTCGAAATCGACAGAGGACTTTCTCCTAAACTACTCCAACGTTATTTCACGCTTTTTGGAGATTCTTGGAAGATAAAGGATGAGATCAGGGCTATGGTCAATTTTAAAAAACTGAATCTCATGCTTCCTTTTTCGTCACTTGGAAAATTTGATATCATTTTCTGTAGGAATGTTGCAATTTATTTCACACTTCAAGATAGAAAAAAACTCTTTAATAAGATGGCAGATAGCCTGGCTGATGATGGATATTTAATCATAGGTTCCACAGAATCACTTACAGGTGTAAGTGCCCGTTTTGTACCCAAAAAGCATTTAAAATCCATCTTCTATCAAAAAAGAACATGATTTTTTTTGAAGAGTTTACAAGTATAACCAAAACAGAAAGCACGACGACAGATACCTTGGATAAAACCGATATAATTAGTAATGGTTTATTTTAGAGAAACGCGACAAGAGGTTGAACATGAAGAATCTTACAATTCTCGTAGTTGACGATGATCCGGTTATCAGAAGACTTCTTCAGCAACGATTGGTCAAGGGAAATTATCATGTTCTCGTTGCACCTGACGGGTATAAGGCGGAGTCGATACTACGAGACAAGCACGTTGATGTAGTGCTCACCGATCTGATGATGCCGGGAGAAATTGGAGGAATCGAAGTTCTTGAAATCGCAAAAAGTGTAAGCAGTTCAATCGAGGTTATTCTCATTACGGCTCATTCGTCGGTGGACACTGCTGTCGAAGCGATGAAAAAAGGCGCCACGGATTATCTTGAAAAGCCTATTAATTTCGATGAACTTTTCCTAAGACTAGACAAGATCGCAAACATGCAGACAATCTACAGAAGCGCTCAAGAACTTCAACATGCAATGGATATAACCGAACATGCCGCATCGGAGACAATCCAAACCCTTGAAATGCGAACGGCTGAGCTGCAGGAACTCCTTGATGGAATAGAAGATATCCTCCGTGACGATCATCAGCCGGAAGACATACGTATAAACCTGGCTCTCAGCAAAATTTCAGGAATCCTCAAGGAGTAACAAAAAGAGAATTCGAGTTTATTTCTGTTTTCCGATGGCTCCTTCAAAAATAGTCTCATCGGTTTTGGCATCATCTAGTTTGGCATCGGTGAGATTAGCGCCTGAAAAATCAGCTTTATAAAGATCTGCACCTTCCAGATCCGCTCTTTTCAAATTCGCATCTACCAGAATCGCACCTTTTAGTATAGCCTCACTCAAGTCGGTTTTCTCTAAATTGCATCCTTTAAGGTTAGCCCCTTCAAGATCTGCTTCACTGAGGTTTTTCCCTGACAGATCAAGTCCTGACAGATCACAATGGTAACATTTTTTGGTGTCCAGCAAGCTATGCAGATTTTTGGTTTTATCGTCGTTTTCATTTTTCGGCGTTGCCTCCTCCGTATTTGAGGACGGTGTCATTGCCGTTTCCTTACCAGAGGAAAGGTCTTTTTCTATAATTTTCTGATTTGACGCCGATTCATTCGAGGAAGACAGCTCCTTGTCCTCTGTCTTTTTTGTTGGATCCGGACTCTTCTTGTCCGATGTCGGGTTTGAAGCGACGGAAGCGGAAGATTGACCTTGCTCTTGAGCTTCAACCTTTGAGGATTCCATAGGATCTGTCTTTGTTTCAGCAACCTTTACCCCGGAATCGGCTTCCTTGACCGGAGAAATTTCTTGCTTTTCTGATGTTGTTTCGACTTTTTTTGCGTTTTGGCTCTCCTCGTCGGCCATCGAAATGTTTTTTGATGTTGCCGGTCCTTCAACCTCTGTCTTGTCAAATGAATTTGTTTTCTTTTGAATTACAGCTTTTTTTAATGGCGCAACGGTCTTCACGGGAGGAGCGTTTGCATCCGACTGTTTTCCTTCAACTGCTTTTTCATTTCCATTTTCACTTTCCTGAACAACGCTCTTCTTCGCGCTCATTTCTGGAATATCGGCTGGTTTCACGGGTTTTTTGGGCATATCTTCAGCAGCGATGCTATCTGCTTGTTCACTTGACGGACTATTTTGTTCGGTATTCGTTATCTTAGTGACGACATTTTTGCTTTTCTCTATCTTCTTTGCGCGTACGGTATCATCCACATAGGTCTTTTTTTCAACGTCGGGCAGACCTGCTTCCTCATAAGGTTTGGTTTTAATGAACTCACCGTCAAACTTCGCGCCAACAAGATAGGCGGTATTAATATCAGCTCCGGTTAGATCGGCACCGCGTAAATCCGCCCCGGCAAGATCGGCTCCACCGAAAATTGCCCGTTGCAAATGCGCTCCTTTCAAATTCGCGCCGGAAAGATTTGTGAGAAACAGTTTTGCATCCGTAAGATCGGCCCCCTGAAGATTTGCCTTTGAGAGATCTTCACGATTAAGAACAGCACCTCTCAAATCACATCCAGGACAGGCTTTGGTTTTTTTAAGTATGCTGATGTTCTCTTTAACTTGTTCGTTGTCACCGGCGGCATTTGCAGCTGATTGAATCAAAAAAATTGAAAGGAAGCAAACTAACACCCAAAATTTTAATACGTTCGTATAATTATGCATTTTCCCTCGTTTAAAAAATGTACCAGAGTGCGCGACCTCTGTCTGGACGCCGAATGAATCAAAACCTGTTGATTTTGATCTGAAGGTACCCTAAACGTTCAATTGATGTCAATATTGAAAAAACAGACCCCTTTAAATATCAAAGTCTTACAGCAACATGTCAACGCGGATGATTTTTTTTCCACCGCCAAGGAGCAATCGGGTTTTGGCTATGCCAAAGCCCCCGATGTTCTTTCCTTGCCTTATTCTGTAAAACCCTCCACCGGTCGCACACAGGTTCATTGCAATAATAGATGTGCACCCAAGCCAAACCCAACCGGACAAGTTCCTCACTGAAATTGTTATGGTTTGCTGTAATTTGTGCCACCAGCCTCCCATATTTATCATACTCCTTGGGAATAACCTCGACTTCCTTGCCGGATAATTGGTGTTGGGTGAACGCCTTTGATTTCGCGCTATACGGTTGATCCCATTCCGGAGTATCAATTCCCCAGATGCGGACTCTTTGGATATTCCCACGTCTGAGAACTTCAATGGTATCGCCGTCGACCACTCGGACAACCTTGGCTTGAAACGACCACACCTTTGCCTGCACGGAAACAATACTACTCAAAAAAAGAACTATGCTCAGTATTTTGAGGATGATACGTTTCCTTTGTCTTTTGGGTCTCATCGTCATCCTTTCATCTTTGACAACCAAGGAGAGACTCATCTCGGTTTGAGATTGCAGATAACGGAAGAATATATATGTATTCCTATCCTATACATTTTGATTTGATCCATCATAGAGACAGATTTGATTTCGACCTCCTTCCTTGGCAAGGTAAAGTGCCTCATCTGCAAATGACACCAACTTATCAGGACTTGCCGGCTTATTATGTTTCAAAGAAGAAATACCAATACTTACATTGACATGACAACTTGCCGTCCCGTCTGAAAAAAGGTGCTGTGCAGTCAGGGATCTCAATCTCTCAGCTAAGATGCCTGCACCCGATCTGTTTACATTGGGTAGCAGAACAATAAATTCCTCCCCTCCATAACGCGCTGCCACATCAACCTTTCGAACACTTTTTTTAAGAATTTCGGAGAATTGAACAAGAACGGCATCGCCGAAGCTATGACCGAACGTATCGTTGATCTTCTTGAAAAAGTCCAAATCCAGGAGCATGCATGACAACTCGAGATTATACCTTGCAGACAAGTTGAATTGTTTATCCAGCTCTTCCTTGAAACATCTGCGGTTATAAAGATCCGTCAATACATCGCGTTTCACCAAATACTCAAGCTTTCTGTTAAGTTCTTCCAACTCATTGACATATTTTTTGGCACGCAGATGAATTTCGATTTTTGCCTGAAGTTCTTCTTCTATAAACGGTTTCCGCAGATAATCACTGGCTCCGGCTTTGAAAAAATCGAGCGTGGAGTCTCTGTCATCGAAGGCACTGACAAAAAATTGTGGGACGTTTTTCATGTCCTCGCGCTGGCGTAATAGGCGGCACAACTCGTCGCCACACATTTCAGGCATGAAATAGTCTGTTATTACTATATCATAAGGATATTTTTGCGATTCGACGAGCTTCAATGCCTGTAGCCCGTTTCGAGCCTCGGACACCTCTATTCCGTTTCGGGCAAGCAATTGGCCTATTATTCTCCTGACGTCGGAGGAATCATCGACCACAAGGGCTCTCATCCCGAGAAATTCCTTTTCCGGATTTAATACCTTATTGACGGCGCGGATTATATCTCCGCGCTTAAAAGGTTTGCTTATAAAATCAATGACACCGAGTTTAAAACCTTTTCTTCTGTTTTCTATGGTGTCATTTGCTGAAACAAACAGGATCGGGATCTTGGCGGCAATTTGTTTTTTTTTGTCTTCACTTTCCCGGCCGGCGAATAATCTCTCACAGACTTCAAAACCACCCATCACCGGCATATCGATATCCAGAGTTATTAAGTCGGGAAGTTTCTCCATCCATTCTATAAAAGAAAGAGCTTCAATACCGTTTCTAGCCGTGATGACATCGTAACCGACCTCTGTCAGCTCATTTTTAATTATGGTACAAATAGTCGAGGAATCGTCGACAACCAAGACATTTTTCTTTTCCATGATTTCTCTGAATTCGTAGATGATTTTTCTAACAAAAGAATATCAACACAGCGTGTTTGAAAATTCAATACTTAATAATCCTGCCGCATAAAAAATCATTTAACCTCTCTCCATAAAAAGAATATTTTCACTTTCTTTTTTGATATGCTATATTTAACGGAATGTATAGAATTATAAGAAATTTCTTTTTCCGTACCCTGTGGATATTTATGAAAAAGAGGCTGGACCACGCGACATGCGACAAGAATATTTGACAGATTCTGAAGAAGATACCAGAAATTTTTTGGTGAGTCTGCCGCTTTTTGATAGCTTTAATGTGGACGAACTCTCGGTACTGGCTAAACATATGAGTTACGTTCATTTACGTCGAGCAGAATATCTTTTCGTCGAAGGCGATAAAGGGAATTTCATGGGATTCGTCGTAAGAGGAGTTTTGGAAGTTCTGAAAAAATCCGAGACGGGCGAAAACATAGTTATAGCCCGTTTAACAAAGGGAAGTTCCATCGGAGAAATGGCTCTCATAGACAAATCGCCGAGATCAGCCACCGTCATAGCCAAGCAACCGACCACCATGGTAACGTTGACCGACAAAGGATTTGAAATTCTAACCGAAAAATCTCCTGCTCTCGGAGTGAAAGTGATACAGAAGGTGGCACGCCTTTTAAGTCTCAATATGCGTCGGACATCCAGTAGACTGGCCGACCTTCTTCAAACAAGAAAATAGTATTCGAATCATCTTTGCCGGTTAACAATACATTTAGAATGCAGCCTGATTCTCCGATAGTTCCTGCAGATGGGAAATCTTTTTACGGCATCATCGGCAAAAGCCCCGATATGCTGCGCCTCTTCGATCTCATTGCAAGAATTGCTGAAGACGATTTTTCAAATGTTTTAATCCGCGGAGATTCAGGGACAGGGAAGGAACTCGTAGCCAAGGCTATTCACTCGCACAGCAGACGGAAAAACAATAATTTCGTTCCTGTCAATTGCGCAGCTATTCCCGACGATCTCCTGGAGAGTGAACTCTTTGGTCACACCAAAGGCGCCTTTACCGGTGCGGCTCAAAACAAAATAGGGAGAATCCAATATGCTGACGAAGGGACTCTTTTTCTCGACGAAATAGGAGATATGAAAGCGTCTCTGCAGGCTAAACTGTTACGAGTCCTCCAGGAAAAAGAATTCGAACCTGTCGGAGCCTTAAAAGCAACTCCTGTTGACACCAGAGTACTCGCAGCAACTCATTGCGATCTTGAGCAGCTTGTGAACGAGGGAAAATTCAGGGAAGACCTCTACTACCGCCTCAGTGTCGTACCTCTCTATGTTCCTCCACTTAAAAGCAGGAAAGAAGACATTCCGCTCCTACTCGATCATTTCATCGATTCTTATACCAAAAAACGGGGAAGAGATCCGATAACCTTTTCTAAAAGGGTATTGTCGATCCTTATGACCTATGATTGGCGCGGCAACGTCAGGGAACTTGAAAATTTTGTTCAGCATATGTCCATACTTTACAGTGGTAAGAGGATAGACCCCGTAGATCTCCCTGAGAAATTTCTCCCCATTGCAGAGCAACTGGAATCACAAAACAATTCCGGCAATGTTAATCAAGAGATTTCTGGAGAGACGGCACAGGCACCGAATTCGGCATTTAGTTTTTCTAACGTCAGCTGGGATAAAGGGCAGATTGATTTCAATGAGTTGATTAACGATTTTGAAACCCAGCTCATAGTTCAGGCTATGAAGATTTCAGGAGGTAACAAAAAAGAAGCGGCGAGGCTGCTCAACCTGAAACGCACGACACTGTTGGAAAAAATAAAAAAGAAAGAACTGAATGGATTGTGGGAGGATCGCAGCGATAGCTAACCCGCATTTCTCATCAGTTCAGGCGGCGTCTTGTCTCAAGCTGCAAGCTTCACTAGATTGCTGTCTATCTTTTCTTGAATATCTTGCTCAGATGCAGGAGTCAGAAGAATATCGTCTACACCGTATTTTACGGCTTTGATGACCTTTGTCCGAGTCCAGGCGGGACCAGCAGCAATCAGAGGAACAGAGCAAGAAGAACTGACTTTGATTGCAACCCCGAAGGCCTGCTCGTTTACCTCATGCATAACGAGAAACACGGCTTTCAGCTGGCTTGAAATATGATTATTGATATTGTTTTTGAAGGATAGGGTTTTGATGGAATACCCGCTACGTTGCAACACCGTTGAGATTTTTTCCATTTCCAGAGCATCGTCACTTACCAACAGTATATCGACACCTTTTTTCTCTTCGTACGCTTCTTCTTGAGTTGTGACAGGTCTGGAGGGCTTTGACACATCTTTTGCGGCTGTAATGGTAGCAGGCCTTTTTCCCTCAACCTCTTCTTCTCCAAGACCTTCAAGCTCAAGCAAAGAAAGCGGGAAAAGCATATGGATCTTTCCGTAAGTCTTCCCTTCAATAACCAAGGAGCTACTGCTCAAATAATAGCCCTGGTCAGGCATGGGCTCTTCAGATACCGTATCCACCGTTAAGGGAACAACCTGTTCAAGCTCGGTTCTTACAAAATGCAGACTTTTTGTATAGCTTTCTTCAAAAAAGCCTGAATACACACCGGCAATGATGTTGGCGATTTCACCATAGGCATCCTGAGCGTCATCACTAAAGTCGTCTTCAGCGATTGCCGCATCGAGTTCAGCAGGCGGCAGCATAATCAGGATACCTCCAATGCGGATGGCATCTTTGAGGCTTACCAACAGATAACTCTTATCCTCCCGCTCCCCCGTCACCTTCATGTGAGCGAGGATTTGTTTGCCGGAGACCTCATCAAGGAAATACTGTTCTTTGCTAATCCGGCGATTTTCAAAATCGTTCAGTTGTACTTCAACCCCCAACAGGGCACTTACCTCTTCTTCTATTCTTACCCGGCATTCGCTCAAGAGTGCATCAACACGTTTTCGGTGTTTGCCTACATCAAAACCGGCAGTGCCTTTCTTTTTTTCCGGCTCCGTTATTTCTGCCGACTCGACATGTTCTTCCTGTTCCTCTATAACCTCCCCGGATTTTTCAACTGACTGTTCCTGGTATTGGCTTGTATTCTCAGCCGGCTCCGTGGATTTTTTCTCATCCGTCTGCCCTTCAAGTCCGAAAGCTGCGGCGGGAAGTAAAACGGTCATTTCTCCCATATCCTTATCGTCGAGCTTCATTTTCGAGGAAATTTGGTAGAGAAGCTGATTCGGAACGGGGATCTCAGATGCAATATCGACTTTCGCAGGAATAAGTATTTCCTGTTCCTTTCTTATGAATCGGCATGCTTCCGGGTACATTTCCTCAAAAACCTTGGTGTAGGACCCGGCTATTATGTTGGCTATTTCACCGAATGAATCTTTTGTTTCTTCATTGTACTCTTCATTTGCTATTGTCTCATCCAATTCGTTTTGAGGCAGCATGATGAGAGTTCCACCAAGACGTATGGCATCCTTAACTCTCACCAACAGGCATCCGGCACCTTCAATCTCACCGGTTATGTCCAACTTGGCAGAAACTTGTTTCCCGAGAGGCTGATCGAAAAAATCCTCTTTGGAGATCAACGTATTTTCCGATTCCGATAGAGTAAGAACCGCACCTATTAAAGCGGTCACCTCTTCCTCTATCTTTTTTGTTACGGACTCGAGGACTTTATCAATTCGTTGTTTAGTTTTCATAACTTCTGCGGGAAGATGTCAGATAAGGTCGAACTGAGATAGATACCAAAACACCGTAAGTCTCTATCGGAAGGAGAGGAGGGATTATTTATACTTATCATCTACTGAAACTAATTATTTACAATGTATTTCAGCTCGATCCAAAATAGTCCGCTTTCATTTGTAAAGGGAACGACAACACGCGTTGCTCCGAAAACGCCGCTCGTATGATATGATTCGCCGATGATGGAAGTAGGAATCGCAAGTTTGATATCGATTCCTGATTTGGCAAAAAATATTTTTAAATTTCCAGCAACCATATTGGTGAGTTCACCAATGGCGTCTTTAACGTCGTCATTCAAATCTTCAACGTCCATGCCAAGAAATGCCCCTGTAATTCCTTTAGCAACATGGGCGGGGCAGTGTATTGCCAGAACTCCCCGAACGCCGCCACCTAATCCCAGCATACTGGAAATGTTCGAGATTATCTCACCACCCTTACCGATCACAGGGGTCCCGCTTTCCAACTCCATCATCACCATTGTGGAAAAAACATCTTTTGTTGCCGATATTATTCCCTGGTCTATTTCAAGTTCAGTTTGTTCCATAGCAAAATACTCAGTCAGGCCAGTCCGGATATTCTCATTGAATTACGCCCTCTGCGTTATTTCTCCAACTGGAGTTCAACCAGGAAAGAACCATTTACAGTCCCGAATTCAACCACGACCTTGATAACATCTTTCGCTGGTTGAAAAGTATACGATAAACCGGAAATAGTGGAAGGCAACGAGAGATCGATATCTCTGCCGTTTTCAGTTAGAACTGTTTTAACATTTCCTCCCAGCATATTGGCGATTTCCCCCACGGCATCTTCCACATCTTCATTGATCTCGGACACCTCCATTCCAAGAAAACTGCTCGTAATTGCCATGGCAACGGCATTCGGAACATGAACCGCCAACACACCCTTGTGCGTTCCTGTTAAACCGATAAGGCCGGTGATTGTATCGTGCAAACTCCCACTGTTCTCAACATTGTCATTTTCCACCGTAACATCCATCATTACCATCGTGGAAAATATTTCTGTTGTCGATTCGATGATCTTCTCTTTAATTTTCACAGGGGCCCCCTACACGCAAGTTTGTCTTAAAGCAGCGGACCCAATACTTCATTGACCTTGTCTGGAGTAAACGGTTTCTTAATGGAACCGACCGCCCCCAACGACTTTGCCTCTCCGATGATATCATCACCGGTTTCAGTAGAGATCATCAGTACCGGGATATCTTTTATGGCGTCACGATTTGCTTTTTCCCTAAGAAATGATATTCCGTCCATATTCGGCATATTAATATCGCTTAAAACAATATCGACTTTTTCTTTTTCAAGAACAGCCAACGCTTCCAAACCGTCTCCGGCCTCAAAAATCGTATCAAACTCCAGCCCTGCTTGACGTAAAGACCTGCCGATTATTTTTCTCATTGTACTGGAGTCATCTACAAGTAAAACATTTTTGCCCATTCCAACCTCCTCTTATTTTGAAGATACTACGAGAGTGCACTATTCATATAATATCTTCTGTCTTATTAAAAAAATCAAACAACTTATTATACATTCTGAAAAAAGATAAAAATTCGGCTTTTTCAGAAACGTTTACATCCTCATCAATCTCTGTCATAATTTTGACATGCACAATTTCGTTTCACCGGCGTTCAACCCGCAAAGAATTGAACGGAACAAGATAATGTAAATTTATATAAAAATTTCGGTACAATAAAAAAACACAACCCCTCAAAATGCGGACGCCATTAGATATGGAATAAAATTTGCTAGTCCCCATTAAAATCTATCTTTCCGCGATCGTCATGAAAAAAATTATCCTCATATTCGTTTTCCTCTTGCTGGCAACAGACTCGTATGTTTTCGCAAAGTCGATCCTTACAAAAATTTCAACGGAAAAACAAAAAGATAACATAACAATCCATCTCTTTTTCGATCTCACTCCAAAATATGCGGTAAAACAAACGGGAAGACGTGTCGATCTGATTCTCGACCATTCTCTTGTAAACGATTCCTCACTTCACTTTATTACGGATGAAGATATTGTCAAATTCCTGCCACTTGTCTCAGAAGACAGAACCACTCTCTCCTTTTTCTTACGATACAAACCTCAACAGGTAAACGTTACTGTCGGAAAAAATAATTCGCTGATCCTGTCCATTGAACCAGGCAACGACAACCTCAAAACCCGAACGGATATTGTAACGGATCTGGAAAAAGCACCAACCGCAAATGGCGCAGACAATCAATATGCCAATCCACTGCAACTATCTCCTTATGCCCACGACTGGCGTCTCTTCTTTTCAAGATACGAATCCAAAGTTGTCATTAAAGCTCCGATCCAGTATACGCTGCCCCCCTTTCCGATAATCAGCCTTCTTCCTCCCGATTTGGAAAAGAATCTTAAACTCATTCCATCTCAGGTGAACAACCTGGCATCCACCGGACAGTGGAATGCTATGGAACCGTTGGTGGCAGACATGCTGCGAGTCGAAAACAACGTTGAAAAAAAGAAAAAACTTGCCCTTACGTATGGAGAAATTCTTCTCAGAGCAGGCAATTTTTCAGGAGCATATAAGCAGTTGTATCTTTTGAAACATACCTATGCCCATCAGCCAATCGGTCTTTTTGCCGGTTTTCTCCTTGCAAAATTGCAAGCCGAATTTCAGGACCCGAATCTCGGGGACTATAACCTCCAGCAACTTGCCTCGTCCTTTGCAAGCGACAATCCCCTCACTCCTTACTTTCTCCTCTTGCAGATAGAAACATCCCTTGCGACCGATCAACTGCCGAAGATGAAAGCGCTTCTGGACAGAGACGACGTTCCTTATCCGGATCATCTCGAAAAGATCAAAGAATTACGGCAGGCCGACTACTGGTACGCAGAACATAACTTTATAAAAGCATACGTCGGATACAAGCTTCTCGATGACCCAGCCCTCATTGAGCATCATTACTATTCCTTAAATGCCTATTGCGACACATTGTATCGGCAAAAAATGTTTCAACAATCAGCAGTATGCTATCAGAACCTCGCAAGTCACATCACGGACAAAAGCCAACTTGGAATGGTTGATTACCGAAAATCCATGTCGGAACTCCATTTTAAACGTGACTACGAGATGATGACGAGTTTTTCCACCCTTGCAGACGCCTTCTCGGGAACAGATGCCGGCTATAAAGCCGCCATTAAAAGAAACGATATCCGTTTTCTGACAAAAAAGAATTGGGAAGCCGGCACCTCTCGCTCATACAAAAACATTGCGGACAAAGCCGCTAACCGGGGAACATCCGAAGAAGCGGCATTTAAAGAGGCGCTCGTCTACAAGCTTATCGGTAAAGACGACAAATGTATCGATCTGCTGATGACATTTTTACGCAATTACAGATCCGGAGATCTGATCGAAACCGCACAAGCCCTTCTTATAGATACTCTGCCCGGAGAACTCAAACGTCTGATAGACGAAAAAAAATATGTTGAAGCGCTTGTTCTCGCGAAAAAAAACGATCGGCTCTTCAGAAAAAAATGGATCGACAGAAGTCTTCTTGCCGATATCGCGGTCGCCTACCAAAATCTGGGTTTGTTCAAAGAATCCGAGAACACGTATCTTTACTTGATGGACATAGACGGGAAGAATGCAGAAAGGAAATACCTTCTCCCTTTAATTCAATCCTTGTTCCATCAAGGAAATTACAAAGCTGTCTCAGATTATGCAGAAAAGTATTCACAGATATTCCCAAATGGCGACAATTCCCGGAAGATACTTATGCTCCGCCTCCAAGCACTAAAAAATGACAACAAGATCGCTGAGGCGATTGCGCTGCTGCCCGCCCCTCTTCCGGATGATCCCGCTTTCCTGGAATTGGCGGCAAATCTACATTATTTAAATAACGATTATAAACAAGCAGCTCAAATCCTTTCCACTTTACAACAAAACAAGCAGCCGCTTTCCGATTATTTCCGTTTTGTACTGGCCGAAAGCCTCTACAAACAAGGAGAATACGATAAAGCGGCCGGGGTTTATACCACACTGGAGAATGCATCCTCATTCCAAGATCAGTCTTTATTCAGACTGGCAAATATCGCCTCTAAAAACGGGGAAAAAGAAAAGACGGTAAAGCTCTTACAACAAATTGTCGAAAAAGGTAAGGACCCCCTGTGGAAGAATCTGGCACAAAAAGAACTCGAATATGAAAAGATCGTAAACAATCTTTAAAAAACCGTTTCTCATAATACGTTGAATTTTAGGGTAAATAAAAAATTGGAGTCGGCCATTGAAAACAATACAGCTTTTTGACCCCAGCATGGATCTCCTGGGCAAGGTTTTGGACCTTCGTTCGGCAAAGCAAAAAGTCATCAGTTCCAATATCGCCAACGCCGAGACCCCCGGCTATGCGCCCGCCCATTTTGAATTTGAGCAGGAACTTCGACAAGCTCTGAATAAAAACGGCTTCCACCTTGCCACCGACAACCCAAATCATATTCCGTCAAATACCACCAGCCTTGACACTGTGTCCGGGAGAGTTGTAAAGGACCCCGACAAAACGGGGATCGGTGATAAAAACGGCGTCAATGTGGACCAGGAAATGGTCTCGTTGTCTGAAAATGAAATCATGTACGAAGCAGCAGCCAAAATCCTCAACAAGAAGTTCACACTCCTGGCATATGTTGTCCAGGGTGGTCAGTAATACTGCTCGTATCTAACGCAAAAGGAGTAGCTTATGGATATTTTCGCCTCGCTTAAGGTCAGTGCTTCTGCTTTGACGGCCCAGACTATACGTTTGAACACCATTAGTTCGAATCTTGCCAATGTCGACACGACATCCACTCCCGAAGGCGGCCCTTACAAAAAGAAATCAGTTTATTTTCAAAGCAAGCCTCTCTCTTTCCAGGATCAATTGGACAGCAATCTCCAAGGGTCGGTAGAAGGCGTAGAAGTAACCAAAATCGTAGAGGACAAGAGTCCGCCGCGTAAAGTATACGACCCCACACATCCGGATGCCGACAAAGATGGTTATGTCTCCATGCCGAACATCAGCGTTTTAAAAGAGATGGTGGATATGATGTCCGCAACCAGATCGTACCAGGCGAACGTCACCGCGGTTCAATCAGAAAAAAGAATGGTCCTCAAGGCCATAGACATCGGGAGCTAATAGATTATGACTACCATACCCGGCATTCTCCCTCAGGCTCCACTGGCTCTGTCCAAACCGGATTCGAGCCCGGTTTCCTCGTCTGAGAAAAGTTTTTCCGATTATCTGAATTCCACGATTGATCAAGTCATGGAAGCTCAGCAAAAAAGCGATACGGCCGTTGAAAAGCTCAGCACAGGTGAGGCAAAAGATATGCACCAGGTCATGATCGCCGTACAAGAAGCCGACATTTCCCTGCGCATGCTGGTACAAGTTCGGAACAAAGCTTTACAGGCCTATAACGATATCATCGGAATGCAGATTTAATCGGCATTCATGATTAATTTTTAAGAATGATGCAAGGTTCCTCGGTCACACAAATACCGATGGCAATTTTTCTGATTTCATTAATGAAAAAGGGATTTTTTCATGGCGGAAGAAAATATCCGGAATAGGACCCCGGAAGAAACATCGGAACAGCCCATAGAGAGGAAGAATCTGATCACTCTGATCAAAGAGTGGCCGATGCCCAGAAAGATTGCACTAGGGGCCATTGCGGCTCTCTCAGTTGTTCTATTCGCCATTCTCATCATTGAGGCAAGGACCGCTGATTATCAACTTCTCTATGCCAATCTCGGGGAAACAGATGCCGCATCGGTCGTTAACTGGCTCAAAGCCCAGCACATCTCCTACCAACTCAAAAATGGCGGCAAGAACATCTGGATCCCTTCGGATCAACTCTATGAAACGCGGTTGAATCTTGCTTCCAACGGTCTCCCCTCAGGTGGAGGAGTAGGTTTTGAAATTTTTGACAAGCAAAGTTTCGCTCTAACCGACTATGTTCAGAAGGTGAATTACACCAGAGCCTTGCAAGGAGAACTCTCCAGGACCATAGCTTCTCTTGCCCCGGTCGAAAGCGCACGGGTTCATCTTGCGCTTCCCGAGAAGACTCTTTTTAAAAATGAAGAGAAAAAGGCCACCGCTTCAGTCATTCTCACCTTTGCTCCCGGCAGGACGTTGGATAAAAAACAAGTGCAGGGAATTATCCATCTCGTTGCCGGATCGGTCACCGGATTGGCACCGGATAACGTCACCGTAATCGGCCCCAACGGTGTTATCCTTGACTCAGGAAAAGAAGAAGACAAGGATAAGCTGCTTTCCGTCGACATGCTTCAATATCAACGCAAAGTCGAACAGGGCCTCGAAATGCAGGCACAGGATCTCCTCGACAAAACCATGGGTAAAGACAAATCCATGGTCAGAGTCAGTGCGACCCTTGATTTCGCCAAAGTGGAAAAGACCCAGGAATACTTCGACCCTGATGAACCGGTAGTCAGAAGCGAGCAGGTCAATCAAGAAACATCAGGAACCCCCACAACTGGAGGCGTCCCGGGGGTTCAGTCGAATCTTCAAGGAAGCAGCAGCAACCCTGCGCCGTCAACAGAAACCCCGACCAGCAAAACCTCTCGCACAACTAATTATGAAATCAGCAAAACGGTCAGTAAAATAGTCGATCCCATCGGCACGATAAAAAAGCTTTCCGTCTCCATCCTGGTCGCCGACAAGATAGTTCCAGGTCAAAGCAACCAACCCGCCAAAACGGAGCCTCGGACGCCTCAAGAACTCAAATCTCTTGAGACAATGGTCTCTACGGCTCTCGGCCTCAACTCCGACCGGGGAGATCAAATCAATATTCTGTCAATGCCCTTTACCGAGCAACCAAAAGAAACGTTTATCGCAACGTCTCGTCCAGGCACCCTACTCTATCATTATTTGCCTGCAGTAAAACTTGCATTGATACCGATACTGGCTCTCCTCATTTATTTTTTCATCCTTCGCCCGATCATAAAAACCGTAAAGGGTGAGGTAAAAGAACATTACAAGACGGTTGAACAACTCGAACAGGAACGGTTGGCCAAAATGGAGGCTGAAGCCGAAGAAGAGGAAGAGGAGGAAATCCCTGAAATCGAAGAAGACATCATCGTCAGAATGCGTAGAGAAATTCTTAAAAACCCGATACCTTGCTCCTATATCATCAAAAACTGGCTCAATGAGGGATAACGATGGCTATTGACACGCTTACAGGCCTCAATAAAGCGGCTGTTTTTCTCATCTGTATGGGAGAAGAGATTTCAGCTCAAATTTTCAAAGAACTGTCGGACTC
>JBJKQT010000288.1:0-11674 GCA_046705065.1 Desulfocapsaceae bacterium
GTCGGAAGGAAGAGATAGAACCCAGCTTTGAATAATCAGAAAAAGATTATTTCCATTGCCATAGCGGTCTTCTGGGCTGGAATAGATACTTTATATTTCTAACCTGGTTAGAAATAGGTTAGAAAAACAAAAAGGGCTTACAAGAAATTTCTTGTAAGCCCTTGAATTTACTGGTAGCGGGGACAGGATTTGAACGTGTGACCTTCGGGTTATGAGCCCGACGAGCTACCAGACTGCTCCACCCCGCGTTGAGGTCCTCTAATATACACCAACAAACCGGCTTGTCAAGCTATATTGGCAGTTTATTTGCCTTGAAATCCTGTGGTGCCGGTCTTAAACATATTGTAGGAGTTTCTCCAGGATATCATCGGGAAGGTTGGCGAGCTTGCCGTCCCGATTTACCGAAGCATGAACGGTAAATCCCTTCACCAGGAGCTTGGGGCGGGCACTGTCCGTTTCTTGACGGCTGATTTTGTAGCAAAACCTGCAGGATATTTTTCTAAGTTCGGTAAGCGAGGTCTCAATAAGCAGAAGGTCGTCATAAAAGGCCGGAGCCTTGAACCGGGTATAGCATTCGGTGACCGGCAGGATCAGTCCCAGCTTTTCAATCTCACGGTAGGAACAAACCCAGTCCCGCATGAGTTCGGTGCGTCCGATCTCAAAAAAACGCAGATAGTTGGCGTTGTACACGACACCTCCGGCATCTGTGTCTCCATAAAGCACCCGGCAGGTTGTCTTATGGACCGGCTCGGTGAGGCTACTTTTCATCCGTCACCTTGTCCTGCCTTTCCAAAAGCCTTTCGATAAGCTGGGAGCTTTCGGAAAAGAAAGGAACGTTTTGCTCCAAGGAAGCGATTTTCTCTGAAAATGAGAGGCCGGAGCCGGGGCCGTTTTCCCGGGAATCGTAGATAAAGACGGGCACCGGATCGATACTGTGGGTTCGCAGGGTGATCGGAGTGAAATGATCCATGGTCACGGCGACCCGGAAATTCTCTTTGCTCTTTTGCAGGCCTTCTACGATCGGGGCGACGATTTTGGCATCGAAGTCCTCGATGGCTTGGATTTTCTTATCGACAAGTCCTTGATGGCCTGTCTCGTCCGGTGCTTCAACATGGACGAAGACGAAATCCTGGGTGCGAAGGGCCTCAAGGGCCGCCTGGGCCTTTCCTTGATAGTTGGTGTCCAGGTAGCCGGTGGCGCCGGGAACGTCGATGACCGACAGCCCGGCATACACACCAAGCCCCTTTAAAAGATCCACGGCCGAAATCATGCTGCCGGTGACTCCGAATCTCGTGCCGAAGGTCGGCATGGACGGTGGTCGTCCCTCTCCCCAGAGCCAGATGCAGTTCGCAGGATTTTGCCCGGATTCCTCCCGCCTGAGGTTCACGGGATGATTCTTAAGAATCCGGCGTGCTTTGTCCAGAAGTGCGACCCAGGCAGGATCCTGCCGGTATTTGCGCCAGAGGTGGGTTACGTCCTTTTCCGTATAGTCGTGGGGCGGGGCTGTGCCCATGTCGGGATAAGGACCTTTTACAATTAAAATGTGGCGATAGCTTACCCCCGGTTTGAAATGGAAGATGTCGGAGGCGCATTCCGCCTCCAATGCGGCAATCAGGGCATGAGATTCCTCATTGCTGATGTGGCCTGCGGAAAAATCGATCATCCTGACCCGGTCGTCGGCTGAAAAATCGAGGGTGACCGTGTTGCAGCGAAAGGCCGTCTCGTCAGACTGCAGATTGATGCCCATGGCAGCCGCTTCTATGGGAGCCCGTCCGGTGTAGTACTTTTTGGGGCTGTACCCGAGCAGGGAGAGGTTGGCGACATCGCTGCCGGGCGAAAAGCCTGTGGGGACCGTCTGATTGATAAAGACCTCGCCCTTGCTGCAGAGTTCGTCCATGGCCGGTGTCTTGGCCGCTTCAAGGGGGGTGCGATTGCCGATATCGGCAATGGGGAAATCCCCCATGCCGTCACCGACGAGTATCAGGTATTTCATGCGTAATCGATGCCCTTTAGCAAAGTGTTCCGGGGTGATTTATTCTTCATCGTCGATCAAGACCCTGATTTTCATGGTCGGTGCGGTGCAGAAATCCAGGGCGTCAATCTCGCTGATCGCTCTCTCCACGTTCGCCTCGGAGGCACTGTGGCTTCTCAGCACAATATGTACCGGCTCGTCGGCATGGCGGCTTTTTTGAATCACGGATTTGATCGATATGTTGTACTTGCCGAATATTCCGGATATTTTTGACAGAACGCCCGGTTTGTCAAGGGCCGTAACCCGGAAATAATACGGACAGGTCAGCTCGCTCATCGGTGTGATGCGCGGCTCGCCGATGAATTCCGGTAGGTACGACAAAGCCGGCACCCGATTGATGGAGCCCGACAGTATGTTGCGGCCGATATCGATCACATCCGCGGCCACGGCACTGCCGGTGGGCATCATGCCGGCACCTTGTCCGTAGAGGAGAATGTCGCCCACTGTATCGCCGATGAACTCGATGGCATTGAAAGGGCCGTTAATGCTTGCAAGCATGTGGTCTTCCGGGACCATGGTGGGATGAACACGGGCCTCGATGTGACTGTCGTGGTTGCGGCTGATGGCCAAGAGTTTGATCCGGTAACCGAATTCGCGTGCGAAATCTATGTCGATGGGTTCGATGGTGCTGATCCCCTCTGTGGTGATATCGTCAACGCTGACATGGAGGCCGTAGGCGATGGACATCAGGATCGCCAGCTTATGCGCGGTGTCTATCCCCTCTATATCGTAAGTGGGGTCGGCCTCGGCAAAGCCTTTTTTTTGGGCGTCTTTTAAAACGTCGGCAAAGGGGGTGCCGTGCTCGGTCATCTGAGAGAGGATGTAGTTGGCAGTGCCGTTGAGGATACCCCGGATGGACTCGATGCGGTTGGCAACCAGGCTTTCCTTAAGCGTTTTGATAACAGGAATGCCGCCTCCGACGCTGGCTTCGAAGCCGATTTCCACGTTATGTTTCACGGCAGCAGCAAAGATCTCCCTGCCGTGGTTGGCAAAGAGGGCCTTGTTGGCGGAAACAACGTGCTTGCCGTTTTCTATGGCGGCCAGAATGAAGGATTTTGCCGGCTCGATTCCTCCGATCAATTCCACCACGATATCGATTTCGGGATCCGTGAAGATATCCTGGGCGTCCTTGGTCAGGGTGGCAGAGCTGAACTGCCCGGGAAGCTCTTTGATTCCGATGTCGGCAACCTTCGTCAGGGTTACCGCAGCGCCCACACGTTGTTTGATGCGATCTCTTTGAGCGAGAAGGGTATTGGCCAGCCCTTTGCCCACAGTGCCGAAACCGATAAGGCCTACACGTATTTCTTTCATGATATCCAGTAGAAATGAAATATATTTATCTAAAATTATCCGGTTGGATGTATAGAGGATAAAAACGCCGTGATTTGTATTATCTGCGGAAAAATACCCGCTTTCCGGTCGAAAGTCAAAAATTTAGCGAAGATATTTTTCTGGCCTCAGGCTCGCAATTAGTTTATAGTTGCAGTCTATTCGGCAGGGTTTCAAGAAAATACGAAAGTCTTTTCCGCAGACGATGAGTGAATAATCATTCATGCCTGCGGCAGTAATCTTTTAATGGGGCTTCGCTCTACCGTCCCACCGGACAGGGAAGGTCTCACCGTTTTTTGGAAATGTAAGTTTTGTATTTACATTTAACATTTAAGGAGAGGTGTTATGGGTAAGAATATTTTGTTTTTTGGACCGAACGGAAGCGGCAAGGGTACTCAGGGAGCCATCGTGCAGAAAAAATTCAATATTCCTCATATTGAGTCCGGAGCCATATTCAGGGAGCACATCGGTGGTGGGACCGAATTGGGCAAGAAGGCCAAAGCCTATATCGACCGCGGCGATCTGGTTCCCGACGACATTACCATCCCCATGATGATTTCTCGTCTGCAGAAAGATGACTGCAAAGACGGTTGGATTCTGGACGGTTTCCCTCGTTCCAAAGAGCAGGCGATCACCCTGGCCAAAAATCTACAGGAAGCAGGTCTTGCCCTCGACTATGTCATTGAAATCGTGCTCGATCGACAGATCGCCAAAGAGCGTATCATGGGCCGCAGGCTCTGTGTGAACGACAACAATCATCCGAACCATATCGCCTTCGATGCCATCAAGCCGGTGGAAAAAGACGGCAAGCTGGTTTGCCGTGTCTGCGGCGGCGACCTGAAAACCCGCGCCGACGATCAGGATGAGGATGCTATCAATAAACGGCACAATATTTATTACGATACCAATACCGGCACCATGGCAGCTGTCAACTACTTCAAAGACGCCGGCAATGTGAAGGTTATTTCCGTCGACGGCTCCGTTGCCATCGGTCAGGTAACCGAGCTTATCATGAAGGAACTGTAAGGCAGGCTCTTTCTTACTTATTTTTCGTCCTGTGCAGGACGGTTGATTCTAAGGCATGCCCTTTTTGCGGGGCATGCCTTTTTGCCTTTTCGGAGAACGGACTTACACTTTCAGAGAAGGTTTGCACCTCTGGCAGGTGCTAGTTTGCTTGATGGATGGAGGCAAAGCTGGTAGTATGGCTTCCTTTTAACAGGATGGTATTTCAGAGTCAAAGGAGGATGGAATTGGTGGGTTTGCCTGTGGACCTGCCCCCTGTGATTATGGAAGAGCAGAAAAAGAAAATCAGACCCGGAAAGGTCTACCTGGTCGGAGCCGGACCCGGCGATCCGGGCCTTATTACCGTACGCGGCAGATATCTTCTGGAAAGGGCCGAAGTGGTAGTCTACGATTATCTGGCCAGCAAGAAACTGTTGAAGCATGTTCCTCCCACTGCGGAGTTGATTTATGCCGGGAAAAAAGGCGGGGACAAACATACCCATACCCAGGATGAGATCAACCAGATGCTCATTGATTTTGCCTCCGCCGGTAAAAACGTGATCCGGCTCAAAGGCGGTGATCCCTTTATTTTCGGCCGCGGAGGTGAGGAGGTTGAAAGGCTTGCCGCAGCCGGCATTCCGTTCGAAGTCGTCCCCGGAGTCACCTCGGCTACTGCAGCAGCGACCTACGCGGGCATTCCCATTACCCATCGCGATTATACCGCTTCCGTTGCCTTCTTGACCGGGCATGAAGATCCCACCAAGGCTGATTCAAACATCAATTGGGAGAAGCTGGCGGTTGGAGCAGGCACCATAGTCGTCTATATGGGAATCAAGAACCTGCCGATCATCATTGACAAGCTGATCAAATACGGCCGGGATCCAAAGACACCCGTGGCCGTGGTACGCTGGGCATCGACTCCCGAGCAGAAATCCGTGGTGGGCACTCTGGACACCATTACGGAAGTAGTCAAAGAGGCGGGAATCAAGCCGCCATCGCTGATCATTATCGGCGAAGTGGTCAAACTGCGCGAGACCATCGACTGGTTTGAAAAACGACCGCTTTTCGGCAAGCGCATCGTGGTCACCCGGACCAGGGACCAGGCCAGCGAGTTGATTGCAGGACTCGAGGAAGCCGGTGCCGACTGCCTGGAGTATTCCACCATTCATATCGAGCCGGCGGATTCCTACGAGGTGTTGGACAGTGAGCTCGATCGCCTCAAGGAATACCACTGGATTTTGTTTTCATCCATCAACGGCATCCGGTATTTTTTCAAAAGGCTCTTTGCCAAAGGAATGGATGCCAGGGATCTGAAAGGGCCATCCATAGCCGTCGTCGGCAAAAGTACGGCCGATATCCTGCTCGAGTACGGCATCAATGCGGATCTCATCCCCTCGGTTTTTACCAGTGAAGGGCTTGCCGAAAGTCTCCTCGATCAAGGTGTCGAAGGCCGCAATATACTTATTCCCCGTGCCTTGAAGGGCAGGGAGATTCTGCCGGAAACCCTGCGCGGCGCAGGGGCTCAGGTAACGGTCGCTCCGGTTTACAAAAACGTTCCCCCAAAAGGAAGAAAGGATGCGCTGCGGGAGGAACTTGAGGCCGGCAAAGTGGATATGGTGACGTTTACCAGTTCTTCCACGGTCAGAAACTTTCTGACCATGGTCGATGCAGCCGATAGAGACGAGCTTAAAAAGCTGCTGAGCGGAGTAAAGATCGCCACCATCGGCCCGATTACCGCCAAGACCGTCACCGATAACGGCTTGACCGTGGATGTGCAGCCGGAAACTCATACGATCACCGAAATGATTTTGGCAATAATTGACTTTTATCAACAGAAGGGAGAGTGATATCCTAAAAGGAGGGTAGGTGTAGGTCATCCAGGAGTGGCATTTTTTTTCTTAGAGGTTAAAAAAAACTGCTGGATGTGGAGTGCCGAGTGGCAACTTTTGACATAAACCATATTATAATCCGAGAGGCAATTTTCAACAGAAATGCCGGCTTAAGTGGTTGTCGGAGGTAGTCTCATGAAAAGCGAACATTGCTGCCGACACAATGAGGCGGAGCTTTGGGGAGGGGATGTCCCGGGTGTTTTTTGTCTGCGGGAAGGCGGGAGCAAAGGGGTAATCGAACCTGTCCTGAAAGAAAAACCATCCCTTGAAGGAAAAGACAAGAAAGGAGTTTTCTGCCGGGGCTGTACTCACCAGATAAGCACCGCCCGGAAACTATTTTCCATCGACGGCTCGCAGACTCACACCTTTTTCAACCCTGCGGGCATTATTTACGAGATCATCTGTTTTACTACAGCTCCCGGTTGTATCATACAGGGGGAAGCCAGCAGTAATTTCCCCTGGTTTGCAGGGTACACCTGGCGGGTAGCTTTCTGCGGGAACTGCTTTACCCATTTGGGATGGCTTTTTGAATCCGGCGAATCGGCGTTTTTCGGGCTGATTCTAAAGAAGCTGGCAGGCGACTTCTAATTTTGATTTTCCTATAAAAATCCAGTCTATACCATTCGGATAAGATCGAGAAGCTCGTCGGAGCTCATCTTGGCGCTTATGTCGCTTCCTTCCAGCAGGCTCCCGGCTAGATCCCGTTTTTCCTCGTGAAGTTTGACGATTTTCTCTTCGATGGAATTTTTGCAGACGAGCCGGTAAATGGTTACAGGACGTGTCTGGCCGATGCGATGGGCTCTGTCCGAAGCCTGATCTTCAATGGCCGGATTCCACCAGGGATCCATGTGAATCACATAGTCGGCGGCCGTGAGATTCAGACCCAGGCCTCCCGCTTTCAGACTGATCAGGAAGAGATCTCCCTCCCCTGATTGGAAAGCTTCTATCCTCTGCTGGCGTTGTTTTGCCCCTGTACTGCCGTCGAGATACTGATAGGTTATATTTTTTGAGTCGAGATACTCTCTGATGATCTTCAGATGGCCGATGAATTGACTGAAGACCAGGGCCTTGTGCCGTCCACCGATCAGTTCTTCCACCACTGAAGCGAAGACTTCCAGTTTGGCACTAGGGATTTCCAGGGAGGGATCTATCAACCGGGGATTGCAGCAAGCCTGGCGAAGCTTCATGATTTCTGTCAGGATCTGAAGGTGGCGGCCTTTTCTCTCCTTGCTGTTTTCCAACAATTCCAAGGCATTCTGCCTGAGGGCTTCGTAAAAATGGATCTCTTCGTTGTTCATCTCCACATCGAGTGTTATCTCGGTGCGTGGCGGCAACTCATCCAAGACCTGCGATTTTATTCGGCGAAGAATGAAGGGGCGGATCAATTTTTTGAGTTTTAATCTGGCCTCCCGGTCGTGATAGCGCTCGATGGGAATGGCAAAGCGCTCGTTAAAGGTGCCGATGGACCCCAAAAGTCCCGGGTTAATGAAGTGAAAAAGATTCCACAGCTCGCCAAGGTGATTTTCGATGGGAGTACCTGTGGTGATAAGTTTGAATCTTGCCTGCAGTGCCATTGCAGCCCTGGATCTCTTGGTGGCTGAGTTTTTGATCGCCTGGGCTTCATCGAGAATGATGGTCTGCCATTTAACGTTAGCCAGAAGATTTGTTTCCTGCTGCAGCAAGGTATAGGTGGTAATCAGCAGGTCGAAGCGGCCGAGCTTGGCAATGGCCTTGTCCCTGTCCTTTGTCGGCAGGGTGACGATATTCAAGGTCGGAGTGAAGCGATGGACTTCCGTCTGCCAGTTGGTGGAAACAGACGTCGGCGCCACAACCAGCGAAGGACCGTCCGCCGCATGTTTTAAGATAATGGCAAGTGATTGCAGCGTCTTGCCAAGTCCCATGTCGTCGGCCAGGCAACCCCCGACACCCAGGTGGGCAAGGCGTGCCAGCCAGTTGTAGCCTTCCGTTTGATAATCCCGCAATTCAGCCTGGAGGGTAGAAGGCAGTTCCGGGACGAAGTTCTGAATTTCGCGGATGCGCTCGAGATGCTTACTCCAGCCTTCATCGGCGGCCGTTGCCGCCTGGTTGGTGAGTTCTTCTAAGGGGATCGCCGCCAGGGGATGGATCAGGATGTCTTCTCCGGAATGTTCGTCGAACTCTTCGGCATAAATATTGATATCCTCGAGCCGTTTCTTGAATTCCTGGGTCAAGGCGAGGAACTGACCGTCGCTGATCTGGATAAATCGGCCTTTAGTGGCTTTTACCTTGGTCAGAAGATCCTTGAGATCCATAATATGATCTTGATCCAGTACAAGTTGTCCACCCATGGTGAACCAATTTTGGCGATTGGTCCTGATTTTCAAATTCAGGTTCTTGAAGGACGCTTGGTGGGAAATCATCAGCTTTTCCCCCTCCGGCCATTCCACGATGACCTGATCACTTATTTCCTGGAGCTCGAGAAGCGCCTGCAGACAGTCGTCGGGATCATGCAGATGCCATTCTCTATCGTTTTCCTGTTCCAGGTCCATTGCCAGGTCGAAGATTGGACAGAGTTCTTCTATATTACGGGCCTTTTCTTCCTCAAGCGCAAGATTGCGCCGGGTCTGCAGACGTTTACCGCCTACTTCGGCCATGATATTTTCCACACCTTGGCCGGGTTTTAGGTAATGAACGCCCTCTTTGAAGGGTTTGACGAACATTTCCAGCCGGAATCCCGTTCCGTAAGGAAGCAGATGCATATAAATGGTGGAATCTGCCTCGACGAAGTTGATGTTGGCATCTTTGTTGGTAGAGGCATCGGCTGCAATGGCGGAATGGACTGTCATGAAGGACGAGATGTTGCCGATGGCGGTCAAGACCTGTTCGCTGGCTTCGATGGGGACAATTAAACCGTCTTTTCCGGTTATTTGTGCTATCCGGCGATGATTGTCATTGATAGTTATGATCTTGAACCTGGTTGGAGTTTCCTGAAACACCGCGACGTTATCCTGTGTTATTGATTGAGCAAATCGAATATGAAGGTGACTGTCTCGCTCTTCCACAAGGAGTTCGGGTTCACCGGCAATGAATTCCACCGGCGTGGTCGGAGAAGCAGCTAAGAAGAGATGCGGGTGCCCGATCATTGCAACCAGGGCTTTGTCCATATCCAGGCGGTAGCTGGCTTTCCGTGTGTCGGGGTGCAGGTTCTTTTCAATGGCGAGGCAGATCTTCCGGTCTTGAACACAGAGATATCCAAGGTTGTTCGGCGAGGCAAGACGGGCGAGTGACAAGGGTTTGCCCTTGCTCCATTCACCTGTGGGACTAAGTTTTTGCTCACGCGGACTGATCTCAACTTTTCCTCTGTCAAAATCCACCATCCAGGCCATCCTGATGGTTTGTACCGGCTCTTCTTGAGTGGTTGTCACGTGAATGAGTGCTTCCAGGCTGCGTTTCCATGGCTCCTCCGGTTCGAGAATATCGATCAGAGAGATCATCCCCGTCTGTTTTCTCAGTTGTAAGATGACATGGGCGTAGCGGGCGGAATCGTGGCTTATCTTTTCAAGAATTTCCGCAAAGACCAGCGCGAAGAAAAGGTATCCGTTTTCCAGTGCCGTTGCATGGAGCGATGAAATGAGCGTTTCGATTTCCGGTTGAATGGAGCTGCTCAACCAATACTGGCAAAGGCCTGCGAAGAGGACGGTTAAACTGTGAGGGGGGTGGTCTTCGTTGAGTGCTATATCCGTATGCGGAACCGTATTTTTGAGCTGCCCGTCGAGCACTGTGGCAAGAAAGGTATATGCCTCTTTTTCAACGGATCCGTTAAAGAGTGCCAATGACAAGCCTATCCGGCCGGCGATTTCCGGAAGAATCGTGGTGTCTTTTTGCTGTAAAAGCGCCAGAATGTAAAAAAGACCGGTCGGACCGAAAAAGGCAACGGTGTCCGAATCGTTCAACTCTTGAATAAACTTCATATCCGCGGCAAACGACTCCATTGCTTCCTTTTGCCGCCCCTGTAAAAAATACAGAGACCCCATGGCCCCTGTTCCTGAAAAGAGCGAGGGGTGATTATGCACCAGTTCCATAGCTTCCAGGAGGCATCCTTGAAGAAGGAGTTGGTTGAAAAGCAGACGCTTGAAGGGGAGTTGTTCGTCGTTGGTAAGTGACTCGAAAGAATTTTGACAGCTGAGAAACCTGTGAACTTCAGGGAAGGCTATGAGATTCGACTGGGAATACCTGAGTACGTTTTCCAGGAGATAGAACTGAAAAGAAATCGGTAGACTCCGGAACCAGGAAACGTCGAAGGGGCTTGTCGTCACCTGGACGGTCGGGGGCAGTGCGGGGACGATCTCCCGACATTGGGACTCGATAAATTCGGCTGCATCGTCAATCAACTCAAATTTTTGAGTATAGATGCCGATACGTAATTCACGCATAGCCCGCCAACAGCGGGTTGTCCATTTGCCGTAATAATAGGAAACCGGAGCCTCTGCCCTGATTACCTCGGCGTACAGCGGGAAAGTTCCTTCGGCGACGGATATTTTACTCAAAATTTCTACCATCTCCGGAGCACATTGCCGCTCGGATGTAAGCAGGTTGAGCTGCTGAAATTTTGCCAGGTAATGGTTCAGGTTTGTAGCACTCGGCCGATTCCCGCGGGAACTTCTCAACTCAAGTTTATTTAAACAGTTGATAATAAGAGAGATATTTGCAGGCTCGTAAACAACGGAAAGAAATTGGAGAAGCGTCTGTTCAAATTGGCTGAGATTCTCGTATTGTCGCAATAAATCGTTTTCGATTGTCATTGGTGATTGCTTTTTTTGCCGGTTTATCCACCGGTCTCGGAGACAACTTAATCAAAAGATATCGAAAAAAAAACGGGGAACAAACATTCTACTACAGCAGAGGAGATGGGAAAAGGACAAAAAGGTACCTTGTGTCTATTTCTTTGTCCGCCGTTTCCTCCAAGAGAATTAGATATTGCAACTCGGGATACCGGTATTTTCTTTTCAGAAGTCTCCGATTGTTATCTGTCTTGGAAACATGATCAAATTTTATCCAGGAACATATTGAATTATTGCTTATAAATCAATTTGTTGTTTCTATGTAAATAAATATATATGTAGTTGACAATGCGCCAACAGATGATTATTTGTTATTGACAAGGTGTCAACAATATTTCGATTATCAGTCAATAGGTGACAGGCATTTTTTACATAGAGGCTAGTTATGACAGCAGTGGGATATATTTTTCTGACCATGAGCAAGGATTCTCAGGTTCCTGTGGGAGAGCAACAGAAAGCCATCAGAGAGTATGGAAAAACGAGCGGTTTTGAAGTGGGCGAGTATTTCATCGAACAGGGATATTCCTTGAAATCTCCGTTCAAAGAAAGGAAAGAAGGAGCCAGACTGCTTGCCGGAGTGCATCCCGGAGATACGATCATTA
>JBJKQT010000289.1:0-8499 GCA_046705065.1 Desulfocapsaceae bacterium
GTCGGCCGTCTCTGTCCCTTGGGCTATGGCCCGTTTGGCGTCCAATTCTCCTGCCTTCAGGGCGCCGCCGATAATATGGTAGGCCATGCCGTGTGCATCGAGTTCCTCGGCAAGTCCCCGTTCGGAAAGCTGCCCGGCGCAGACGACCACATCGTCAACCTCGAGAAGACGTTCCTCGCCTTCATGGCGGATCAACAAACCTTGCGGGCCGACACGGAGATACTCGATTCCGGAGAGCATCTTTACCCCGCTTTTTTTCAAAAACGATCTGTGAATCCAGCCGGTAGTCTTGCCAAGTCCTGCTCCGGGCTTGGATTTTTTGCGTTGAAGGAGAAAAATCTGCCGCACCGGAACTCCCTGGCGGCTCTCTCCCAGGCCGCCTTCACCGGCATACTTCATATCGACTCCCCACCAGCTCATGAAGTCTTCGGTGGTTTCCTGTTCCGGATGTTCATGAAGCAGATAGGTCGCCATGTCGAAACCGATGCCGCCCGAACCGATGATCGCCACCCTCCTGCCCAGCTGTTTTTTCCCTGAGAGGACGTCATTATAGAGCGAAAGGTTGTCTTCATTTGCACCTTCGAATTCAACTTTTCTCGGCTTAACACCGGTGCTGATGACGATTTCGTCGAACTCATCCAGGTCGGACGGGCTTGGTGCATGGTTCAACCGGAGTTGGACGCCATGGAGTGCGATCATGTTGCGATAATATCTGAGCGTTTCTTCAAATTCCTCCTTGCCGGGTATTCTTCTGGCAAGGAGGAATTGGCCGCCGATCTTACCGCTTGCCTCGAAAAGGGTGACGGCATGCCCCCTGGCAGCGGCAGTGGTACTGCAGGAAAGTCCGGCCGGGCCGGCACCGATCACCGCTACTTTTTTGCGGTTTTTCGCCGGTACAAACGGCATTACCGTCTCTCTGCAAGCTCTCGGGTTGACGAGACAAGTTGCTGTTTTACGGGAGAAAATATGATCCAGACAGGCCTGGTTGCAGGCGATACACGTGTTGATCTCTCCGGTCCGTCCATCCTGAGTTTTTTTCACCCAGTCGGGATCGGCTAAAAACGGTCTGGCCATGCAGACCATATCGGCGCAACGTTGCGCAAGCAGATTTTCCGCAACATGCGGCATATTAATCCGATTGGTGGTGACAAGGGGAATCCCCACTTCACCCATGAGGCGTTTGGTTACCCAGGAAAAGCCGGCCCGGGGCACCATGGTGGCGATGGTGGGCACCCGCGCCTCATGCCAGCCGATGCCGGTGTTGATGATCGATGCGCCGGCCTGCTCGATGCGTTTTCCCAAAAGAACCACTTCATCCCACGTACTTCCTCCTTTGACCAGATCGAGCATGGACAGCCTGTAGACGATTATGAAATTGTCACCCACGGCCTTGCGGATGCCTCGAACGATCTCCAAAGGAAACCGGATGCGGTTTTCAAAGGAGCCGCCCCATTGATCTGTCCGGTGGTTGGTCTTCCGGGCGATGAATTGGTTGATCAGATAGCCTTCGGAACCCATGACTTCAACCCCGTCGTAGCCCGCATCCCGGGCAAGCGTCGCGCACCGTATGAAATCGCGGATGGTGGCGGTGACCCCGCGATTGCTCAGTTCTCTCGGTCTGAACATGTTGATGGGTGCCTTGATGGCCGACGGCGCCACACAGAGCGGATGGTAACCGTAGCGGCCGGCATGCAGAATCTGCATGCAGATGCGTCCCCCGGCATCGTGTACCGACTCGGTGATCAACCGGTGTTCCTTGACCTGGGAAGGATTTGCCAGCCTGAGGGAAAAAGGGGCGATCCAGCCTGCTCTGTTCGGCGCCACCCCCCCGGTGATGATCAGCGCAACTCCTCCTCGAACACGGTCGGCATAAAAAGCGGCCATCTGCCGGAAGCCGTTTTTTTCTTCTTCCAATCCCGTGTGCATGGATCCCATCAGAACTCGATTTTTCAATGTTAAAAATCCCAGATCCAAGGGGCGGAACAAATGCGGATAGGTCGGGTGTTGACTTGTCATTATCGATCCATTGCTTCTCTTGAAAATAGAAGGAGGAGACCTTGCCCGGCCGCCTCGGTTTCGAATCTTCAATAAATATTTCTTACACGGCGAGGAGTCAATACTTATCGATGGAATTTGAGGCAAGTCATTGATTAGTATTTATCTGGCAACGGCTTATTTCGGGGCGGACACCGGGGAAGTATTTCCCTCGTTCCCCAGGAAGTTGGAATGAACATGCGTCGTCGGGGCAATCGTCAGGAAGGAAATGAGACGGAGGCGGCGATGTTTTTTCTCAACCATACTGCCGGTTCATCCGGATTGAGCGTACTTTTTTATAATTCAGAGAGGCGGAGGTCGTCGTTTCCGGTCGCATTGCGGAGGCCCGACGGGTCACCACACAAGGCCCGAAGGGGTGCGGACAGGACGTCCGCACCTGGCAGCAGGCCATGGACGGCCTGTCTGTCAGCCGTGGTGAACCGACGATGAGGCCGCAGAGTGGCGACCGGAAACGACGACCTCCGTCGGGTTATTGCTTTCAGTTTTGCAAAAGTACGCTCAATCCGGATGAACCTGAAATACGTGTCCCTCAAGCCCATTGCCGAAAACTTCAAACCTGACGCCGCTTGAACCGATGAGAAATGCGGGCTAAAAATAGGAGTCAAATTGGAGCGAATACTCCTTAATCCCTGAAATGGACTCAAGAATCTGAATTACCCGCCCTTGGATAATCGATTGCTGCTCCTCCGGGACCTTGAGAGTAACACGTACCTGGCCGTTTTTAGCGGCCACTCCCGCATGGGGGAAATCGAAAAGATTCCGGCTGACTAGAGCCTGGAGGGCAGAATCGGCAAGGGCCGCCTTGGATTCGTCCGTTTCCTGGAAGGAGGCGAGTCCGGCGGCACCGGCAATGATATTCACGGCGTCATCCTCCGAGAGATGACCGATTCGAATTACCAGATTATAGGCTTCCGGGCCGGCAAGATCGATGCCGTACAGGAACATGGCCCATTTTCGCCGCTCTTCATCATCCTTTTTTAATACGTAACGGGCTTTTTCTTCCGAGATTTTTTCCCTTTCCATCTCGCTTTCCACCCTTTTTTCGGTATCGGCTATAATCCTGACCTTGAGGACGTGTGATATATTACGGACGAAATGGTGCCCGACCAGGCCATGGTACACCACATTTCCAGCGAGAAATTTCTCCAGGATTGCCGAACGGATTGCTGCTATGAAACGTTGTTTACCGTGCGGGAAACGATCTAAAACGGAAAATGCGTCGTTGATTCCGCGCATCAATTTGATTTCCGGGAGATGAAATTCTTCGAGATTTTCAATGATCTCGTCCCGGGACAGGCAGGCGTAATTGAGTCTTGCAGCCAGTTTTTCAGCAATGGATTTTCCGTGGAAGTAGCTCCCTCTGGAAATGGTGATGATAGGCATTGAAACCTCCTTTCAGATATTAGCCCAACAGATTGATACCTCCATTGGGGCCCGCTGGTGGAAAGTGGTGAAAGGTTTATGGTGCACACCTAGTATTAGAGTAGATGTTTTTGGGCGATATATCAACAGGCAAAGAAAAAAACATCTCGCCCTTCATACCACACGCACCGTGGCCGCTCGTCGCCCCGGTAAAATATGACCACCGGGAATTAAAATAAAAAAGGCTTGAAGAAATGGCGGGCAAAGGATAGATTATTGTTAGGAAAAGCCGGGGCTTGGGAGTAAATACAATTCATTTGGTAAAAGAAGGCATGCCGAAATCAAAAGTGTTTCATGTAAAAGAAGGAAGGATGTTTTTCAAGTGCCCCGTCTGTCAGTATAGAAGAGTGGTTGCCGTGAGCGCAAACCAGCGGCGAAGGTCCGTTCTTTGTCGAGGGTGCGGCCAAAAGATTTCCTGTGTGTTCAACAGGAGACATGTGGAACGAGCCAGCCAGAGCGGCCGCGTGCTTCTGCTGGTCGGCGGCATCCAGACCGAAGTGAACCTCTTTGATATATCCGGAACAGGTGTGGGGTTTGAGCTTGATGCGCGGGCGGGAATCAAGCTCTCCGTCGGCCGGGAGATAGAATTCAAATGCAGTTGGAATCCTCGGTTGTTCAGCCAGGGACGTTATGTCGTCAAGTCCATGCGAGGGTTGAGAGTCGGGGCGGAGTTGCGAAGATAATTTCACCGGAGTTCACAAATCTTTCCCTGGCAAACTTTACGCCTTGTCCTTCGGTTTTCTTTGTGATAGGGTTAACCATACGGTTTCCTTTCCATTGCTTCAGATAACGGTGGACAGATCATGAAAACACTTGTCTGTATTGCCATGTTCGCGGCTTTATCTCTGGCAGGTTTTGGGCAATGCCTTGCTCGATCGGGATCGTTCGGCATCATCAAATCGGTGACCGGTGATGTTTTCGTCTCCTCTGCGCAGAAAACGATTAAGGCCGTACCCAATATGAAAATCGTCCAAGGCGATTCCATCAAAACAGGCGACAAAAGCAGCGTCGGCCTCATCTTCGAGGACGATACGGTTGTGGCGCTCGGCCCGAACAGCGTATTGACCATTAACAGCCTGATGTTCAAGCCCATCGACCATGACCTTTCCTTTATCGTCAAATTGCTCAAAGGGACGTTTTCCTTTATCACAGGACAGATTGCCAAGCTTGCCCCCGACAATGTCAAGCTCGAAACACCTGATGCGACACTGGGGGTCCGAGGAACGAAATTCATCGTTGAAGTTAAATAAGGTTCATCCGACGCATGCGCATTTATTTATACGAATACTCTTTTCGGATTGACAAAAGTACGCTCAAGCCTGATGAACCTTAAATAATGATATGGCCGAGCCGTAATTCCAAAAGAGAATACAACATGGAAACGACAAGACGATACCCCACCTTCATCTTATTGGGCTTCATCCTCCTCATGTTTTCCGGATGCGCGCCCAAGACAACCGTCGTCCTGCTTCCCGACCCCGGCGGACATGTCGGTCACATTTCTGTGGCCAATAAAGCTGGGACCTTTGATATGACCCATAAAGACGAGTCGACCGTCATCTCCGGCCGGGAATCAAAACCCTCCAAACCGACGATCTTGTCGGCAGAGGAAATACAGGCGCGGTATTCTCATGTCCTGGATGCGTTGCCGGAGCCTCCGAAACATTTCATTCTCTATTTTCATTCGGAGTCTACGGATTTGACCGAAAAGTCGCGCAAGGAACTGCCCCAGATCCTTCAGACGATTGCGACGAGAAAGTCGGAAAACATAAGCGTCATCGGTCATACGGATACAGCCGGAGACAAAAAGTACAACTTGCAGCTCTCCCAGCGAAGAGCCCAGGCTGTGAGCCGTCTGCTGATCAAAGACGGCGTTGCGGCGGCATTTCTCTCGGTAACGTCCCATGGAGAGGAAAATCCGCTGATTATAACGGGAGACAACGTACACGAGCCGAGGAATCGCAGAGTTGAAGTCGTCATACGATAAGGCTTTGTTTTATAAAATTTTGCCTCTTCAGATTTCAAGCCAATGTGGAACAGTCTTTTTCCGACATCGCCGCTGACTTTTTTCCCACATTCCGAGAAAGGAAATCTCACAACAAGTCTCCTGCTTACAAGCATTTTTATAACTTTTATCCTATCTGCCGTCTATCTCCTTAATCCCGGGATCATCAGGTATTTCAAAAATAAATCCACCGATATCATTCTCGCCAAGACCTTAGTCGTCGAGCCGAAACTTGACATTGTCACCGTCGATATCGATGAGAAAAGCATAAAAAAAATCGGCCAGTGGCCTTGGTCCCGCTATGTATTCGGCCTTCTTCTAAAAAAAATTCAGGATAGCGGTGCACGTCTCATCGGCATAGACATCATTTTTCCTGAAAAAGACCGGACCTCCCCGAAAAACCGGAAGGAAAATCCGGCTGAAAATTTCGCTTATGACCTCGATACAGCAAACATTCCTCAAGAACTCCTGGACCATGATGTGTTTCTTGCCCGTATTTTGTCCCAAGGGCCCTTTGTCCTCGGCTATGAATTCCTTTTTACCAAGGAGAAGGAAGAGCAACCGGCATGCCGTCTACCTCCTGTTGCCGTTTCACATTCGAGTCTGCCTGGAGAAGAGGTTCCCGATATATCTTTTTATCGGGCCGAAGGGGTGATTTGCAATTACCGGACACTAACAGATGCCACCCGCGATGCCGGTTTTCTCAACGGGATCCCCGACGATGATGGGGTTCTGCGGCGATTGCCGCTTCTGATAAAATTTCATGACCGCCTTTACCCATCCTTTCCGCTTGCCATGTTGATGAAACTTGAGAATCGGAAAACGATTTCCTTTGGCCGTGGAGAGTTCCAAATAAACCGGCTGTCCTGTGCCGGTTTGCATATCCCGATGGATCTGAAGGGAAATTATTTTATCGGTCCCGGATTTAAAAGCGGAAGCACACGCTATTCGGCTGCGGACATTCTGGACGGCAAAGTAAGCCCTGCCCAATTGCAGCATAAAATCGTCTTGGTCGGCGCTTCCGCCGCTGGACTCGCGCAGAGGTATCCGACCCCTTTTTCCCAGGCCCAGCCGCTTCTTGACCTGCAGGCGGCGGCCCTGCAATCGCTCAACGCCCCTATCCATCCCATCAGAACGGCGGTATTTTCTTATTACGAAATCACTGCCGGTTTTTTGGCATCTCTGTTTATGGTTGCGATCGTTCTTTTTTGTTCGACAACCTTGTCAGGCGTGCTGGCCGCTCTCACCGCAGGTGCCGTTTGCTTTGGGGCCGGGGTTTTGTATCAACGCAGCGGTCTGCTTTTTTCACCGCTCCTGCCGGCGGCAACGGTGATATGCGATTTCCTTGTACTCACCTCAATGAGATTCCGTTACTATCAAATCCAGGCAAAAACCGAAACAGGGGAAGCCTTGCTTCTGTTAAAATCTAGCGAAACCAGCCTGGAATCCATCCTGCGGTCCATACCCGACATTGTCTTTCGGCTCGATGGCTCGGGGAATTTTACCTTTATCAGCCCGGCCATCAGCAGGTATATAAAATTCCCCCAAGCCTTGCTCGGAAAACCCATATTGGATTTTGTCGCCCCCGAGGACCGGGCCAAAGCCTGGTACCGCCTGAATGAACGAAGAACAGGCGGGCGGGCGACCGTCGACCTTGAGATTCGTCTTCTTCTGACCAAGGAAGATCAGGTGGATATGGACGGCTTTCGGTTCTTCAGTGTGTCCGCGGAAGGGATATACCGGGAAAACGTCAGCAATTCAAGGGAGTTTGTCGGCACACAGGGCATAATAAAAGACATCACTGAGCGCAAGTTGCTCGAAAATCGATTGATCCGCGCTCAAAAAATGGAAGTGGTGGGAAATCTTGCGGCAGGTATTGCCCATGATTTAAACAACATTTTAAGCGGACTGGTCAGCTATCCCGATCTTCTCCTGCTGGAAATTCCGAAAAACGATCCATTGCATGATAAAATTTTCGCCATTCAAAAATCCGGGCAACAGGCAGCGGTTATTGTTAACGATCTGCTCACCCTGGCGAGGCGCAATGTGAAGGTGGACGGTATCTGCAATTTGAACTCGATCGTTACCGACTACCTGGCTTCTCCCGAGTTTCTTCGCCTAAAGGAAGGATACCCTCATACGAACGTCGTCACGCGGCTCGATCCTGACCTGCTCAATGTTCAGGGATCGGATGTCCATCTCTCCAAGGTGATTATGAATCTGGTGCACAACGCCATGGAGGCCATGCCGGCTGGAGGAAGGATCGAGGTTTCCACAATCAATCTTTGCCTCGACACAAACCATGTGGCCTATGAATCCATCCCCGCAGGGCGGTATGTCTGCTTGTCGGTTGCCGATAGCGGTGTCGGGATAGCCCAAAAAGATCTTCCGCGTATCTTCGAACCCTTCTATACAAGGAAAAAGACGGCAAAAAGCGGCACCGGGCTCGGCATGACGATTATTTGGGCCACTGTAAAGGACCACAAAGGCTATCTGGATATAGCCAGCAGGGAAGGCCAGGGAACAACACTTACCATCTATCTGCCGGCAACCGAGGATGGCGTTGCAATACGGGAGGAAAAAGCCGTTCTTGAGGATTATATCGGCTCAGAAACCATACTTCTTGTTGAAGACATCGCGGAACAACGCGATCTCGTTGAAAATATGCTGGGAAAATTAGGGTATACCGTTATGCTTGCCGCCGATGGAAAACAGGCTGTGGCAACCATGCGGGAGCAGTCTGTGGATCTAATTATCCTCGATATGGTTTTGGGCGAAGATATGGATGGCCTGGATGCCTATCGGGAAATACTCGAAGTTCGTCCTCATCAAAAAGCTATCATCACCAGCAGCTATGCCGAATCGGACCGGGTCCGCGAAGCGCAGCGTCTCGGAGCCGGGAGCTATGTTCCAAAACCGTTTACTTTGGAACAGATCGGCCTGGCCGTTAGAAAAGAGCTTGATAAAAACGATTCGTAGCATTTCAGGCTGCATAGTATTGGATTCGGATCCATCGA
>JBJKQT010000290.1:0-20751 GCA_046705065.1 Desulfocapsaceae bacterium
GCCGAGAAGTTGAATGCAATATTTGAAGCAGTACGGTGGGCTCCCTCATGGGGGAACACCCAATGCTGGCATTTTGTCATCGTCAAAGAGCAAAAAATTAAGGAAAAGCTTTCCGAAACACTGACGAAAAAGAACCCGGCGACGCTTTCCGTCAAAGATGCTCCTGTTGTCATTGCCGTTTGTGCAGAGTCAAAGAAATCCGGATTTTATAACGGGCAACAAATGACACGGTATGAAGACTGGCAGCTTTTTGACCTTGGACTGGCAACGCAGACTCTTTGCCTGACCGCACATAATCTGGGCCTGGGCTCGGTGATCGTCGGGGCAATCGACCACGAAAAAGTTGAAGAGATCCTCGGAATTCCGGGTGGATATGAGGTAGTAGCATTACTCCCTCTCGGGTATCCGGATCATTCTCCATCAGCTCCGAAGCGTAAGGAGATCGGCTCGTTTGTTCATGACGAGCATTTTTGAACGGGGTTGTTTTTTAAAAGACACGAATCAACAGGAACCGGCTCTATTGCAGCCGGGTCCTGTCGTTGAGGTGCTGTCTAAAACAGAAAGTCCGTTTTAATTGAAAACGGGGCGGGGAAGTACCTTGGCTTGTTCTGCAATCTCAGGCACTTTGTGTTCCCATTCGATTGCCATCATGTGCACGCCGTGAACGCCTTTCATTTCCTTGAACTCCTCAATCTGTTCGCAGGCGATTTTGATTCCTTCCCGGGCAACATCCTTTTTGTCAACGCCTTGAAGACGCTGAATTATTTCATCCGGAACGTCCATCCCCGGAACTTTGTTTTTCATGTATTTTGCCATACCGACGCTTTTCATCGGAGTGACACCGGCTAAAATATAAATTTTTTCCGTAAGACCTTCTTCGTTGGCAATCCGAATAAATTCACGGAATTTAGTCATATTGTAGATGCATTGGGTCTGTATGAAATCGGCTCCGGCCTCGATCTTTTTGGCCAAACGATGGACGCGCCATTCAAAGGGATCTGCAAAGGGATTGCTGGCTGCACCGATGAAAAATTTTGGGGGTTTGTGTATTTCGTTGCCGCTTAAAAATCTACCGTCATCCCTCATCTGTTTTACCATGGCAATCAGTTGAATGGAGTCGATATCGAAAACACCCTTTGCATCGGGATGATCGCCGAATTTTTGATGGTCTCCGGAGAGACAGAGCATATTGCGGATGCCGAGTGCCGATCCGCCGAGGATATCGGCCTGCATGGCCAAACGGTTCCGATCCCTGCATACCATCTGGTAATTAGGTTCGAGCCCTTCCTGGATGGCAATCAAGGATGCCGCCCAGCTGGACATCCTGACCACGGCGGTCTGGTTGTCCGTTATATTGACCGAATCGACATTTCCTTTTAAAAATTTTGCTTTTTCTCGTACCTCTTCCACATCGGTACCTCGAGGAGGGCCAAGCTCGCCGGTAAACGCAAACTGACCCGATTTGAGGACCTTTTCCAAGTTACTCCCGGACTTAAAATTATTTTCTGTGCTCATATGTTATCCCCTGATCTTTGGTAAGGGTATTTATGACAAAATATTAATTTTGCCTTGTTATTTTGCCATCTTGTCCGGTTTCTTGTAACCGGGTTGTATCAGGTTCCTGGGGATCTGATCATTCCATCCCCGGGTAGTATTGATTTTCCTGATGGCATCAAGGCGCCCTTGTCCGGAAAGACGTTCATGGATCTTGAACCAGGCACAGGGTTGTTCCGTACTGATTTCACAACTTCCTTTATTGGTTCCGCCGCAAGGTCCGTTCAGCAGTCCTTTGGCGCACATGGTAATGGGGCAGATACCTCCGGTGACACCCAGTACGCATTGGTTGCAGGAGCGACACCGCTCTTCGTACCATCCAACAGCCTGATTGACGGCAAGTCCTGACGTATCGACGGCTGGGAAGGTGGGAATAAGCGGGTATCTTTCAGCAAGAAATTGAATGCCGACACCACAAGCCATGGACATCAGCGCATCGAAATTTCCCTGCTCGATGATGTTGTCCAACTCGGCCAGGTACTCACGGTCACATTGCCGTTCAATGGTCTGCCCTTGAATATCTATGGGATCGTCTTCAAGGCGCCTTGCCATTTCAATTTCGGTGTTCAATACGGCGACCTCTTTTTCCCCGCCCGCGAGGCAGACAGATACACAGGTACCGCATCCGACGTTCAACACCTTTTTGTACCCTTTCAACATCGCCATTATTTCGGCAAAGGGTTTTCTTTGGGCTACTATCATAATATCCTCCAAAACGGCTCGGAACAGTTCCTGGCCCGAGCCCGGAATATGCTATAGACCGACGTTTGCTAGATCCGGCCCGAGGTATACTCTTTCATTTTCGCCAAGCATGCCCATGGACAGGCAAATAAGCGTCCAGAGATGCAATGTATGCCAGTTGCCCTTATAATGTTCGCTTAGGTCATGAATTTGAGCATGACAGTTATGGCAGGGCGTGATGGCATACTGAGCACCTGTGTTCATTATCTGTTCCGCCTTCAGGCGTCCATAGGCACGGCGTGCGTCCGGGAACCCTGATTGAAGGAATCCCCCACCGCCGCCGCAACAGTAATTGTTGGACTTATTGGGGGCCATATCGATAAAGTTTTCTTCACCGACAACTTTCTTGACAACGTAGCGAAGATCATCGGCTACAGGGTCTCCGAAGGATTTCCTGACCAACTGGCAAGGATCCTGAACGGTGAATTTTACCTTAAGATCCTTGTTCCAATCGGAACTTACCGGAAGTTTTCCTTCCCGGATCCATTTTGCGTAGTATTGAATGATGCTCGCAATTTCAAACTTGTGAGAGATGTTGAATTTTTTCAGTCCGGCCCGGACTGCAAAGAGTTCGTGGCCTCACTCCGTGTTGAGCCACACCTTGCAGCCCAAGTCGTCCACCGCTTTCGCTTTTACACGGACAATGTGCTCCCAGTTTGGGTTATCGGCCAGGAACAGGCAGTAGTTTTCCGCTGCCCATCCTTTAGAGCCGTAGGTCCAATCCGCACCGGCTTTGTTGAGAATCTTCCAGAGCGGAATCATCTCGTCGGGCTCGGTTACGGGCTCCCTTGAGTTTTGATTTAAAAAGAAGTAGGCACCTTGTTTGTCCATGGGAACCTGCAGGTTTTCAAAGCCCGGTTGGGTTTGACGAACCTCTTCTGCAACGTCTTCCACAACGAATCGCCAATCCTCTTCTGTGGCCCCCATGGCGCTGCAGGTATCATTTCGAAGCGCCATGTCGCAGGAGCCGAGGATACCCTTAGGCCGTTGATCTCTCGGCCTTTCCTTTCGTAAATTGAATATCAGTTGAGGTATGTCGATTTTCATCGGGCACACATAGATGCAGCGCTGGCACATGGTACACATCCAAGGCCAATCGGATGCCAGCAGTTCTTCATCCATGCCCAAGGCCGCCATTCGCAACACTTTTCTTGGATCCAGTCCTTCCAGCCCCGTAGCCGGGCAACCGGAAGAGCAGGCCCCGCAGGTCAGACACATGTCAAGATTGCCGCCTTCCGGCAGAATCCCTTTGACGGTGTCCATGAACCTGCTTTTCTTTTTTCCGCCTATTTTTATTGCATCATCAGACATAATTAACTCCTCTTATTAGGCAATTACAGCCTTCTTCGACTTATCCTTCAAAGGGTTTGGTCCGAGTGAAATGATATGCTCGGTCATCTCTTGGGCATATTTTGCGAAGGTCGGTCCTTCACCCGACGACAGGTTATACATCCTGACGCGGTCACCTTCGATACCGATCTCTTCCAAAAGATCGTGGACATAGCCGACGCGTTCGCGGCATCTGAGATTTCCCTGATTGTAATGACAGTTTCCCTCAAGACATCCGACGCAATAAACACCGTCGGCACCTTCCTGGAAACATCTGAGCAGGTGCATCACATCCACTTTTCCGGTGCAGGGCACTCGGAGTATTCTAATGTTTGTTGGGTACGTCAGTCGCATGGAACCTGCCAGGTCCGCAGCCGAGTACCCTCAATAATCACAACAAAATGCTATGATAGTTGGTTTGAAATCAGCCATTATATTCATTCCTCCTTACGGCAGTATATCCTCGCAAATTTCCGGAAAGCTCTAAGAATATACGCATTGTTGTCGTCTAAGCCGGTAAGCACCCATCCGCTGTTTTACAGATCATATGCACTTGCATACGATCTGTTCAGCAGGATGCGTGACGCTTCCCTTCCTCTTCGTTTTGCGCCAAGACCTTTTGGGTGCTTGGTCTGCCGTGTTGTGAATGAACGGGTGCCTCCTTGTTTTTAGCCTTCAAAGGATTAGGTCCAAGGGATATGATATGTTCCGTCATCTCCTGGGCGTATTTGGCAAAGGTCGGTCCTTCACCCGACGACAGGTTGTACATCCTGACGCGGTCGCCTTCGATACCAATCTCTTCCAGGAGATCGTGGACATAGCCGACGCGCTCGCGGCATCGGAGGTTCCCTTGATTATAATGGCAGTTGCCTTCAAGGCAGCCGACACAATAGACGCCGTCGGCGCCTTCCTGGAAACATCTGAGGAGGTGCATCACATCCACTTTTCCGGTACAGGGGACCCGGAGTATTCTAATATTCGTTGGGTACGTCAATCGCATGGAACCTGCCAGGTCCGCAGCAGAGTACCCTCAGTAATCACAACAAAATGCTATGATAGTTGGTTTGAAATCAGCCATTATAGTCCTCCCGCCAACAGTGTGTCGATTTCACACGTGATCTGGTCGTCTTCGTAGTTGTTGAGCTTGATGGTCTGTCTCGGACATACACAGGCGCAGACACCACAACCTTGACAGAGTGCCGGATCGATCTGGATTTCTCCCTCTTCAACGTTGAACTGCGGGACCTCGAACGGACAGGATCTGACGCAGGTCAGACACTTGACACAGTGATCCGGATCTACCTGGGCTTTTATGGCCGACAGTTTGATCTTATCTTTGGAGAGGAAAGTTACAGCGCGTGACGCTGCCGCGTTGGCTTGAACGATGGTTTCCGATATGAGTTTCGGGCCATGTGCGGTACCGCACAGGAACACACCGTCGCTTCCCATATCAACGGGTCTGAGCTTAACATGGGCCTCGAGGAAGTATCCTTCGGAGTTGGTGTTAAGCTTCATCTTTCTGCTCACCTCTTCGGAGCCGCTCGGGTATACGCCTGCAGAAAGTGCCAGGACGTCTGATCGTATCTCGATATCCCGTTGCAGGACGTGGTCTTTGACCGTCACGAGGACACCTTCGTCGGATGACTTGACAACCGGCGGGTTTTCTTTTTGGTAGCGTACAAAAATAACCCCCTGTTTCCTGGCTTCGGTATAATAGTCCTCCATGAGTCCATACATGCGCATATCACGGTAAAGGATATACACCTGAGTGTCCGGATTGCTCTTTTTGATGGCAAGGGCATTTTTTACGGCTGATTGGCAGCAGATTCTGGAACAGTTGGGACGCTCGTCATTTCGTGAGCCGACGCACTGGATCATAACGACGGAATCAAGGTCTGAGGCGCCTTTGTCGGTCAGTCTGTCGCTTAATTGAACTTGGGTCATTACCCGGTCGTCTTCGCCGTAGAGGAATTCCTTGGGTGTGTATTCTCCCGCACCTGTTGCGACAACGATGACGCCGTGATGGATTTCCTCGGTCTGGTCATTGCCGTTGACACGCACGACGGTTTTGAAGTTTCCTTGGAAACCTTCAAATTCAACGATTTCCGAATCGGTAAGAACTTTGATCTTTTTATCTGTTGTTACCTGACCGGTGAGTTTGTCGACATAAGCCCTGACATCGCCACCTTCGATGGTGTGATGCAGTTTTCTTCCCATGCCGCCGAGCTCGCCTTTTTTCTCGATCAAGGTGGATTCAAAACCCTGTTTGGAGAGATCGAGGGCTACGTTCATGCCGGCGATTCCTCCACCTACGATCAGCGCCCGTTTGTTTACAGGAATGACCTTTCCTTTGAGCGGTTTCAGGCGTACGGCCCGGGAAACGGCCATGCGGATCAAATCCTTGGCTTTTTCCGTTGCGAGTTCAGGGTTATAGGCATGAACCCAGGAATCCTGATTCCTGATATTCGCCATTTCAAAGAGGTACCTGTTCAAACCGCACGCCTCCAATGTTTCCATGAACATCGGCGCATGGGTTTTCGGACTGCAGGAAGCTACGACGACCCGATTGAGCTTTTCTTCGATGATTTTGTCCTTGATTTTGCCCTGGGTGTCCTGACTACAGGTAAACAGGTTGTTGTCGGTAAAAACAACACCCGGCAGCGTCGAGGCGTACTCCTGAACACCCGGAACATCGATGACGCCGGCAATATTCGATCCGCAATTGCAGACAAAGACGCCGACGCGCGGTTCCTGGCCGGAGATATCGATCTCATCGGGAAGCTCAACAACCTTGGTGTCCGTCCCCCTTGCTTCTGCTATCTCGCAACCTGCAAGGCCGGCCGCGGCACTTGCTTCGGTCACGGAGGAGGGGATATCTTTCGGGCCCTGGAATGTGCCGCAGGTATAAACTCCCGGTCTTGAGGAAGCAAGCGGTGAGAAGGGCTCACTCTCAATGAATTTATGTTTGTTTACATTTACGCCGAGCCTGCCGACAAGGTCGAGGGAAGTTGCAGGTACTTCAAGCCCCACCGAGAGAACAAGCATGTCGAACTCTTCTTCCATGATTGCGCCGTTTTCGTCTGCAAAGCGCAGGATGAGATTCCTGTTCTCCGGATTTTCAATAACCGAGTGGATTCTGGCTTTGACAAAACGGATGCCTTCCCGTTCCCTGGCGCGGTTGTAATACATCTCGTAGTCTTTGCCGAATGACCGGATGTCCATATAGAATATGGCCGCATCGAGATTTCCGCCTGCATGCTCTTTGGCGATCATCGCATCTTTCATCGCGTACATGCAACAGACCGACGAGCAATAGGTATTGCCGCATTTATTGGTATCCCTGGAGCCGATACATTGCAGCCAAGCAATTTTTTTCGGCTCTTCATGATCTGACGGACGGACCAGATGTCCCATGGTCGGGCCGCTCGAACTCAGCATCCTCTCGAATTCCAAGCTTGTCAAAACATTGGGATTCTGCTTGTACAAATACAAACTGGAGAGAGGCGTCGGATCGTAGGGACGCGCGCCGGATGCGAGAATTACCGAACCGACGGCAATATCTTTGTCCACCGGAACCTGCGTATGATCGACGGCCTTTGCAAGACAAGCCTCGACACACTGATAGCATTCCGAACAGACGCCGCAGTTCAGACACCGCGTGGCCTCCTGTTTTGCCTCTTGCTCATTGTAGCCATAAGAGACTTCGAGGAAATTGCATTCGCGTGCTTTGGGATCGAGGCAATTGACCTTGACTCGGTTTTTCTTAACCTCGTTCTGCGTTTCGGGTCTGACGAATTCCCAAGTCTTGTCACGGCCTTCACGAAGGTCCTTTCCGTTGATGAAACGATGAATGCTTTCCGCAGCTTCTTTGCCGCACGCCACTGCATCGACCACGGATTTTGGCCCGTAAAAAGCGTCGCCTCCTGCAAATACCCAATCTATAGGCGTTTGCAGTGTGACGGAATCAGCTTCCAGCCCGCCGGGTCTTGAAATGGCGATTCCCTGCTCTTTAATTCCGTCAAGATTTGTGCTCTGGCCGATGGACACGATTACCGTATCGCAGAAGAATGGCTGGCAGACAGTCTCGTCGTACTGCGGATTGAAGCGTCCGCTATCATCAAAAACATTGGTACAGCTTTTAAATTCGATACCGGAAACGCGCTGATCATCCTTGTCGATAAAAAAGCTCTTTGGTCCGTAACTGTTGACAATTTTGATGTCGCCTTCCAGCGCTTCTTCGATTTCATGCTCCCAAGCAGGCATCTCATCCCGGCGTTCGAGACAGAGAAGCGTCACATTTTCAGCGCCGAGCCGTTTTGCCGTCAGCGCAACATCAATGGCAACGTTACCGCCGCCGACAACGATGACGTCCCGGCCAAGCTCGGGTTTTTTGCCCATGGAGGCATCCCGCAAAAAGTCGACACCTTGCAAAACACCTTTGATGTCCTCATGTTCGATGCCCAGATTTCTGCCATTGTGTAGTCCGATGGCCAGGTATAAAGCTGAATAGCCATCTTTCTTGAGACTTTCCAGAGTGATGTCTTTGCCGAAGGAGACCCCGCATTTGATCTCGGCGCCCATGTCTTGGACGACCTTGATTTCGCCGGCAAGAATATCCCTTGGCAGACGATATTCGGGGATACCGTAGCGCATCATGCCGCCGGGCTTATCAAGTTTCTCGAAAATGGTGACCTGGTACCCTTGTTGAAGAAGATAATAGGCGGCAGTTATCCCCGAGGGACCTGAGCCTACGATTGCAACCTTTTCATTGCGTTTTTCAGCCTGGATTTTCGGGGTATAATATGCTCCCTTGCCTCTTTCGTAATCGGCTAAGAACCGGTGCAATTCCCGGATGGCGAGAGGTTGATCAACCTGGGCGCGCGTACACTCTCCTTCGCACGGGTGATGACAGACACGGCCGCAAACGCCGGGGAACGGATGTTCTTGTTTGAAAAGTTTTAATGCCTCGTCGTATTTGCCTTCGTTGATCAAGGCGATGTATCCCTGAATACTGACATGAGCCGGACAAGTAGCCTTGCACGGCGCAGTACCACGTTTGCTGATCCCGAATGCTCCAGGAATAGCCTGTGGGTATTGCTTGAAAATTGCCCTTCTGAAGTCGATGTTCTCGTTGTACTCGTTGGGAAGGGGGACAGGGCAGACCTTGGCGCACTCGCCGCAGCTCGTGCATTTGCTCAGGTCAACATAACGGGGAGTTTGGTGGATTTTAGCGGTGAAGTTTCCGGGCTCGCCTTCGAGGCCCAAAAGTTCAGTGTTTGTTAAAAGCTCAATATTAAGGTGACGGCCGACCTCGACCAGTTTAGGTGAGATTACTCACATTGCACAATCATTGGTCGGGAAGGTCTTATCGAGCTGGGACATTACTCCGCCGATTGCAGAGGACTTCTCAACCAAATAAACGTAATAGCCGGACTCAGCCAGGTCAAGCGATGCTTGCATACCTGCTATACCAGCTCCTACAACCATAACCGATCCACTCTTTTTGTTCGTGCCAGATCCCATGATGACTCCTTAAAAATTGTGCTGATGGTTAAGTTTTTCGCATACCTCTAAAAGTTGTTTTCAGCTGCAGCGAACTATTACGAGCTATATTTAAAATGTAAACTTACATAAAATGTCACCGTCTTAAAAATACAGGAATTTTACTTGATAATTAATACCAACGAAAATGCTTAACACAATCAACTGTAAAGTTCAAGGTGAATGGTGATGGTTTGCTGAAGGAATGGTTATTTTGTGGTATGTCACAATGTGGCAATGGCAGGGATGCCCATATCATGAATCTTCCATCAAAAGATTGCATATTTCTTTTTGGATTTTGAGATGGAATCTACAACCGTGCAGTACCAATCAAGCTTCGGTTATGGGTTTTAACCCGGATTTCTCATGAACGACGTGTCGATTTGGCCGGTGCCAAAGGGCGGCAAACCTATTAGCCCGGATGAGAAATCCGGGTTGACGGAATGGAATGTCTGGAGGTGAGGAAAATCAGGGGGGTTAGAACTCCGGATTTCTCAACGAAACTCAAGAAACCCGGAGGGAGTTTGACGGCAGGAGCAAAGAGATCGCAGCGTACCAGCTGAGGTTATTAAACCGGAATATTCTCTATTGCCTTGGAATAATTTGGCTCTTGTGTAATTTCCGGTACGAGTTCCGTATATTTCACTCTCCCTTGTCCGTCGATGATAACTATTGCTCGTGCAAGGAGCCCGGCAAGAGGGCCGTCGGTGATGGTTATTCCGTAATCCGTGCCGAAATTCTGTGAACGAAACGCAGAAAGAGGAATAACCTTATCAAGGCCCTCTGCTTCGCAGAATCGTTTATGGGCAAACGGCAGATCTTTAGAGATGCAAAGAACAACGGTATCTTTGATCTTTGAGGCAGCCTCATTGAATTTTCTAACAGTTGCGGCGCAGACGGCAGTGTCGATACTCGGAAATATGTTGAGGATCACATTTTTGCCACGATACTCCTGCAAACTGGAATCGGAGAGGTCGGATTTGGTGAGTGTGAAAGCCGGAGCTTCTTGATTCGTGTTAGGAAGGTCGCCCAGAGTCGATATCCGGTTTCCTTTTAAGGTGATCAAAGCCATTATGTTTCTCCTCTGCAAATTTGTTGTCGTAAGGGATTTGTCCAAATGGATAATAACCGCAGTCAACTGAAAGAGACTAATGTAACGAAATTACTATTACATTTTATGTAATTCATCAGTCGATCTTTTCATTGACACATACTCTAATCATTATCTAGGAGAAAACGAGAGATAAAAACGGGTTCATCCGGATTGAGCGGACTTTTGCAAAACTGAAAGTATAGAGGCTATCGGCGAGATCTGATCAATGTTTTTCCGGATCCATTACCGCCGACATCCGGCGGAGGCCGTCTTTTTTTCCGATAACCACGATCACATCCCCTGCATCCAGAATTTCGGCGGGCATCGGGTTGTAAATCATCTCATTTGTAACCTTTTTGATGGCAACGATGATGACACCGAAGTCTTGCCGAATGTTGCTTGTCACCACGGTTTTGCCGATCAGAGGAGAGGTCGGTCCGATAACAGCCTCTTCCAGTTTCAAATCGAGTTTGCTGTTCATCATGGTGTTGTCGAGGAAATCGACCACCGTTGGTTTGCGCAGGATTTCCGCCATTCTTCTGCCTCCCATTTGATAGGGGCAGACAACACGGGACGCTCCCGCCCTCAGGAGCTTGGCTTCGTTTTTGGTGTCCGACGCCCTGGCCAGGATGAAAATATCCGGGCGCAGGCCTTTGGCGGACAAGGCAATGAAAACATTGTCCGCATCGGAGCTGACGGCTGTCACCAGTCCTTTTGCATTATGAAGACCGGCTTTGACCAAAGTCGTATCGGCGGTCGCATCCATATTCAGATAGAAATAATGGGACGCGTCGATCTGTTCGATGTGTTCCGGATCCTGTTCGATGATAATAAAGGGGATGTTTTCTGCTGCCAGTTCTTTGGCGATGGTACTGCCGATCCGACCGAATCCGCAGATAATATAATGATTTTTCAACTTGGCGATTTGTTTTTCCAATTTTCTTCTCCCGAGTAACTGGCGGATTTCACCTTCGACAAAGACCCTTGCGACTTGACCGAGGGTGTACGTCAGGACGCTGATGCCAGAAACAATAATCAAAATTGTTAAGGCTCTGCCGGCAGTGGAAAGGGGCTTGATTTCGGAAAATCCGACGGTGCTGATGGTGATCATGGTCATATAAAAGGCATCGAAGGGCGACATTCCTTCAATAAAATAATACCCCGTCGTGCCCGAGACGATTATCACCAATAAGAGGAATATTGATATTTTTAATTTGGAATAATCCATAAATTCCGGAGAATAATGGAATCGTAGACCCTAGTCCGCATTTCTCATGAACACTGTGTCAATTTGGAGGAAAGTTAAGAGATCCAACATATTTTGAGAAAACTCATCCATTACCGAATTTACACAGTGTTTTGCAGAAGGTTCTATTATTTGTTTTTATTCAGAAGATCGAGAATCTTATCAGCCGGCATGTACCCTACGACAACTTTGCCGTTCGGGAATATAAGGGTAGGGGTGGAGTTGATGTGCAGTTTCTCGCCGAGTTTCTTGTTCTGTTCTATCTGATCGGTTTCGCACAGCGGCGGCGGAATTGGTTGTTCGTTGAGGCTTTCGGTTAGCAGTTTGTCGGATTTCGTACAGACAATCGTCTTGGCCTTTTCGTAGGCATCCGGGTGGCTTTGCAGGGGAAACATCTTGATATAAAAGGCGATGTTTTTGTGCGTGCTGATTATTTTCAACATTTCAGGTTGAAGCTTTTTGCAAAACGGACATACCGGATCATCAAAGACGATTATTTTTTCCGGTGCTATGGGATTGCCTAAAATCACTGCATCCTGGAGCGGAATGGAAGAAAAATCCACGATATGTTCCGCTTCCTGCTGATCTTCCCGGGAAAGATTCGCCCAATCCTGGAGTCTGATTACGTTTCCGCTGAAAACGTATTTTTTGGAGAAATCCATATAGAGGGGAATTTTTTTGCCGTTGTAGACTGCTTCCAGAGACCAAAGCCCCGGGACTTCGCTGAGCTTTACATTGAGGACATCGTCGACTTTGCCTTTTAAAAGACCTGCGGCTTCATGCCGGGTTAGTGAATGACAATCGATACAATTTCCACTTCCGCAACCATCCTTTGAAAAACCATAGACAGAGGTGGTGCATAACAAGAAGACGAGAGCCAACAAGAACGATTTCATTTGATTTCCCTTTAATGATAAATCTGCTGATTACATAGAGCGAAAAGACATCGGTATCATACAGATGTTTGCATGCCTTTTCAACCACACGTTTGCCTGGTTCAAACTTTATCCCCAGGCTTTGGGCGTGCGTTTTTCTTTTGCCAGATTGTCCCGATAGAGATTTGCCGCCGCAAGCGTCAATGCTACGACGGAAGGACCGAGAATCAATCCCCAGAATCCAAAGGTTGAGATACCAGCAAGTATAGAGAGGAGAATGAGAATTCCATTCATGGTATATTCGAATCCGAATGTTTTTTTCAGGTAGCCGATAAACAGAATTCGAAGGATGTTGTCAAAGAAAAAAACCATTACCACCCAGGCAAAAATGAGGATAATAAGTGCGTTCAGGTAATGTTTGGAGAAAAGTTCTATGGCGATGACCGGAAGATAAACAGGTGCCGCCCCGATAATGGGAACTATTGAACTGAAACCGGCCAGTACCCCGAGGTAGGTCGCATTGTAATCACCTATAAAAGACATCAGAAGACCAAACGCCATTCCCTGGGCAGTCATATTGAAAAGCGTTCCGTAAAATACAACAGCTACGGTACCGGTACATTCGCGGTAAAGGTATTTTTCATGTTCGGGATCCGTCGGCATGAGATTTCCAAGAAAGTAAAGGATCTTGTCGCCGTAAATGTTGAAGAGGCAATAAAACATGAGGATCCATCCGATTTGTATCACGATTCCACCAACGCCGGACACGGCGTTTTCCACGCCTTTCATGATGGTTTTGATGGAGGTTGTATCCACCAAAGTGCTTCCTTCCTCTTTGAGATGAGTAAGAGGCTCGTGGAGGACCGGAATGCTGTCCATGTAATTGATGACGTTGTTCCACATCGCCAGGATGACCTGTTTGATGTGTTCGATGTTCAATGTTGAGATAAGATGCGACGTATGAATGATCAGGTACAGCAAAGGAAGAAAGATCATGGTCAAGAAAAAAGACGTGAGCAGGAAGGCTGAAACCGTTCTTCTCCTTTTTTTGACGCATTTTGGAAGCTTGGAGCGATCGACCCAGGAGAGGAGGACCATAAAGCCATGACTCGTGGCCAGCGCGAGAACGCCGGCCACAAGGATGTAGTGAAGAAACGAAGAAAATATCCAAAGAGATGCAACAATGAGCCCCACGGTCAGGGCCGCAATAAAGTTCGTGCTATTGGTTAAACTGTTGTTACGCATCTTCTTTTGCTGTTCCGCGCCGAATTTTCATCGTTTTCTCTCCTTTTCTTAAGGAAAACAAATTTTAAGAACATCTTTAAAGGTTCCGACGTAGTGCGGGCTTATCCCTTCTTTGATGTGATCAGGCAGCATTTCAAAATCTTCTCTGTTTTCTTTGGGAAGAATGACCTGTTTGAGTTTGGCACGGGTTGCGGCAATCACCTTTTCCTTTACGCCGCCTATGGGCATAACAAGGCCACTGAGAGTCAACTCTCCCGTCATGGCCGTGTCGCTGATCATGGCCTTGCCCACGGCGAGCGAATAGAGAGAACAGGCCATTGTGATACCGGCGGATGGCCCGTCTTTCGGGGTCGCTCCGGCAGGGACATGGAGATGAATGAAGTGTTTTTTGAAAAATTCCGTGGCTTCGGCGTTCCCTTTGAGAAAGGATCTTACATAACTATAAGCAATTTCAGATGATTCAACCATCACTTGGCCAAGTTGCCCCGTTTGTTTAAAGCCTGGTTGTCCTGTGGGGACAGGGATGGATTCAATATGCAGGGTCGCCCCGCCAAGACTTGTATAGGCAAGACCGGTAATAACCCCAACTCTGGGACTTTTATAGGCGTTGTCCTCGGTAAAATACCGTTTTCCGAGAAGTTCCGGCAAATTATCTTTATGAATTTTGACTGTTTTTTCAGGGTCGTTAACAATTTCTTTGACGGCTTTGCGAAGAATCTTCTTGATGCAGTTCTCCAAAGTTCTCACACCTGCTTCTCTTGCATAGCCATCAACAATTGCCGAAAGAACCGGTTTAGGGATCTGGACCTGTTTTGCTGTCAACCCATGTAATTTCAATTGCTTCGGGAGGAGATGACGGCGGGCGATTTCAATCTTTTCGGATTGAATGTATCCAGGCAGTTGGATAATCTCCATTCTATCCAATAGCGGGCGTGGAATCGTTTCAAGCTGATTGGCCGTACAGATAAAGAGGACCTTTGAAAGGTCAAAGCGCACATCCAGATAATGGTCCAGGAAGTTTTGATTCTGCTCAGGGTCCAGAACTTCCAGGAGAGCGGAAGCGGGGTCGCCTTGGAAGCTTGCTCCCACTTTGTCTATCTCATCCAGCATTATAAGAGGATTAGCTGTCTTGCAGGTTTTTATCGCCTGTAAGAACTTGCCGGGAAGAGCGCCAATATAGGTCCGCCGATGTCCTTTGATTTCAGCTTCATCGCGCATGCCTCCCAAAGAAAATCTATAATACTCCCTGCCGAGGCTTTTGGCGATTGATTGACCTATGGAAGTCTTGCCGACGCCTGGAGGTCCTATGAGCAGGACGATGGATCCGGAAAGATCCCCTTTGATAATACCCACCGACAAAAATTCAAGGATCCGGTCTTTGACGTCTTCGAGCCCGAAATGATCACGATTGAGTATTTTTGCTGCTTTTGTAATATCGTAACTGTCTTTTGTATAAACTCCCCACGGCAATATGGTCAACCAATCCAGATAAGCCCTGGTGACATTGAATTCCGCAGAAGACGGGCCTAAAAGTTTCAGTTTCTCAAGTTCTTCCTGAATCCGCTCATTGGCCTCTTCTGTAAGGGTAAGTTTTTTTAATCGTTTTTGGAATTTTTCAATTTCACTTTCGGTATCGTCTTTTTCGATACCGAGTTCCTTTTTGATTTCCTGAAGCTGCTGTTTGAGAAAAAATTCCCGCTGTTGTTTGGAGAGCTGCTCTTCGATTCTTTTGGAAATCTGAGCCTTGAGTTTTGAGATCTCAACCTCCTTTTTTAAAAGGACAAGGACCTTTTCAATCCGGACTTTGACGTCGGGTATTTCCAGAATCTGCTGCAGTTCCGATCCGGAAGAAGTTGTCATCGAGGCGGCAAAATCGGCAAGTGCGCTGGGATCGCTGACATTGATGCGTTCAATGAGCAAGGACAGTCCTTCTCTAAAAAGGGGATTTAAGGTTACCAGTTCCTTGATACAATCGATGATTGCGACGGAATAGGCTTTTATTTCCTCCGTGTTTTCAACTTTTTTCTCCAGCCAGTAATGAACTCGAGCCGTAATATAGGATTTACCAAAAGTGAGTTCCGTGACATCGAACCTCTCCAGCGCCTGAACGAGAATCTGGAGCGGGGCTTCCTGGGTCGGAGGGGATATGCGGACGACACGCGCCACTACACCGACAGGGAAGAAGTCTGCTGCTCTTTCTGGAGGATGCTGAAGGCCGTCGTCGGTGGGACGGACGAGTAACAGCCCGAGATATATGGGTTTTGACTGTTCTTGAGCGTCATAAATAATCTGCTGGATTTGCGGATTCTCAATAATAACCGGACCCATCATTTTGGGAAACATCGGACGATCGTACAGCGGAAAAATGAGTAGGGCGTCCGGCAACAGATCCTTGGCTATGACCAATGATTTGTCATTATTTTCAGAGACTTCTTCGTTTGGAGATTCGATTGCTTCAAGCGTCACAGGGGTCGATTCTTCAGACATGTACTTTCTCCTTGTTGCGATAAAAAAAACTGAAAAATTATTTATTGCAAGGCCGCAAGGATGCGCAGCGGCATCCGTATTTTACATTTGAAGGCGAATAACATTGTAAATTTTTTATCAATTCGAGCAAACAATTGTCAAGAAAGTAATACCTTGAGTAAGGATTGTCCAACATTTATCAACAGCAAATGTCTCTGTTGGGTACGAAATGAAGGGGGGCGAATCGAAAAGAACCAAAAAAAATCGGGGAAATTATGGGGTAATAGTGAAATCAGGACGATATACAAACTATCATATCAAACCGCAATGTCTGAGGTTTCCGTTGAAAAAAAGATATTAATAGATTACTTTTACGTAAATGTAATCAAATAATATTTGAACATATATTTTTAAAAGTGGTTGTAAGTAATCTATAAAAATCCTGTTGTCAGTACGTTCGATTGTGTCCATCTTCCGTAAGCGTTAAAAAAATGTAAAGGAGAGGTGTATGACGAAAAGACTGATAGTGACCGATAGTACGGCAGATATTCCGGAAGATATTGTAGCGGAGTTTGGAATAAAGGTTTTACCGGTAAACGTCGTTTTGGATGGCAGAAAGTACAGGGACGGTTTGGATATAGCGAGAAACGATTTTTACAAAAATTTTTTTAGCTACCAGTCCATGCATACCGAGGCGGTACCCCATGAGGATTATGCTCTGGAGTATTTGCAGTGGATCCAGTATTATGATGAAATATTGATAATTCATTGCAGCCGCCATCTTTCGGAGACATATGCAATAGCCGTCAAGGTCGATGAGGAGTTTGGAGATCCATCGAAATGCAAAGTGGAGGTGATTGATTCAGGTCTTTGCAGCATGAGTCTGGGGATGGTTGTCATTGCAGCAGCCAAGGCCTTGAAATCTGGCAGGTCCATGGAAGAGGCCAAGAGAATTTCTTTGGACGTTCAGTATAAAATGAAGTCGTATCTTGCTATTCCGACATTAAAATACTTGAAGAAAAATAAAAAAATAAGCGGATTTAAGTCTGTTTTCGGCCTAGCATTGGGAGTGAAGCCCGTGCTGGAGTTCAACCATGGACGCATGGAAATAAAAACGAAACTTTTCGGCAAACAAAAGAATATGATCCTGGCCATGATGGATAGTATCAAAAAAGATGTGGGGACAAGCGCCATAAATCTCTCCATTATCTATTCCGGAGAAATGGAGTTGGTTGAAAGGTTGCGGGATGTTTTTTTAACAACCTTTGATTGCCGTGATATTATTGTCGCACGATTTGGACCGGCAATCGCGATTAATGCCGGACCTGAAAGTTATGCAGTCTTTTTTTCATCTCGAAGTTGAGACGATAAAAACGGGGAAGCTATGAAAATTTATACAGGTACAGGCGACGGCGGTAAAACCAGCCTTTTTTCGGGTGAACGAATAGCCAAGAATGACGATCGTATCGAGGCATACGGCGCAGTTGATGAATTGAACTCCCTCATAGGTGCCGTAGCCGCCTCATTGCCGGCCGTTCCGGAAGCAGAAGATGCTAAAGAGAAACTTACAAAAATCCAATCGGATCTCTTTCGAGTTGGGGCCATGCTGGCTACGACGGAGAATTCCACTGCGAGTACCTATCTGCAGCCGATAGAATTGCAGGACAGTCAATGGCTGGAAGAACAAATGGATAAGATGCAATCGGGACTTCCTGACCTCACCGCGTTTATCCTTCCCGGCGGGCATACGTCCGCGGCTTGGTCTCATGTCGCCCGGACGGTATGCCGTCGTGCAGAGCGGCGGCTGATTCCTTTGATGGGGCAAACATATCTGTCCGATGAATCATGTGACCGGCTTTTGAAATATATCAACAGACTTTCGGATTATCTCTTTGTCTTCGCACGTCATTGTAATCTTCTTGCCGGCCTGGAAGATAAAGTTTGGGGACAATAAACGGATAGACGTCAGAAGAGCTGTTGATAACAAACAGGTTTTTATGAACGCATAAAAGAGTAGAGAATTTCATGGAGAAGAGTGGCCGGAAGTTGTTTCAAACCCACATTGTCAGCAGGCGTTGGCTTACGGACCGGCTTTTCGAGGTAAATCTCAAACGTCCCTTGGGTTTCAGCTTTATTCCAGGGCAGAAAGTTCAAATTTCCATTAAGGATGTGAAGAGAGAGTATACACTGATCAACTCTCCCGATGCCCGGGAACTCGTCTTGTGTATTCGCTATATTGAAGGAGGAAAATTCAGCCCGGTGCTGGCGGAAGGGGACGTCGGATTGTCTCTATCGCTGTCATCGGCCACCGGTTTTTTTACCTATCAGACGCAGATCAACAAACCGGTTTTTGTTGCTACCGGTACAGGAATTGCCCCATTTCTTGCTTTTATCAGATCAGGTGTTACAGGTTTTATCCTTTTGCATGGGGTGCGAAGCAAAGAAGATCTGCTGTATAGAGAAGAAATTGCAGGAGCAGGAATGTATATTCCCTGTGTTTCGGAACCGACGGGCAACTCAACACTATATGAAGGTTATGTTACCGAATATATAGAAAAAATATTACCAAAGAGCGAAAACGATTTCTATCTGTGCGGCAACAGAGCCATGATTCACGATGCGTTTGAGATCATAGATCGGAAATTTCCCGGATCAAAGGTATTTGCAGAACCTTTTTATTGATAAAGAATTTACCAGGTTCTAACTCTTCCGGTATCGATATGGACGAAATCGGAATGTGGATAATAGCCCACACCGCCGCGGCGGAGAAGCATGGCAATGCGGTGAACCTTTTGTGTCGGGACATCACTCAGGCGGATGTCGACGGCTTTCCCTTTCATATGGAGGCTATGTTTGGCAACACCTGAACTCCGCATGCGCAAGAGTCGGTTGGTTTCCGGAGAACGATAACCGGAAATAATTTCAAACACGCCGGAACTCCCGCTGATCATCTGTATTTGGCTGAGAATCCCCATGAGTTCCATATCTATGGAGTGTACCTCTTCTGTTCGGAAATCGCGCAGGAATTCGTTTACCTTGTGATGTGTCGAGGGGGGACAGCCTTTTTTAAGAGAATAGTTTATTTCGAGTTTTTCTCCGGTATGGGTGTGATAAAAGGACAGAGGTGGTGTGTCAATTCTTTTGGCAAAACAATCAATAGGGGCGGTGGACAGAAGCAGCCCAAGAGCCAGCTGGGCTGAAGTTATCAAAAATCTGCGTCGGTTCATCGTGTTCTCTTATTGGTTGAATTTGTCTGCGGAATCTCCCAAATTCCCATCGAGAGTTCTAGCTATCTTATCGTTACTGTTCGATAACGCTTTAATTAAATCTTCATCTCGCGAATAAATGTCCCTATTAAAATGGATTAGGCCGTCTTTGTCAACCCACGTTGTCTGATAAGTAATATGAATTGGAAGTGACGGAATGAGCCGAATGGTTAGCCTTTTGTCCGAATAAAAGTGAGACTCGATCTTTTCCGCCGTCCAGCCCCGGCCTTGGTCCTCAAGTGCAAAAATGGCTAAAGCCAGGGGATTGCTCAGTCGAATACATCCATGGCTAAAGTCCCTCTTGTTGCGGGTAAAAAGATCCTTGGTCGGTGTGTCATGCATATAGATGGAGTATTTGTTGGGAAATCCGAATTTTATTCTACCTAAAGCGTTCCACGGGCCGGGATCCTGCCGCAGTCTGAAACCCGCTATGTGAGATCGAGTCATTTTTTTCCAATCTATCTTCGTGGAATCCAATTCGACTGCTTCCGGCCCCCAACCTGAAAAAAGCCGAACGTGCCTATCGACGAGATATCGAGGATTCTTGCGAAGGTTGGGCAGTTCTTCGTTTTTGGCAATACTCGGGGTTATATTCCAGAACGGATTGAATTCTATATACTTAATACTGTCACTAAAAACAGGGGTCTGGTGTTGGAGTTGGCCGATGATGACTGGAAAATTCAACACCATTTTGTCATCTTTATAGGCGGTTAAACTGAAATTTGCTATGTTGATCATCACATATTTACTTCCAAGATCATGCGCCTGCCGACGCCACCTAGCCATATTGACAATGATCTGATCAACGAGCCGTGAAGCGGGAATATTCATTACGGACAGAGTCTGAGGACCTATGACTCCGTCAGCATTGAGGCCGTGAAGCCGCTGAAATATCCTAACCGATTTTTGCAGGGCAGAACCATAGACGGAATTCTGCGGAGGAGCGGTCGGCGGAATGCCGGGGGCCATGAGACGTTTATAAATGTACTTCAGTCGCTCATCTTTTTCTCCTGGATGCAGGGTTTTTCCTGCAGGGATCGGTTGCCAGCCACCGGACCGGGCAATGGATTGATATATTTTTAACGCGGATTTCAATCCTTGATAGAAGTGGTGAGAAGGAGCAAGTGAGGTGAGATAGGCTTTAAGGTCCGGGGAGGAGAGAGCGGAGTCAACGGCTTCAAGAACATCGAAACCGCCGTCATCTTCATCAACGGCAGCTGTAAGATCAGAACTCGGCGGCTGAATCCAGCCGTATTTCATGTCGTGAATATATTTAACAAGACCATACGTCAAAAGGGTGTCAAGCCTGGCCAGCAATGCAGGATTTTTGCTCGACCAGAGGCTTGTAATCTCTTGAACCGCGTATCTTTGGGGATTGAGACCTTCCTCGCCGGA
>JBJKQT010000291.1:0-27322 GCA_046705065.1 Desulfocapsaceae bacterium
GGTTTATTACGCGCAGATGACTGATTGGTGGAAAATATTTCAAGTCGTTAAATGGCATTTAATGGTATATCTTGTTAGTATTCAGAATGTTATGCATTCTAAAAACTTCAACGTTGGGACACTAGTGACCTGGAACAATAATTTACTTAGTAACACAGTGTTCGGTGGCGATACATTGAGACTCTGCTGATAATTTGCAGTAGTCATGAGAAAATTTATGGACGTCAGAATAGTTCAAGCGATTAGCGATGATGCACCTGAAATCCTTGAACTCCAAAGGATTGCGTATCAAAAAGAGGCTGCCTTGTATAATGACTGGACTATTCCGCCTCTCATACAAACTCTTCCCGAACTTCAGGAAGAGTGCAATAATAGCGTTGTCCTTAAGGCGTTGAGAAACAAGCGAATTGTCGGATCGGTAAGAGCATGCCTCGATTCCGATACATGCAAGATAGGCAGGTTGATGGTCCATCCGGATTACCAGCGAAACGGAATCGGATCGTTACTTGTGAAGGCGATAGAAGTCTCTTTTCCCAATGTGCGACGATTCAAATTGTTCACCGGCACAAAGAGTACCTATAATATACTGCTATACCAAAAACTTGGATATGAGGCATGCCGCACAAAAGACCTTTCGCAAAAAGTGAGCATTGTATTCATGGAGAAACCACAATCTACTTAAGGAGAACAGACTCTTCAAGGCAGCCATTTGTTTTTTGGAGATTGGGTAAGTAATATCTTGTTGAGAGCCGATTCTTGCTTTTTTGCCGGAACGCAAAAAAATACAATCATAAATAACAGGAAGGGTAAAGGGAAATGTGCTCAAAATTATATTCAAAATGGCGGCATATTGTTCTGGGTGCAGCGATGCTGTTTTCTCTTCTTAGCCTTGGCAGTTGTGTCGTGGTGCCGACGGAACCTGGATTAGTCATGGAGTCGCCACCACCGCCGCGTCAAGAGGTTATCGTTGGAGCCCCTGGACCGGATTTTATTTGGCTACCCGGGTATTGGGCCTGGCACGGACGATGGGTTTGGGCGAGGGGGCATTGGGCCCGACGGCCCCACGCAGGAGCTGCGTGGGTGCCGGGGTATTGGAGACCGCATAGACACGGCTATTCCTGGACTCCGGGGCATTGGCGCTGAATCACTGTCTCCCCGAAAAGCCACCGTCTTAAACAAACATGCAGCGTCATGAATGCCGGGATGCTTTGAACTGACGTCGATAGGCATGCAGCAAAGGTTCGGTATAGCCGTTCGGCTGCTCCTTTCCTTTGAAGATCAAGTCCGAGGCCGCCTGAAAGGCGATTCCGTCATAGCCTGGCGCCATGGGACGATATGCCGGGTCACCGGCATTTTGTCCGTCGACAATGGCAGCCATGCGCCGCAGGCTGTCTTCGACCTGGGCATGTGTACAGACTCCGTGCTCCAGCCAATTGGCCAGGTGCTGGGAGGAGATGCGCAAGGTGGCGCGGTCCTCCATCAGGCCGGTATTGTGAATATCCGGCACCTTTGAACAACCGATGCCCTGGTCGATCCAGCGGACGACATAACCAAGAATGCCCTGACAGTTATTGTCTATTTCATTCTGAATCTGTTCGGGAGACAGCGAACCGATATCATTTTGCAACGGGATTGCGAGGAGATCGTCAAGAGAAGCGGGAGCACGCTTTTTTAATTCTTCCTGGACAGTGAAGACATTCACCATATGATAGTGCAGAGCGTGCAATGTGGCCGCAGTGGGAGACGGAACCCACGCCGTATTGGCGCCGGCTTTTGGGTGTCCGATCTTCTGCTCCAACATCATGCCCATCTCGTCGGGCATGGCCCACATGCCTTTGCCGATCTGGGCTCGACCCTGCAAACCGCATCGCAGACCCACGTCCACGTTCCAGTCCTCGTAGGCGACAATCCATTTCTGCTTTTTCATTGCTGTTTTAGGAACCATGGCTCCTGCCAGCATGGAGGTGTGGATTTCATCGCCGGTACGGTCAAGGAAACCGGTATTGATAAACACTACTCGATCCTTGGCTGCCCTGATGCACTCTTTCAGATTCAGCGTTGTCCGGCGTTCTTCATCCATGATGCCCACCTTTATCGTGAAGCGGGGGAGGTTTAGAGCATCTTCGATCCGGCCGAATAGCTCGTCGGTGAAGGCCACCTCTTCCGGGCCGTGCATCTTAGGCTTGACGATATTCACCGAGCCGGTGGTGGAATTTTGAAACGGCGCATTTCTCCTTAAATCGTGCATCGCGATCAAGGTTATGATCAGGCCGTCCACAATGGTTTCCGGCGTCTCGCTGCCGGTTTTATCCAGAATCGAGGAAGTGGTCAGCAGGCTGCCGACAGTTCTTGCAAACAGCATCGAGCGGCCCTTGAGGGTCAGCGATTCGCCGCTTACAGCGGTGTAACGGCGATCGGGGTGTAAGCGGCGGGTAAAGGATTTACCTCCTTTGGTAACGTTCGCCTCCAGATCTCCCTTCATAAGGCCCAGCCAGTTACGGTAGGCGGCCACCTTGTCTGCGGCATCTACCGCCGCAACGGAATCTTCACAATCCATTATGGTCGTAATTGCCGCTTCAATCAGAATGTCTTTGACGCCGGCTGCATCGGTGGCGCCGATGGAGCTGGCTCTATCGATCTGGATCTCGACATGAAGGCCATTGTTTTTTAAAAGCAGCGCCGTGGGATCCTTTGGATCGCCTGTGTATCCCACCAGTTTTTCGGCTTCCTTCAGACCGGTTGTCGAACCGTCTTTTAAGCTGACAGCGAGCTTGCCGTTTTCGATTGTGTAGCGAGTGCTGCCGGTGTGGTCCCCGGAGGCAAGAGGAGCGGCTTTGTTCAGGAATTCCCGTGCAAAGGCGATTACTTTTTTACCGCGGACCGGGTTGTAACCGGCGCCTCTTTTCGCTCCTTCCGTTTCCGGAATTGCGTTGGTGCCATACAGCGCATCGTAAAGAGAACCCCAGCGAGCATTGGCCGCGTTCAGCGCAAAACGGGCGTTCATAACCGGGACGACCAGCTGTGGCCCTGCGATCTGTCCTATCTCCGGTTCGACATTCTCGGTGGTGGCTTCAAAGTCTTCGCCTTCAGGTTGCAAGTATCCGATTCTTTGAAGGAATTCTTTGTATTCCTGGTGGTTGTGCCGTCGTCCTCTGCGTTCGATATGGTAGGCATCTATCCTGGCCTGAAGTTCATTGCGCCTTTTCAGCAGTGCTCTGTTTTTCGGCGCCAGCTCGTTTATGAGAAGATCAAATTCGCTCCAGAATGCTTCAGGGGGAACGCCTGTCCCAGGGAGTGCTTCCTCGGTTACAAAGTTGTAGAGTATCCCGGCAACCTGGATTCCACCCTTTTGAATGTACTCAGTCATCATATTTACCCTATAAATTTGATTTAAGCCGCTTTATCAGATGGAGTCTTTCGAGGTCCGCCGGCGGCTGGACGCTTCATAAAGTGTCCATTTGCAGTCGCCTTGATTTGGAACAAAAAAATCTAATTTTTCAAGGGAGCCTTCAGAATATACCATTGTGTGGTAATAAAAATAAGGCAGCATCGGTCGAGAAGCAAAATCTAAATTAACATACCAATAAGAAACAGTTTGTTGGTGAAAAGCCCTCGGTCCATTCCCGAACGTTCAGACAAGCGCCGGCCGACAAGATTGCCGGTTTGCCGAGCAGTTTCCATTTCTCGGGACGGTCGATGCGGTTTTTTCCGACATGGGTCAAACGTCCGGCCACCTCGGTCCGATTGAGCCCGGCAGGTCTGCCGTGTAGGTGTGAGTGGAACAAAAAAGGGGGACGCCATGTAAAGGCGTCCCCCTGCCAAGAGAGAGTGAGAGGTGCTGCAGTTCTTCTTAAAATGCCATGGATACTGTCACTCCACCATACAGGAAGTTGGAGTCGTTGCTGAGGCTTGTGGCCTTAATGTAATCTTCAGCAGCGCTGGAAAGAGCGAAGGAATAGGCAAGCATCGGTTTGATGCTGAAATATTCTCCTACAGGTATTGTAAGTCCTGCTGATATCAAACCATTATGGAACTCCCGATATTTGGAGCCGGGATTGTTAACTTCGGAAAAGGCGCTGTCATCCGAATAGTAATATCCTGCCGATGCCGCCAGGTCGAGGGTGATTTTTTCGTAGATCGGCTGTGAGTGTGAAATGCCGATGTTGATATACCATGCCGGAGTATGGGCGATCTCACGATAAACAGTGATTGTCGGTTTTAGGATGGTGTTCAGGGCCACCGAAGCGAAAAGCTCCTGTGAGTCGGTGACGCTGTCCAGACCATAGTAAATATAACCGCCGGTTAGGGTGGTCATGCCCACATCCTTTGAATAGGACAGTGTGATGTCGGTCTCGTTATACTTTGCGCCGTCGTAGGCTTCGTTGTCGGTATCCAGGTTTCCCCAGACGTTCAGACTTACACCTTTGTAGCCAACCGTAACCGATGGCTGGATGACCACACTGTCTTTGCTTAATTCAAAACCCCGCCAAATGTACTGACTGAAAACCCCTACGTCGACGCTGGCCGTCGGTTTTTCAGCTTCTTCTGCATGAACAAGCGTTTGACCGGTTAAAATTGCTGCAGCCGCTATGGCTATACACCACTTCATTCTGTGTTTCATTTCTTCTCCGCTCCTTTAATAAATCCTTAAATAGTATACGTTGACGCAGCCTGTTTTGACTTCCTCGTCTTTTTTTGAAGACATTTAAACGACAGACTTCGCCGAAACTAAGACCGGAACCCGAACGGGGTAATGGTCAAAGACTCTCCTTTGACCAGGATTTAGCAAGGATTGGGCCATTCATGGAAACTTTAATTTTATCTTAATAATACTATAATATAACAATAGGTTATAAGGCGATGAGAGGAAACGTTGAGGGAGTAATTATGACAAAAATGTTACAAATGTATAAATTAAGTTACGAATATGTTTGTATTGGTGTTTTTCCCTGCGCGCCGGTTTGACAATTCCTGATTTTCTTGGTGTAATCAAAGAATACGAAACAGGGACTGTTGCCCGAATTCTCCTCCGTCTATTTCTCTCCCCGGGTAAATGGGGGCAAAACATCTTTTTCCATCAAACCTGGAATGACCTGTCAGGTGATGCAGTTTTCAAATTCATCTCATTGAAACACATTTTTGCAAAAGTGAATTTCCCAACGGGATCTCCATATAGAGGGTGAGCGATCCTTTGCAAAAACGGATAATTGCACATATGGGTTCTTCTGTCGTCCGTTCTGAGGGCCGCCGGTTGTAGGTTCCGAAAAAAATGATGAAAAACGAGTTTGGAATTTTTCTAAATTTGACATAGCAAAACGGGAGTGGACATATGGGACAATACAATTTGAATCGAATTATGAAACCACGCCGGGTCGCGGTGGTTGGCGCAAGCGAGAAGGAAGGTACCATCGGTAACGCTTTGATGAGAAATCTTTTGGAGGGCGGGTTTTCCGGCACCATATTGCCGGTGAATCCCAAATATAAAACCATCCATGGCCTTTCTGCCTACGAGGCTGTGGCCGATTTGGAACCCGGTACGGATATGGCCGTTGTCGCCGTGCCGATTCGCACTGTGCCTCAGGTGATTGTGGAATGTATTAAGAAAAAAATAGGAGGTGCCGTTGTCATCTCGGCGGGAGGCAAGGAAGTGGGAGAAGAGGGGAGTGAAATAGAGCGAAAGATTCTAGAAGCAGCGCGGCCGTCTGGTTTTCGCATCATCGGCCCGAACTGCCTTGGTGTCATACGGCCAGGCTGCAACCTCAATACCACCTTTGTCTCAGGGATGCCTGCTGCAGGAAATCTGGCCTTCGTCTCCCAGAGCGGGGCAATCTGTTCCTCGATTCTCGATCTGGCCTTTAAGGAGCATATCGGATTCAGCCATTTTGTCAGCATCGGTTCGATGATCGATGTGGATTTCGGCGATATGATCGACTATCTGGGCAATGATTACACGGTGAAAAGCATCTTGCTCTACATTGAGAGCATAACCAATTTTCGAAAGTTTATGAGCGCCGCCCGTTCCGTGTCCAGAGTCAAGCCCATCATCGTTCTGAAGGCCGGCAGAAGTTCCGCGGGCGCAAAGGCTGCGGCCTCTCACACCGGAGCTTTGGTAGGAGAGGATGCGGTTTATGATGTGGCCTTCAAACGGGCGGGCATCGTGCGGGTGGATACCATCGAAGAGCTTTTCGATTGTGCCGAATTGATGGGCAAGCAGCCGCGCCCCGGCGGTTCCCGTCTGGCCATCGTCACCAACGGAGGGGGGCCGGGGGTCATGGCAGCTGATTTTCTCTCTCTCCACGGACACGACCCCGCTCCTTTGAGGCCTGAAACCATGGCCAAGCTCGATGAAATCCTCCCCACCTGTTGGAGTCGCAATAATCCCATAGATATTCTCGGTGATGCGACTGTGGAACGATTCCGGCAGGCATTGGAGATCTGCCTTGCGGCCAAAGAGTTTGACGGTATACTGGCTATTCTCGCTCCTCAGGCCATGACTCAGCCTTTTCTTGTTGCCGAAGCCCTGGTAAAAACCATGAAAGGTCATAAATACCCGATTTTTACCTGTTGGATGGGGGGAAGGAGCACCGAGGCTGCAGTGGAGCTTTTGAACAAGGAGGGGATTCCAACCTTCGAAACACCAGAGAGGGCGATCAGTGCCTTTTTGCATATGGTTGTCTATGCCAAAAATCATGAGATGTTGATGGAGGTGCCGCCGAAATTGACGAGAACTATTGACTTTCACAAGAAAAAGGTGGAGGAGGTTCTGAGTTGGAATACAAGTTCAGGGTTTCTTCCTGACTCTGATGCCTGGAATGTGCTCGAGGCGTATGGCCTCCCTATGATCAGGACGGAGAGGGCGGACGTGGAGGAGCAGGCGGTACGTGTCGGCCGAACTCTCGGATATCCCTTGGTGATGAAGCTTAATTCCTCGGAGATTACCCATAAGACGGACGCAGGAGGAGTCTGTCTGGACTTACGTTCCGAAGCGGATATCAGGAGCGCCTTTCAACGTATCATAGCCTCTGCTGCGCGGTATAAGCAGGGGGCTCGAATCGAGGGCGTAACCATCCAGCCATATCTCTCCAATCCCGATTACGAGATCCTGCTGGGTGCTAAACGCGATTCCGATTTCGGGCCGGTCATCCTGTTCGGCATGGGCGGGATATTTACGGAAATTTTGAAGGACAGGGCCTTGGCGCTTCCGCCGATGAACAGATTGCTTGCCAGACGGATGATGCAGGAGACGAAGGCTTATGCCTTGCTTAAAGGCTATCGGAATCGTCCGGCCGCCAACCTTGAGCTGCTCGAGGAGATGATACTCAGGCTCTCTCAACTTTTGATCGATTTTCCGCAGATTGAGGAACTCGATATGAACCCGGTGCTGGTCAAGGACGGCAAGCCTGTCGCGGTTGATGCGCGTATTCTTGTCTCTCCCATGGATGTTCCTTCTTCTCTGCATCTGGTAATCGGGCCATATCCGAGCGATAATGAATATCATCTGGTTACTGAGAATGGCCTTCGCATTTTTGTCCGTCCTGTCATTCCCGAGGATGCACCGCTTTTCGTCGATTTGTTTAAAGTGTTGTCTCCGACAACCATATATTTCCGTTTTTTCGGAGCACTGAAGGAGTTGCGGCCGGAGATGCTCGCGCGCTTCACGCAGATTGATTACGACCGCGAGATCGCTCTGGTGGCAATAGATGAAGATTCCGAAACGGAACGGATGTTGGGCGTTGCAAGGGTCATGGGAGATCCTGACGGCGTCACAGGCGAATTCGCCGTTCTTGTGGGCGACGCCTGGCAGGGCAAAGGCATCGGGGCCGCACTGTTGCGCAAATTATTGCTGATTGCCGAGAAGAGAGGCTTTAAATATATTCATGGCATTGTTTTGCGGGAAAACGTCAAGATGCTTGCCCTAGGGAAAAAAATGGGATTTACAATTAAAAAAGGCGAGGATTCTGGCGAACACGAATTGCAGATCCGATTTGGATCGCCGGAGTTGATTGAAGGATGGGAAAATCTGTTGTGATTTCCTGCACTATTAGTAGAAAGCATTTTGCAGTAAATAGGATATTTTTATTCATTTAATCGGAAAATCTTATAATATATATTGACATCCCGCGCCAGATTCTCTAAAAATGCCGGCAATGGTCGTGTCGCAATCCGACCATTGCCGGTCCCGGAGGCTGGTTTAGGGAGCCGGTGCTCCCCGCGGACCGCAAACCCGCTGAGGAATCTAACAAACTCCTGTTCGGTTCGACTCCGAATCCAGCCTCCAAGCAAAACGGCAATTATTGCCTGTCATCTATCTGCCTTGATTTTTCTTTCCAAATGAACGACATTCGAAGAATTCTTTAGATTTGTAAAAAAAAAGGATTATACTTATTCGCTAAATTTGATGAACGTTTAATCATATATAAAAAGGAGAGACCAAAATGATAAAAAGCAAATGGACCATGCTGCTCTTCGCATGCCTGGTTGTAAGCTATGCCTCTGCAGCATCTGCAGCCATGACCTTAAGACAAGTCGGAATAAGCCCGTTTTACAAACCACCGTTGAAATCCGAGGCTGACCTCAGAACACTCGTCAAGACACAAGATGCCGAGTTGAAGACCGGCTTTGCCAAGGCCGGATATCCTGAGCTGTATCCCGCTTTTATGGAGCAGTTCCCGGCAGCTTCCATTGAAGCAACTACGGTCAGGCCTGGAGAAACGATGAAATGGATGCTGTTTAAAAAGAAAGGCAAGGGACCGGTGAAGGTGGCAAAGGATGTCACCTGGGGAGGAAAAACACCCCTTGCAGTCTATCGTTTTTACATTACCAAGGACGGGAAAAAATATGAATTCGTCGTCCCCGGGAAATGCGGCAACGTCGCCTTAAAGGATGTCGCAGTGATCCCGCCTCCGGCCAAACCTCTACCGCCACCTCCGCCAGTCGAAAAGCCGGTTACGGTGGTGCCCAAGAAAGGAGGCTTCCTTGCCGATGTCGGCTACGCCTATCAAATCGATCCGGGAAATTACCTGTTCGCCCGCGTTGGATACGAGTATCCGCTGACCGACAAGATTTATGCTTTGGGAATGATCGGCGGGTATGGGCATGTGCATGGGCATGACGGTGAAGGTGCCTTTATTGCCGATGCGATTTTGGAATACCGGTGGACCAGGATGTATGTCGGTCTTGGCGGCGGCTACTGGTCGGGTAACGGCGGCAAGATGGATGTGATCGCCGATCTCGGCTGCCGTCTATCCCTTGATGAAAGCAGCATGTTGAGCAAAACCAGTGTGTTCCTCGAAGTCCGGTCTCCGGTGGACGAGTTGGACAGCTTCAGAGATTACGGCCAGATGGGAGTCGGCTTGCGTTACAGATTCTGATAAGATTTTTGCTTGAAACAAGTTCGGCCTGCCGGTTCCCCGGCAGGCCGAACTTTGCTTTCGCCTCTATTTTTTCTTTTTATTGGACAGCCGGCCGGGGCAGCATCCCGGCCCTCTCGGCAATCTCCGGCACCCGGTGCTCCCATTCAATGGCCATGAGATGGACGCCGGCCACGCCTTTCATCTCTTTGAATTCCTCTATCTGCTCAATGGCAATTTTGATGCCCTCTTCGGCGACTTTGCCTTTTCCTGCTCCCTTCAGTCTGTCTATGAGTTCTCCAGGGACATCCATACCCGGAACCTGCTTGGCCATGTATTGCGCCATCCCGACACTTTTGAGCGGGGTCACTCCGGCCAATATGTAACACTTCTCGGTAAGACCCATGTCGACAGCCATTTTAATGAATTTCCGGAACTTATCCATATTGTATATGCACTGAGTCTGGACGAAGTCGGCTCCTGCATTGATCTTTTTGGCCAACCGGTGAACCCGGAATTCAAAGGGGTCGGCAAAGGGGTTGCAGGCAGCGCCGATAAAGAGTTTTGGCGGGACATCGATTTCTTCGTCGTTTAAGAATTTTCCTTCGTCCCGCATTTTCCTGGCCAGCGATATGAGCTGCATGGAATCGATATCGTAGACGTTTTTTGCCTCCGGATGGTTGCCGAAACGTTGATGATCCCCGGAGAGGCAGAGCATATTGCGGACCCCCAAGGTATGCACACCCAGGATGTCGCTCATCATGGCCAGGCGATTGCGGTCCCTGCACACCATCTGGAAATTCGGCTCCACTCCTTCCTGCACCGCCACGGCTGATGCCGCCCAGGACGACATCCTGACCACGGCCGTTTGGTTGTCGGTGATATTCACCGCATCGACATAGCCTTTTAAATGGGCTATTTTTTCTTTCAGATGTTCAATATTGGCTCCCTTGGGTGGGCCGCATTCACCGGTGAAGGCGAAATGTCCTGTGTTCAGCACGGCTTCGAGATTGCTTCCTGATTTCATATCGTTCATTGGGTCAGCTCCTCTCTGATGGATTTACGGGGACCACCGTCCCGCGAGGTGTTCCAGCTTTTGGCAGGGGTAACATCGAGGAGGTCGTCCAGTCTTCCCGCTTCCATTTTCTTTCGCACGATCATGTCCCATATGCAGACGACATCCTTGCTGATTTCGCAAAGACCGTCTGCGCTGCCTCCGCAGGGCCCGTTCATCAGGCTCTTGGAGCAGCGGGCGATGGGACACAGCCCGTCATAGTTGTGAATTACACAGGTGCCGCAGCCGGCGCAGCGTTCCTCCCATATGCCATGAGCGGTCGCACCGCCGAAGAACTTCGTGTTGATGGCCGGGAAGAATTTCTGTTTTGGGAAGGCCTCGGAGAGAAATTGCGGACCGACGCCGCAGGCCATGGAAATCACTGCATCGTAATCATGCACGATTTCGGAAAGTTCCGCGATATATTCGGGGTCGCACTGCCTCTCTAAAAGATTTTCGTCCACGATGAGCGGTTTGCCCTCCTTCTTTCGGGCGATTTTTAATGAGGAGGCCAGAACCTGCACCTCTTTGAGTCCGCCGACGTTGCAGACCGTTACGCAACCTTTGCAGCCGGATATCAGGACATTCCGGCAGTCCTTTATCATATCGAGTATCTCAGCTAGAGATTTTCTGTCACCTACTATCATGTGTCACCTCATGGAGTGAAAGCGGTTTGGGGCGTTGCCGACCATTTGATATTGTCAAACAGTCTCCAATGCTTGTATGGGAGTGGGGCCTAGTTCCTTGATTCGCTCGGTCATTTCCCGTGCTATCTCGGCGAATCGCGGTCCCATGGCGGATGAGAGGTTGTACATCTCCACTCGTTCCGGCTCGATACCCAACTCTTCGAGGGTTCTCTTGACGTATTCGACCTTTTTGCGAGCCCTGAGGTTTCCTTTCAGGAAATGACATTCGCCTTCGAGGCATCCGGCCACATAGACGCCGTCGGCTCCGTCTTCAATGGCCTTTAAAAGATGAAAAATATCAACCCGGCCTGTGCAGGGGAGCTGTACTATTTTGACGTTGGGAGGGTAGGATAGCCGCATGGATCCTGCAAGATCAGCAGCCGCATAGGCGCAGTATTTACAACAAAACGCCACGATCTGAGGTTCGAAAGTATTCATGTAATCACCTTATATATAAATGACCTTTCGTCATTTCTCCTAAGTGTATGCATTGAAGCCTCCTGTCCGCCGTTAAGCCAATATCCGGATGACAGGAGGACTCAAAATGTTGCCGTTTCCCGAAAGTTACGCGGTCTCGGCAACCTCCATAAAGAGTGCATCGGTTTTCGCCACAATCTGCTTGTCGGTAAAGTGCTGGAGCGTGATGGCTTTCCCTGGACATTCAGAGGCACAGATGCCGCAACCGTGGCACTCGGCAGGTTCGATCACCGCATGCCCCTCACCTCTGATATGCGGCACCCCGTACGGACATGCCCTGACGCAGGTCAAGCAGACAGCGCAGCGGGTGGCATCCACCGTGGCAACGACACCGCCGACCCAGATCTCCTGTTTTGACAGGATGGTCATGGCCCTGGAGGCCGAAGCCTGAGCCTGGGCAATGCTTTCATCAATGGACTTCGGATAATGGGCGAGACCCGCCATGAAGATGCCCTCGGAGCCGAAATCTACAGGCCGCAGTTTGCTATGGGCTTCAACCAGAAAACCCTCGGCATTGATCGGAACCTTGAAAAGCTCGAAGAGCGCCTTGTTGTCGTTGGGAAGAACCGCTGAGGCGAGAACAACCAGATCCGGATGCATGTCAAGCTCGCGCCCGAGGATCGGATCCATTGCACTGAGAAGGAGTGCATCACCTTCCTGGTCCAGTTTCGGAGGATTGTCCTTGTCGAACCGAACGAACAGGACTCCTCTCTCGCGAGCCTCCTTGAACAGATCTTCGCGGAAGCCGTAGGAGCGGATATCCCTGTAAAAGATGAAAACCTTCATTTCCGGGTTGATCTTTTTCAACTTGATGGCGCTTTTCAAACTGTGCGTACAACAGACCCGGCTGCAGGCGGGACGTTTTTCCGTCCTTGAGCCTACGCATTGGATAAAGGCCACCATGCCTGCTTTCGCGATTCTGGCGTCGTTCTTCTCAAGCGCTTCATCGAAATCGAGATGGGTCATGATGCCTGGATGGCTGCCGTAGAGGTACTCGGTGGGCATGTATTCATGTCCTCCGGTGGCAAGGATCGTCGCCCCATGTTCGACAAGAGTTTCCAAGGGTTTAGAAAGAGAACGGATGTGTGTTGTGAAATTGCCGATGACGCCTGTGGTCTCAGAGGTCTCGGAATTCATGAACAATTTGATGTTCGGATGATTTTTGGTCTTTTCGATGAGGCTGTCCAGGTAGGGGGCGATTTTTTCTCCCTGCCATGTCTCGCCGAGCCGTAAGGCATTCCCGCCCAGGGAGTCACTTTTTTCCACCAGATATGCCTGGCATCCCTGCTCGGCGATTCCAAGGGCCGCTTCCATGCCCGCGACCCCGCCTCCGACGATCAGGGCAGCAGGTTTGACCGGCATGCTCACCTGGTGCAGCGGCTCGATATAGGCGGCCTTGGCCACGGCCATACGCACTAAGTCTTTGGCCTTTTCCGTTGCGCCTTTTGGATCGTTCATGTGGATCCAGGTGTTCTGATCGCGGATGTTGGCCATTTCGAAGAGATATTTGTTCAAACCCGCCTCCCGGATAGTTTCCTGGAAGAGCGGTTCGTGAGTTCTGGGTGAGCAGGAGGCGACCACAACCCTGTTGATGCCCGTTTCTCGGATGACTTCCTTCATCTTGTCTTGTGTGTCCTGCGAGCAGGTGAAGAGGTTATCCTCCACGTGCACCACGTAAGGAAGTGTCCTCGCATATTCTCTGATGGCGGGGACATCGGCAACGCCGCCGATATTGATGCCGCAGTTGCAGACAAAGACGCCGATGCGGGGCTCTTGCCCTTCAATATTGAGTTCCGGCGGCAGCTCTTTGGTACGGACCAGCGTATTTCGGGCCGAAGCCAGGTTCTTGGCCGCGGCGGCAGCCGACGCCGATGCCTCCATAACCGATTGCGGGATGTCCTTTGGCCCCTGGAATGCGCCGCAGACGTAAATGCCGTCACGGCTGGCGGCCACCGGCATCAGGTCGGAGGTCTTGGCGAACTGATGGCCGTTCAGTTCGATGCCCAGCTTATCGGCGAGTTCCACGGCTTTATTCACGGGCGACAGGCCCACCGACAGCACAACCATATCAAACTCTTCTTCGATGACTTCGCCGGATTCCGTAACATAACGCAGCTTGAGCTGGTCGTCGTCAGTAGGCAGGACGGTATGGACGCGAGCCCGGACGAAACGTACGCCGTTTTCCTCCTGGGCCCGGATGTAGTATCGATCGAAATCCTTGCCGTAGGTCCGCATATCCATGTAAAAAACGGCGGTATCCAGCGGTTTGTCGCTGTGTTCCTTGGCAATGACCGTCTGCTTCGTTGCATACATGCAGCAGACCGAAGAGCAGTAGCTGTGGTCGCACTGGTTGATATCGCGCGAACCGATACACTGCAGCCAGGCAATCTTATCCGGTTCTTTTTGATCGGACGGCCGCACCAGATGTCCCTGGCAGGGGCCCGATGCCGAGAGGAGACGCTCGAATTCCAGACTGGTTACCACATTGGGATGACTGGCGTAGGAGTAGTGCTCATGAGGTGTCGGATCGAAGGCTTTAAAGCCTGGGGCCATGATGATCGAACCCACCTGAATGGAGACTGTTTCCGGTTTCATCTCATGGTCCACCGCCTTGGCAAGACATGCTTCGACACACTGGTAGCACTCAGAGCATATGCCGCATTTGAGACAGCGCAGGGCCTCCTCTCTTGCCTGTTCTTCGGTATAGCCGTACGAGACCTCGAGGAAATTGCATTCGCGTGCTTTGGGGTCGAGGCATCCCACTTTGACCCGGTTTTTTTTGACTTCGCGGGTAGTGTCGGGTTTGACGAACTCCCATGCCTTGTCCCGGCCTTCGCGCAGATCGAGGCCGTTAATAAAACGATGAATACTCTGGGCCACCTCCTTGCCGCATGCTACAGCCTCCACCACGGATTTCGGCCCATAGAAGGCGTCGCCTCCGGCGAAGACCCAGTCGATGGGGGTCTGGAAGGTGACCGAATCGGCTTCAAGACCTCCCGGCCGGGAAATGGCGATGCCTTGTTCCTTGATCCCCGCCAGGTTGGTGCTCTGACCGATGGCGACGATTACCGTATCGCCGAAAAAGGGCTGGCAGACGGACTCGTCGTATTGTGGATTGAAATAGCCGTTCTCGTCGAAAACCTGAGTGCAGCTTTTGAACTCGATGCCTGAAACCCGTTTGTCGTCCTTATCGATGAAAAAGCTCTTGGGGCCGAAACTGTTGACGATCGTGATATCGCTCTCCAAGGCTTCCTGGATCTCGTGTTCCCAGGCAGGCATTTCCTCCCGTCGTTCGAGACAGAGAAGGGTCACGTTTTCTACCCCCAGTCGTTTTGCCGTTAAGGCTACGTCGATGGCCACATTACCGCCACCGACCACGATAACATCGCGGCCGAGATCAGGCTTTTTGCCCATGGCCGCATCGCGCAGGAAATCCACACCTTGCAGAACGCCTTCGATATCTTCGTTTTCGATGCCGAGCTTTCTGCCGCTATGCAGGCCGACCGCCAAAAATGCCGCGGCATAGCCGTCTTTTTTCAAGCTCTCCAGGGTGATGTCGGAGCCGAAGTTCATATTGCATTTGATCTCGGCGCCCATGTCCTGGACAATTTTTATTTCTCCTGCAAGAATATCACGGGGCAGCCGGTACTCGGGGATGCCGTAGCGCATCATGCCTCCCGGCTCCGGCAGCTTTTCAAAGATTGTGACCTGGTAGCCTTCCTGCAGCAGATAGTAGGCGGCGGTGATACCGGCGGGACCGGAGCCCACGATGGCCACCTTCTCATTCCGTTTGGCTGTCGTTATATCCGGGATTATGTAGTTGCCGCTTTTTCTCTCGTAATCGGCAAGAAACCGATGAAGCTCCCGGATGGCCAGGGGTTGATCCACGCTATTTCTGCTGCATTCACCTTCACAAGGGTGATGGCAGACGCGGCCGCAGACTCCGGGGAAGGGATGCTCCTGCCGGAAGAGCTTCAGTGCGTCGTCGTATCTACCGTCGTTGATGAGCGCTATATAGCCCTGAATACCGACATGCGCAGGGCAAGTGGCCTTGCAGGGGGCGGTGCCGATTTTGTCGATGGCATAAGCTCCCGGCATGCCTTGCGGGTAGAGCTTGTAGGCGGCTTTTCTGTCACGAAGCCCCTCGTCGAATTCATTTTTGGTCGAGATTGGGCAAACCTTGGCGCATTCGCCGCAGGAGGTGCATTTGTCGAGGAGCACGTAGCGGGGGTGTTTCAGCAATTTGACCGTGAAATTCCCTGCTTCACCGCTGACCTCCTCAATCTCCGTCAACGTGTGCAGATCAATATTGAGATGACGGCCCGCCTCCACCAATTTTGGTGAGATGACACACATGGCACAGTCATTGGTGGGAAAGGTTTTGTCGAGCTGCGCCATGACCCCGCCGATGGCCGGCTTGCTTTCTATGAGGTGGACCAGATAGCCTGAATTGGCGAGGTCCAGGGAAGCCTGTATCCCTGCTATGCCGCCGCCGACCACCAGGACGGCGCCTGTCGTTTCTTTTGTCATTGTCACGTTCTCCTTTATTCGGGCAGGTTGACTTCAAGGAGATCCGGTCCGAGGTATATACGTTCGTTTTCGGCTAGGACCCCGAGAGATAAGGCAATGATGGTCCAAAGATGGACGCTGTGATAGCCTGCACCGTTATGTTCGGCCAATTCATGAATCTGGGCATGGCAGTTGTGACAGGGGGTGATGACATAGTCCGCCTTGGTAGCCATGATTTGCTCATGCTTGAATCGACCGTAATAAAATCGGGCTTCTTTGTACCCGTTCTGGAGGAATCCACCTCCGCCGCCGCAGCAGTAGTTGTTTGAACGGTTAGGGACCGTGTCGATGAAATTTTCTTCACCTACCAGGGATTTGACGACAAAACGAAGGTCTTCGGCCAAAGGGTCGCCGAAACTTTTTCGAATATGGTTGCAGGGATCCTGGACCGTGAACTTGACCTTAAGGTCGCGGTTCCAGTCTGAGTTGACCTTGAGCCTCCCCTCCCGGATCCACTGGGCGTAATATTTAACCATGGGGGCGATTTCCATTTCCGTTGCGATCCCGAATCGTTGTTGCCCCATCCATACGGAGTAGGTGGAATGCCCGCACTCTGTGTTCAGATAGACTTTGCAGCCAAGGGAATTTGCCTTGCCGATCGTGGTCTCGGCGATTTTATGCCAGTTCTCATCGTCGGCCAGGAACATGCAGTAGTTCTCTCCCGCCCAACCTTCGCTGCCGTACGTCCAGTCGATACCTGCAAGATGGAGGATTTTCCACAGAGGGGCCATCTCTTCGGGTTCCTGGACTGGCTCTCGGGAATTCTGACTTAAAAAGAAATGGGCTCCGTGTTTGTCGATGGGGGCTTGCAGATCTTCCCATCCGGGCTGAGTCTCTTGGACCTCCTTCAGTACGTCTTCCACCACAAAACGGAAATCTTCGACGGAGATGCCCGTGGCCGCGCGGCTCATGTTTCTCAGTGCCATGTCGCAGCTGCCCCGGATGCCTTTGGGCCTCTTTTCCCGCGGCCAGAGTTTTCTGCCTTCGTAGATCAGAGCGGGAATATTGATCTTCATCGGACAGACATGCATGCAACGCCCGCACATCGTGCACATCCAGACCCAAGGGTGTTCAGTGATCTCTTCATCGAGGCCGTAGGCGGCCATTCTGATGAATTTGCGAGGATCCATGTTTTCGAGTCCCGTGGCCGGACAGCCGGATGCGCAGGCGCCGCAGGTCAGACACAGGTTCAGGTTGCCGCCTTCCGGCAAGATCTCCTTCACCTTGTCTATAAAACAGGCTTTCTTGTTTTTTTCCAAATGGATAGCTACCGTCATAGTCACTCCTTTTTACGTGAAGTTTAACACCGTGGTCAATTCAATAAAAAATATTGTAGTAACGGATGCGTGCTTGTTTCCGGTTTTTTGCTTTTTCCAGTTGCTTATGCCTGCTATCTCTCCTTTTGGGGCTCCAACTCTTTTCGTATTATGTTTCTGCGCAGCAAGGTAAGGAAAAGAGCAGATTTATAATAATAGAATATGCTAATGTGTCAAATAGAATTTATCTATAATTGGATTAGACGATGCGATGCATAGGGCCGTTGTGGGGGCGACTTTGTGTGTGACATGAATAAAAAGAAAGGCAACTTGATTTTGTTTCAAGTTGCAAAAGTGAATAAAAAAATGGTCCCCTTTATGAGGGGAAATAAATGGTTCGGTTAATGCGGCGGAAATATTCAGGATTCAGCTTTTCGGGTGAAGATGCAGTACAGGGTGCCGCAAAATCCCATCGAGTAGTCCATGATTTGGCTGAGAAGGTGGAGAAGAAAAACGGCGACAGTCGTATCTGCAAGAGAGTAACCTGCCGATTTCAGCATCCATGTTGCTCCCAGTTCATAGGAGCCGAAACCCATGAACGCCGGGATAGGCATGCTCGCCGCCGCCTCGCCCGCCACTAATGATACGATCAGGTCGTCGATCCGAGGAGAGGCAATAGCAGGAAAGGCAGTAGCCAAAATGGTGTTTAAGAGGAAGAAGAGACCTGCGTACTTAAAAAAACGCACGGCAAGGGAGAGGGCAAATGTCTTATACAGAACGCCTTTGTTTCGAATGTGCAGAATGGAGTTCCATGTATCTTCAAAGAGTTGCTGGGTTGACTGAATAATGCGGTAGTCCTGAAGTCGAAGCAGCAGCGGCTGGAGTTTTCCAAGCGCCCAGCCAAAGCCGAAAAAGAGCAGGACAAGACCGATGCAGACAATTCCTGCAAAAAAAAGCATGAGTCCGAGCAGGGATTTCGAAGGCTGCCCGATAAACACTCCTGCTCCTCCCATCACAAACACCAAGGCCGTGAGCGCTGCCAGATCGAAGGCAAAGGAGACCGAGAGAGAAGAGAGCCCATGGGCGAGTCTTGTTCCTAGAACCCTTTTGAGCAAAATCAGATAGGAGGCTTCCCCAAGACGTGAAGGGAGCATATCGACAAACATGTTGCGTGACAAGGTCAGGAAAAACAGGGGAGAGATCGGAATGGATTCAGCTTCTCCCATGCCGGCTTGCAGCAAGAGCCTGTAGCGAAGTGCTCTAAACCATGCTTGAGACAGGGCACAGACCATGTAGACCGGCAGGACCCACACGGGGAGGCTTCCGGCAATGTTCTTCATGTCTTGCGCAATGAGATGCGCAGGACGATCCTGTACCATGGAAAAAAGAATCCAGAGCAGAAGCAGGGAGATCCCGATGGAAGAAAGAATGCGTACCACCAGTCGAAACTGCATCGTATGGGTTTGTCCTTGATTTAATAACCGCTTAATTGGATAATATTCCTGCCCGGTCCCAAACAATTTTCACTATACCATATCTAGATTTTCCCATCTTTAATTGATGTTGCAAATGACAAAATACCGATATCGAGAGGTGATCCATGCAGAGTAAAATTCCGATACGTGCAGTACTTCTGTTTGCTTTGTTCTTTGCGCTTTCCTTAAGTCTTGCATCGATATGTTCGTCTGCCGAATACGCCAAGACGAAATGCACGATGGTTTTCGGGCTGACCGGGTGGTCGATTTTTTATGAATCGGGTTCGGGGACGGGTCGAATCACCTGCAGCAACGGTCAAACGGCAGAAGTGACCATAAATATGCAGGGGGGCGGCCTCACCGCCGGTAGGTACAGGCTCCGCGGTCATGGAGATTTTTCGCAGGTCTACAATATCTCAGACCTGTTCGGCCTGTACGGCGCCGCCGGAGCCCATGCCGGAGTGATGAGATCGTCCAGGGCTCAGGTGGTAACCAAGGGCGATGTATCGTTGTCCATAGTTGCAAGGGGAGAAGGGATTGACCTTGGTGTGGGTTTGAGCGCTTTCAGGATCGAACCCATCCATCGAAAAAAGAAGCATACCCAACATTGACAGTGATCGTCGAATATCCGGGTGCACAAGGATCCAAATCAATGAATTGGGACAAAGATGCGTAGCGTTTCACCAATTGCCTGTATTTCATTGAGACAATACTCCGGATTTTTCGTAAACGCCGTGTCAATTCGACTGGAGCCAAAGGGCAGCAAACCTATTAGAGAAAACATATGCTCTGCCAAATTTACACAGTGTTCACGCAATGTCAGTCCAAGCGGTGCCATCTTCTTCAGTCTTTTGGCAATCGGCATAAGAAATTGTGATTACAAACAAAACTCAGCCATTAATCCGGGGCTGGGTCCACCTGCCTCAAGGGACGCCATAAACCCATCCTTGGGGGCTTGACTGTGGCCGTCCTGGCCACAGACACCCGTGAAACAGGTGGACCCAGCCCCTTCTGACCAATATGGCTGGGATTCATTTGTAATCACATAAGAAATTACAGTCCCTTGCCAAAAACTTCGAACCTGACACCGCCTGAACTGATGAGGTAAGAAATCCGGGCTAAGCCATGGCTTCGACCAGCCAAAAGTCATGGAGATTACAAAAACTGGTCACGTGGAATTTTCCTTTATAGCCCATGGGAAGCTCGTAGCTTGATTCAGGTTTGTCGGCAGGGGTGAATGTCTTTGATCCCACATAGGTTCCGTCTTCGAGAACGAGCGTATGTCTCACGATATAATGTGCTTCGGACATGGGATGAGGGGTGACCACCGATACTTTGGAGCCGGTAATTGTTACAAGAGGAATATGGAGCTTCTCTTTTCCTTTCCATCTGGCGAGATTGTCTTTAGTAAAGATGATATTGGTATACGTGGGTGCCATTTCTGCAGCAAAGGATTGGGAAACGGAACTCAGGGCGATAAGGGAAGCTGCGGCTGCTGTTGTCTTAAGGAAATCACGTCGGTCGTTCATTGGGAACCTCCTGTGAAATGTTTGTGGGGCTAGGGTGGTCTGCAGGCATCTCCCTTGAAGGCCACCTTGAAAAATTGCCCTTTCGTCCAACTTCGGCGTTGCGCGAGAAAATTTTATCCTCGGAATATTAGTTATATGCCTCCGGAAAATTCAATCGCGCGCCTTGAATTTGAACGAAAAATCGAATTTTTCAAGGTAGCCTAAAGTCATCCGGGGGATATAGCAGTTCCGATACGATCAAAACAGTAAGGAAAAATTTCTTTTTCTGAAAATATGAAACGTGCGGATTGCACAAAAGAAGTAACTCATTCTATCCATAACCAGACGGCATGTCAAATTTGTGAGGCGGTAATTTAACCCTCTACCGAAACCTCGGCCTTGCAGGATGAAAAAAGAAGGACAACGAAAGGCTTTATGGCCTTTTGCCTCACAGAGTATTGTCACAGGATTTCAAATATGGCGGAGGAAAAGATCGGTCGTCGGTAAGAGAAGAGGACGCTGAATCTTAGAACCTTTTGAGATAAAGAATCCGATCGTCTCCTTCACGGTAAAAATCGGCGAGACGGGAGGCGACATGATAGCCGTTTTTTTCATAGAAGGCCCGGGCCTTGGCGTAGCCTTCGGTTGAAGAGGTATCTATATAGATATGGCCGGGACCTCCTTTGCGAAGATCCTCCTCCATGGCCGCCATCAGTTGTGAACCGATGCCGTGCCGGCCGAAAGCCGGGTCCACGGCGATCCAGTAGAGGTCATAACGCCGCTCCGTGAGCGGAATAGGACCAAAGCTGATAAATCCTGAGATCCGGCCGTCTTCCTCCACTGCGGTGAGAGTCGAGTAGTCTTGTGCAGGGTTAAAGGTATCGTCAATCACTTCCATGGCGACTTCAACCTCGCATTCCAGGAAATTGGTCTGCAGTTTGACTAAACGCAGGAGTTGTTCCCGGTCTTCCGAAACAATGGGGCGAACGATTGTCATGGACGGATCCTTGAGGTAACGAAACGCAGCAACGCTTCCACCATCTGGGTATAGGTTAAGCCGCTTTCAGCGACGGCGGCTGAAAAACCGGCATCCGGGCTGAGACATGGGTTGGCATTTATTTCAAGGATATTGATCGTGTTCTCGGAATCCAAACGCAAGTCCACTCTACCGTAATCCCTCAGCCCGAAAAGATGAAAACATTCCAACGCCACAGAGGCCATTCTGCTGGCAAAATTCCAGGGAAGATTGTCGGGAAAGATACGTCGGGTTTCACGGTATTCAAAGGACTCAGGGGCCCACTTGGCTTTGTAGCCGACGATTCTGTGAAGGCTGTCCGGGAAGGTCGAGAAATCGATCTCGGCCAAGGGCATAACCTCAGGTGCCGGGAAGCCGAGTAATGAAATATTGAATTCACGTCCGGAAATATATTCCTCCACCAGAACCGGCCCGTAACGATCAAATATTTTCTGAAGGGACGGCAAAAGCTGACCCGGTTCGGTGATTACCGACTCCTGATCGATACCGATGCTGGCATCCTCAAATTGGGGTTTGAGAATCAGCGGAAACCTAAGTCCTGTGTTCTTGAAGTTTTTTTCACCTTGATACACCAGAGATGTCGGTGTCTTGATTCCTGCTCCCTGCATAACCCTTTTGGCAATGACCTTGTTAGTGGTCAGCGTCAGCGAAGCAGACGGCGAGCCGGTGAAGGGAAGCCCCAAGAGTTCCATTACTGCTGCAGGGTGACCTGTGAGGTTCGCATCGTCGTCGACCGATTCACAGAGGTTGAAAGCACAGACAACGCTTTCGCGGTGGATTTGTCCTGCGAATATCGCCGGGTCCCTGGAAAAGGGAAGCGGTACGGGGTCATGGCCCAGTTCGCGCAGAGACTTCTCCACGGCTGCGACCTGGACCATCACATCCACTGAGGATTCCCAGTTCGGATCTCCTTGGCGGGCTGGTTCATTGTGTACAATACCAATTCGCATCAGAAGTCTTCTCTCGCTGCAGGTTTATCTCTCTTTATTGCAGCATTGACGATTTCGGAAAGCAGTTCCTGGTAGGAAATGCCGTGTTTTTCCGCAAGGATACAGAGGTCCGAATGTTCCGGGTGAAGACCCGCCAAGGGGTTGATTTCAATGAAATTGGGGACGCCTCGTTCGTCGGAACGCAGATCAACCCGACCGGCGTCCCGGCAACCCAATGCCTTGAAGGAGGCGACAGCGATTTTTTCGGCCTCTCTCGCTTCAAGGTCGTCCACCTTGCGATACTCCACCAACTCTTCGCAAAATTCCTTGTTGTGGTAGGAATAGACATCCGGTTCAGATCGGTCAAGTAGAATAACCTCCATGACCCCTATGGAACGGGTCTGGGTGCCGTTGCCGACAATGCCCACCGTGAATTCCCTTCCCGGAAGGAAGGTTTCAACCAAGACCGGTTGCCGGAATTCGGCAAGCAAGCTGCGGCAGGTTGCGTCCAGCAAGGCGGGACCGGCAATTTTAGAGGACGGGGTCACTCCTTTTCCGGTTCCCTCGGCAACCGGTTTTGCAAAGAGCGGGTAGGGCAGATCGACGGCCGATATATCGTCTTCCGAGGAGATGACGGCAAAATCGGCCGTCGGCAGACCGACATCCCTGATGACGTGTTTGGTCATGCCCTTGTGCAGAGTAAGGGCAAGGACAAGCGGATCGGAAAAAACATAGGGAATTCCATACGCATCCAAAAGGGCTGGAACCTGGGACTCACGGCCGAAACCGTAGAGTCCCTCGGCGATATTGAATACCAGGTCCCAACGCCCGCCAGCAGCAAGCTCTCCAACCAGAGCCTTGATATTGCCGATTCGAACGGGCTCATGGCCCATCCTGCGCATGGCTCCTTCGATGGCTTCGATGGTACTTGCCCGATCAAATTCGGCCGTTTCTTCTTCTGCAAAACCTGCCGCCAGGTAATCGTCCCGCAGGTCGTAGGTCATTCCTATTTTCATGAACATTCCCCTTGGCAACTGGATTGCTCGTCGGTGCCGATTACATCGGGGTAGCGATAAATCTTCCCTTCATAATTTCTGATCAAGAGGTCATTGCCGTCGCGACCGGCAATCGTCTCCGGAATGAGGGGGATTTTTCCTCCGCCTCCGGGGGCGTCGATAACATAGTTGGGAACTGCATAACCCGTGGTATGTCCCCTGAGCCCTTGATAGATTTCCAGTCCCTTTGAAACCGGAGTCCGGAAATGTGAAGAGCCGAGAATCGGGTCGCACTGATAGAGATAATATGGTTTCACCCTGATTTTGACCAGACCGTGCATGAGACGGCGCATTGTTTCCACTGAGTCGTTGATGCCGGCCAGCAGCACCGTTTGACTGCCCAGCGGAATCCCTGCGTCGGCAAGCATCGTGCAGGCTTTGGACATTTCCGGGGTGAGCTCGTCGGGATGTGTGCAATGGATGCTTATCCAGAGAGGGTGATATTTCTTCAATATATCAATCAGATTAGATGTTATACGCTGGGGTAAAACTGCGGGGGTCTTGGTGCCGATTCGAATCATCTCCACATGAGGAATCCGGCGAAGGCGGCTCAGCAGCCAGTCGATCTGATCGTCGGGCAGCGTTAAAGGATCACCCCCGGAGAGAAGCACGTCGCGCACAGCCGGGTTTCCGGCGATGTAGTCGATGGCCTTCTGCCACTGCCTTTTGCCACCGCTTTTACGTTTACCCACCATGCGCGATCTTGTACAGTAACGACAGTAACTTGAACAGTAATCAGTAACAAGAAACAGAACGCGGTCGGGGTAACGATGGATCAGGCCGGGAACCGGGCTGTGGTTTTCTTCTCCGAGAGGATCTGCTGATTCACCGGCGGATACGAGGAGTTCTCCGGCAACCGGCACCATGGAACGGCGAAGAGGCTGGTCCGGGTTGTCAGGGTCAATCAGACTGGCATAATAGGGTGTTATTGCCAACGGTAGCGTGGCGTTTTGGAAATGAAAGGAATTCTTTTCATTTTCAGATAATCCTATCATTTTTTCCAATTGCCTGCTGGTCGTAATCCTGTGGCGTAACTGCCAGTGCCAGTCGTTCCATTCTTCTGAAGTGGCTGCCGGGAAAAATCTGTGACGAAATGATTGGAAGAGTTCCAAGGAAGGGAGAGGGGAAGCGGATTGTATCATCCCCTTGCTTGGAGGTTCATCATTTTCGTCGATAAAAATAGTGCGCGGACGCATTGCTTCTCTCCTTTTTTAAAAAAAATAAATAAAACATACTGTTGGCAAGATTTGTAACTTGTGACGGAACCTGCTGTTATCACCTTGAATTTAAATTCCCATATGCATCCGTTTTCTGCAAGAGTCAATAAAAAAATGCAGAAAATATCCAAATTTTAAAAATAATTTTCCACCAGCTTGGGTGGAAATAGACTAAATAGAATTAGTCTTTTAAATACAGTATGTTATATTGTTAATTTAAGATAAATCTGTAAGGGAAGCAAATAATGTAAGAGGGAGGGCATGTCAGGTAAAGGTGTTTTTTTGAGAAAACATGAGGCGTTTCCATGAATCTTCTTGTCTGCTTCAGCAGTAAAAGAGGCCGGCAAGTGCTCATAGCGTCTTTTGTATTCACGTCAGCCATTCCCGTGAAGGTGAAAAAGATGAATCGAGTTCCAACGTTATTAGCCTTTCTGGATTCTCGCCTGCACGGGAATGACGTCTATCTCTTATTTTCAAATTCCTCGAAGGGGAGCAAATAGTAAACGGGATGGCCTTTTTACTGCCATTCCGGTTGAGTTTCGCACTATTCGAGAAGGGATGTGAAGATTTTACAGTTACGGCAGCTTTGCAGTTTGTCTCTTCGGTTGGAATCGGTAGTGCATTCGCATTTTGTCCCGCATAAAAACCAGCAGAGGTGACCGCTCTGGAACTCCCATGCCGGGCATTCCTCCTTATAGCCACACTGTTTCTTTTCCCAACAGGGTATCAAGTTTTGTTTTCTGGTACGTTGATTGCTGAGGAGAAAGAAAATCTGTCGTTCTATGTACGATGGAATTGCTCTTCGCCCTTGTTCGTAACTATGGATGGTTTTAACCGAGACGCCAAGAAGCTCGGCCAATTGTTTTTGTGTTCTCCCAAGTTTTTTTCTCGCGGGGATGAATTCATCTTTGTTCATTATATCTCCTCGTGTTAAACCTGATCTAGCTCGATTGTGTCGGTTAACCGTTCCTTACTGTTCTATGCTGCTTGGGCATAAAGAGCATTTACCTGCCGGTGGTATCCGAACCGGACCTTTTGCAATATGTTCGGTTCGGATATCTTTTTTCCGGGTGATCAAAAACTTTCCACCAAAAAGCACGCACTGTACCTCGTCGTGGGACACGCTTCCCGGCGTGATGTCCACATCGAGGGAAGATAATGCTACAATGTAGTATTTTGGTCATATGCACATTACCAGGGAGCGCCTCTCTGCATAACTCTTTGTTACCACGAAGTAGTACAATTTTTATTCTGCGATACCACAGAGTGGTATTTCTTGCATATGCGCATAACAACTTGGGATCATACCTATCTCAACCTGTCATAAAATGCAAGAATAAATCCCGAAGAGTGACCAAAAAACGAACAGGGGATACCGGACCGAACTGTTAACACCTTTCGGTGGGTCGTATTCGGGTATTCGATCCGACAAAAGCGCACCCACTGTGCCTGCTGAATCTTGGCGTATTGCTAAGTAAATCTCTACTCAGGTCAATCCTGACAGAGCCAAAATCTTTACGCCTAAGCCCTCAACGTTCCCGTGGCTTTCTGTGCCATTGCTATAATCTTACCGGCATACCAGGTGCGGTAATCCGGTTTGTCCAAGGAGGTTGCCTTCCACTTCTTGAACGGCGATTCGGGATCGGTGCAGAAAGTGCCCTGTTGTTCATCCCATTGTATGAGACAATTGGAGCAATTGTTCTCGGCAACTTCGCAGAGTGGGCAGTCATTCTTCCACGCTTTTTCGAGTTTAGCCACATGGGTGACATAGTACTTTTTGTCCTGTGCGGGATGCTTGTAAAGCCATACCCACATCTTCGTCATTTCGTTAAGTGCCTCTAGTTTCTTCATAATGCTGCCTCCTCGTTTGAGATTTGGCCCTGGGGGGTTTCTGAATTGCGCTAGAAAGGCTCCCGGGGTGTCGGTTTTAGAACTTATCTGTTTGTGAAGAATGCCACAAAGTAGTATTTTATGCATATGCACATTATAACGGTGCGGCTCGCCCTTTATGATTAACCACCACAAAGTAGTATCAAATTTCGTGTTTCCGACAGCTGCGCATGGCGTCGGTCAGCCTCTGTTTGTGCTACTATGTAGTAGATATCCTATTTAATTACTACTACATAGTGGTATTTCTGGCATATGCGCATAACTCTATACTACATACGTATAGCAGAGAGAAAAAAAATGCAAGAGGAAATCGCAGGGCGTTTGTTGGCGGACAAGGTTGTAAAGAAGCCTAACGGTATTGAATTAATCAATAATAGTTGTAAACTTCAAAGAAACTGTCTTTGATAAAAACTGATCATTTATTGATCGCACTAGCAGCCTTTTGTCGGATATGCGGAAAATATCCTTTCCGATGGGAGGGTAAACCTAAAAAAGGGTTCTTCCGGATTATGCGTACTTTGGTAAAGTTGAAAGTAACAATCCAACAAAGTTTATCGCTTCCGGACGCCGCTCTCCGGCCTCATCGCCTGTCCACCACGGCCGACAGACAGGCCGTCCATGGCCTGCTGTCAGTTGCGGACGTCCTGTCCGCAACCCCTCGGGCCTTATGTGGTTCCCCGGCGGGCCTCCGCAATGCGTCCTCCATCGATAAACTTTGCCTCCTGCTGTATTGTATATAAGTACGCTTTAGCCTGATGAGCCTAAAAAGGAAAAGTCGGCAAATAAAATTTGACCCTATCTTCTTGAAAATGTCATAATA